>NZ_JBHVWN010000003.1:0-236877 GCF_042882275.1 Streptomyces sp. NPDC058231 | reverse complement strand
CCGGGTACCCGGTCACCGCGCCCCTCGGTCATTGCGCCCCCGGTCACCGCACCCTCCGAGCGGGGCGCACGCCGCCCACTCCTTGCCGGCACCGCTCACGGCCGGTACCCGCAGATCCGCTCCGGGCGCCCCCCGAACGCACCGTCCGGCACATGGGCGACCGCGGCCGTCGCCGTCGCCCACGCATAACTGTCCGGCTCCGACTCCGTCAGCAGCCGCTCCACCCCCACCGCCCGCGGATCCTGACGCCGCGCCAGACCCAGCGCAGCCTCCGCGGCCGTGTCCGGATCCGCGTCGTCCAGCCGCTCCGCCAGCGCCGCGCGCAACTCGGGGGTGTCCGCGTCCACCGAGGCCAGCGCCGTCGTGGCCCAGTCCCGCACCTCCGTATCGGTGTCCCGGCTCAGCCGCTCCAGCGCTTCGACCCCCTCGGCACCATCGCCGGACTCCAGGTCGAACAGCGCCAGCACCACCGCGAGCCGCACCGTCCGCTCCGGGCTCCGCGCGTGCCGCAGCACCTCCGGCAGCGCCACCGGATCGCCATGATGGCCGAGTCCCAGCACCGCCGACCGGATCAGCTCCGCGTCCGACGCCTCGCGTGCCAGCTCCCGCAGCACCGGCAGCGCCCGCGCCGCGAAAGGCCTCGCCCCGGTACGGAAGCCGAGCTGGGCCAGCACATCCGCCCCGAACGCCTGCCGCAGCGGATCGCCACCGCTCGCACACCACGCCGCGCCCGCCTGGAACGTCTCCTCGTCACCACGCCGCCACAGCACCTCGACCGCCTCGTGCCAGTTGTCCAGCTCCGGATTCCCGCCGCGCAACGCCCGCGCCGCCAGTTCGGCGAACGGCGTCGCCAGCCCGAGCCCGTCCTCCAGCACCGTCGCGATCGCCCCGTGCCCCGTCTGCTGTTCCTGGCCCACGAACGGCGCCCCGTCCCGCACCAGTTCGACGGTCACCGTCTCCCCGCCGTCCACCAGGGTGCGGCGCACCACCGGATCCGCGCCGGCCCCGTCCCCGTACATCTCCCGCAACGCGGTCCGCAGCTCCGCCTCGACATCCAGCGTGAGCATCCGACGCGCCTCCCGCAGGGCCTCGGCCCGGGCCGTCGCACCGTGCCGCAGCAGCGTCCGTACCGTCTCCAGCGAACCGCGCCGGGCCGCGCACACCAGCGGCGGCTCGTGCCCCGGACCCGGACCCGGCAGATCGGGGTCCGCACCATGGGCGAGCAGCACCTCGGCTGTCCGCGCATGCCCCAGACCCGCCGCCCAGCGCAACGCCGTGAACCCGAACTGCTCCCGCAGATCCGGCCGCGCCCCGGCCGCCAGCAGCGCCCGGACCACCTCGGTGTGCCCGCCGCACGCCGCACCGCAGATCGGCAGATCGCCGTCCTCGGGCCCGCAGGCCCGGTCCGGATCCGCACCTGCCGCCAGCAGCAGCCGCACCACCCCCGGCCGGTCCGACACCGACGCCAGATAGAGCGCCGTCGCACCGTCCTCGTCCGCCGACTCCGCGGACGCACCCGCGCGCAGCATCCGTACGACGGCGTCCTCGCCCTCGTACAGGGCCTCGAACAGGCTCCCGGAGTCCGTCATCGGGTCGTCTGCCACCCTTCGACTCTACGGCGGCCCGGAGCGGACGGCTCAGGTGTCGCACTCCAGCACCGTGCGGCACAGCCCGCACCGGGCCCGCACCCGGCCGCGGACCGGGACCCGGATCCGCTGGTGGCAGGTGGGGCAGCCGAACGAGACCCGCAGTCCGTCCGGGCCGCCCGCGAAGGCATACGGAACACCGGCGGACGCGGCTGCGCCCGGATGGTCCCTGGCATGCCGCCGGTCCTTCGCGTAACGGTGCCGGCCCGCCCAGCCCGCCGCCACCAGCGGCGGCTGTTCGGCATCACGCAACGCCAGCGCCCGCCCCTTCCCGTACGCCGTGTACGCCTGCGGACTGGTGAACCAGGGCGACGGATCCTCGTCGAACACGAACGCCCGCTTCGCCAGGACGTATCCGAACTCCTCCGGGGTGAGATAGCCGAGCTTCTGACTGGAGGCGGCATCCTCCCGGAACGCGTCGAGCAGCAGCCAGCCCGCACCCAGGTAGGCGGCCGCCGTGTCGGTCAGGATCTCGTTGGCGCGCGTACCGGGGAACTCGAGACCCAGCCGGTGCAGCAGCACATGCGTGACCTCGTGCGAGAGCGCCGCGCCGATGTCCCTGCGATGCGTACGGAAACGGTCGTTCAGCTCGATGAAGTACTCCGGGCCCGCGGCGAGTTCGACACTCCCGGCATGCTCCATCGCCCGGAACCCGACGATCATCCGGGCGTCCGGCAGATGCAGGTGCTGGACCATCGCCCGCGCCACCCGCTGCGCGCCCAGATGCAGATCGTCCGCGTCGGAGAAGGCCGCGTCGGCGGGGACCAGGCTCGGGGCGTAACTGCGTACACCGTCGTACGAGAGTCTCCGGTACAACGCGGTGATCGCGGACCTGACCGTGTCCAGATGAGGGAAGCCGTGTGCCACCGGGCCGCCGTTCGTCACGCCCGTACCCCCGTCCGCGACGCCCAACCGGCTTCCACTGTAAGCGGATGCGAGTGCGGCGGCGACGAGGACGGCCCCGGACGCCAGAGGTGATCTTGGCCGGAAAGCAGACCTTGTGAGGCCGGCGGGAGCTTCCCGATAATCCGGCTCATGCCTTTGTCAGGCACATGCCCAGACAACCCCCCACGGAAGAAGGCACCCCGTTGAAGCAGCTTCTGCGCGCCCTCAAGAGATGCTCCGTCATAGCGGCGGTGGCCCTCGCCACCGTCAGCCTCCAGCCCACCGGAGCGTCCGCGGCCCCGGCCCCCGTGGTCGGCGGCACCCGCGCCGCCCAGGGTGAATTCCCCTTCATGGTCCGCCTCTCCATGGGCTGCGGCGGCGCCCTCTACACGAAGAACATCGTGCTCACCGCCGCACACTGCGTGAACGGCTCCGGCAACAACACCTCCATCACCGCCACCGCCGGCGTCGTCGACCTGCAGTCATCCAGCGCCGTCAAGGTCAAGTCGACCAAGGTCCTCCAGGCCCCCGGCTACACCGGCATGGGCAAGGACTGGGCGCTGATCAAACTCGCCAAGCCCATCGACCTGCCCACCCTGAAGATCGCCACCGACACCACGTACAACACCGGCACGTTCACCATCGCCGGCTGGGGCGCCGCCGCCGAGAACGGCGGCCAGCAGCGGTACCTCCTCAAGGCCACCGTGCCCTACGTCAACGACGCCGACTGCCAGGACGCCTACGGCAGCGACCTCGTCCCCGGCGACGAGATCTGCGCCGGGTACATCGACACCGGCGGCGTCGACACCTGCCAGGGCGACTCCGGCGGCCCCATGTTCCGCAAGGACAACGCCGGAGCCTGGATCCAGGTCGGCATCGTCAGCTGGGGCGAAGGCTGCGCCGAACCCGGCTACCCCGGCGTGTACAGCGAGGTCTCGACCTTCGCCGCCAACATCGCCGCAGCAGCGGCGACTCTCTGACACCAGCGGCGCGACCCGCCCCGGATCAGCCCCGCACCTCCCCGGGTGTGCCCGTCCGCACGGGCACACCCGGACCCAGTTCCGCATACGGAGCCCCCGCACCCTCCACCTCCAGCACCCACACCTCGTTGTCCCCCTCCCGCAGCACCGGACCCGGCACGTACAGCGTCCGCTGCGGACCCGCCGACCAGTACCGGCCAAGACAGAAGCCGTTCACCCAGGCGAACCCCCGTGTCCAGCCCGGCAGTTCAAGACCCGCGTGATCCGGAAGGCCCCCGCCGGCCGGCCCCGCCACCTCGAACACACCCCGGTACAACCCGGCCCGCCCCACCACCACATCACCGAACGGCACCGCGTCCACCGCCCCCGGCTCCTCGAACGCGGCCAGCCGCAGCGCCCGCGCCCGCACCCCGTGCAGGAACTGCCGCTCGTGCAGCACCCCGCCCGTGATGCCCTTCGGCTCGCCCAGCCGCGGCCCGTAATTGACCCGGCCCAGCGACTCCACCCACAGCTCCACCGCTGCCGGACCGGCCACCGGCGCGTCGAGCACGGCCCGCTCATCGCTCAGCACCCCCACCCGGACCCCGTCCACGAACACCACCGCCCGGTCCCGGAGCCCCGACACACCCAGCGCGTACGGCCGCCGCGGACCCGGCACGCCGACCCGGTAGCGCACCAGCCCCCGGTCCACCCCCAGCTCCTCGAACGTCGGCGGAACACCGGACCCCGCCCGCTCCGGGTCACCCAGCGCCTCCAGCACACCCGACAGCGGCGCCCACCCGGTCAGTTCCGCCCGCACCGGCGCCACAAGCCCGGCAGGCTCCGGCGGCAGATCCGGCAGCGGACCGTCCGCATACCCGGCAAGCACCTCCCGGAACAGCCAGAACTTCTCCGTGGGACGCCCGTACTCATCGATCGGCGCGTCGTAGTCGTACGACGTCACCGTCGGCTGAAGATCCTCGTCCTGCACCGGACCGGACCGGTTGGCCCCCGCCCAGCCCGCGAAATTCGTCCCTCCGTGCGCCATGTAGATGTTCACCGACGCCCCGCACTCCAGAATCTCCCGCAGCGCATCCGCCGCCTGCTTCGGATCCCGTACCACCGGCGCGGCGCCCCAGTGCTCGAACCAGCCGCACCAGAACTCCATGCACATCAGCGGACCCTCGGGCTGATACCGGCGCAGAACCCCGAACGCCTCCCGGGCCCCCGACCCGAAATTCACCGTCGCCAGCAGCCCCGGCACGGAACCACCCGTCAGCATGTGATCGTCCGGCCCGTCCGACGTGAATAGCGGCACCGTCACCCCGTGGCCACGCACCACCTCGGCCAGCCGCGCCAGATACACCTGATCGGTGCCGTAGCTCCCGTACTCGTTCTCCACCTGAACCATGATCACCGGACCGCCGCGGTCGATCTGCCGCTCCACCACCTGCGGCAACAGCTCCGCGAACCACCGCTCGACCGCCCCCAGATACCCGGCGTCCCGAGTCCGCACCCGCCGCCCGAACCGCCCCGTCACCCATGCCGGCAGCCCGCCGTTCTCCCACTCGGCACAGATGTACGGACCCGGGCGGACGATCGCCCACAACCCCGCCCGGTGCGCCGCGTCCAGGAACCGGCCGAGCGCCGCCACCTCCCGGAACATCCCCGGCTCCGGCTCATGAAGGTTCCACGGAACATACGTCTCGACACAGTTCAGACCCATCGCCCGCAGCATCGAGAGCCGGTGATCCCACTGCGCCTCATGCACCCGGAAGTAATGCAACGCCCCCGACAACAGGCGTACGGGCTCCCCGTCGAGCCGGAAGTGGTCGTCGCCCACGGTGAAATCAGCCATCGTGCTCGTACTCTCCTGTTGCGCCGGTCCCACCCCCGGACCCCG
This sequence comes from Streptomyces sp. NPDC058231, assembly GCF_042882275.1. NCBI lineage: Bacteria > Bacillati > Actinomycetota > Actinomycetes > Kitasatosporales > Streptomycetaceae > Streptomyces > Streptomyces sp. NPDC058231. The sequence continues at coordinate 231,484 of NZ_JBHVWN010000003.1, read as the reverse complement.
CACACCCCGGGCCCGCACAACGGAACGCACCACGGAGCGGGAGGACCCGGGAGGAATGCTGCATCCACCCTCACCCCCTGGCGTGCGGCCGGTCCATGGACAAAGATCACTGCTGTTTGGACACAACGCGCAGATCACCGACGCGCGCCGAGCAGAGACGCACCCGGCAGAACCGGGCCCGGCCGGGCGGAACGGAGGAACGCAAGGCGATGCCGACCTACCACACCTGGATGCGCTTCTTCACACCCAGCCCGCTCCACCACCGGCTCGGCCTCGTCTGTCTGGGCGTCGGCCTGCAGCACGGCGCCCTGCCCACCGTCGGCCCCCGCACCCTCGACCACCACGTGGCCGTCGTCGTCCACTCCGGCAGCGGCTGGTTCAGCGGCCCCGACGGGCGGCGTACACCCGTCACCGCCCCCAGCCTCATCTGGCTGACCCCCGGCACCCCCCACCACTACGGCGCCGACCCCGGCACCGGCTGGGACGAAAGCTTCGTCGACTTCACCGGCCCCGCCACCACCACCTACACCGAACTCGGCTACATCGAACCCGACCGTCCCCTCGTCCCCCTCTCCGACACCGCGGGACCACGCGCCGCCATCAGCCGCATGGTCCGCGCCGCCAGACGCGGCAACCCGCTCCTGGAGGTCGAGACCGGCGCCGCCGTCCATGAACTCCTCGTCGCCCTGCGCAGAGCCCGCGCCGACGTCGGCCCCGACGGCGACCCGGTCCTCCAGGCCCTCGCCCGCGACGCCTTCCAGCCGCTCTCCGTCGCCGAGCACGCCGCCCGGCACAACATGACCCCCGCCGAACTGCGCACCGCCGTACGACGCGGCGCCGGCTGCAGCCCCAAGGACTACCTCCTCGGTATCCGCCTCGGCCGCGCCAAGGAACTCCTCGCCGCAACCGACCTGCCCGTCGCCGCAGTCGCCCGCCGGGTCGGCTACGACGACCCCGCCTACTTCTCCCGCCTCTTCGCCCGCCGCGTCGGCACCGCCCCCGTCCACTTCCGTGAACAACAGGGCCGCGCCGTACCCGGAGGCTGGAGCGACCAGGTCCCCGACCCCGAACACCCACCGACGATCACCACCCAGGGCAAGGCCGTCTAAGCTCGATGACCATGACCACGAGCGACATCGACGAGTCCGTACGAGCGGAACTGATCCGGCTGCGCGAAAGCATCGACAACATCGACGCCGCTGTTGTCCACATGCTCGCCGAGCGCTTCAAATGCACTCAGCAGGTCGGCCACCTCAAGGCCAACCACAAACTGCCCCCGGCCGACCCGACCCGCGAAGCCGAACAGATCGCCCGCCTGCGCCGCCTCGCGGAGAGCGCGAAACTCGACCCCGCCTTCGCCGAGAAGCTCCTGAACTTCGTCATCGCGGAAGTCATCCGCCACCACGAAACGATCGCCCAGTCGTCCTGACACGGCACCACGACGGCACCGCGGGCGTATCGGCCCGGCCGTGACCGGAACCCGCGCACAGGCGAACCGAAAGATCATCCTGATGATGTCGGTGTCCCTCGACGGATTCGTCGAGGGACCCGACCGCGACATCGGCTGGCACCTGGTCGACGACGAACTGCACCACCACTTCAACGAACAGCTCGGCGCCATGGGCGGCTTCCTCACCGGACGCGTCACTTCTGGCCCACCGCGGACACCGCCCCCGCCAACGCCGGACCCGTGGCCGAATTCGCCAGGATCTGGCGGGACATGCCCAAGACCGTGTTCTCCAGAACCCTGGAACGCACCGACTGGAACACCACCCTCGTACGGGACGTCGACCCCGCACACATCAGGACACTCACCGCACAGCCCGGCGGCGACCTGGCACTCGGCGGCGCCGGCCTCGCGGCGGCCTTCAGGCAGCACGACCTGATCGACGAATACCGGATCTACGTCCACCCCGTCCTCGTCGGACGCGGAACACCCCTGTTCGGGCCGTCCGACACCAGGACCGGCCTCCGCCTCGCCGGAACCCGCACCTTCGGCAACGGAGTCGTCCTCCTCCACCACCGCCGCACCCGGCCCGCACCACCCGTGACCACCACCGGGTGAGGGCCGGCCGCCGGACACCCCGCACCGCGCCCGCCCGCACACTCAGCCCTGCGTGAATCCCACCCGCACCCGAGCCACCCGTACGGCACAGTGGATCCATGTCCGTACTGACGCGCGATGAAGCGCAGACCCGAGCCCAGACCCTCGACGTGCAGCGCTACACGATCGACCTCGACCTGACCACGGGAGAAGAGACCTTCGACTCCCGCACCGTCATCCAGTTCACCGCACTGGCCGCCGGAGACACATTCGTCGAGCTCAAGCCCGAAACCCTGCGCTCCATCAGCCTCGACGGACAACCCCTCGACCCCACAGCCCTCACCGAGAACCGGTACCCCCTCACCGCACTCGCCGCCGGCGCCCACGAACTCCACGTCGACGCCACCATGCCCTACTCCCGCACCGGCGAAGGCATGCACCGCTTCACCGACCCGACCGACGGCGAAACCTACCTCTACACCCAGCTGTTCATGAACGACGTCCAACGCGTCTTCGCCGCATTCGACCAACCCGACCTCAAGTCCGTCTTCGCCCTCACCGTCACCGCCCCCGAGAACTGGACCGTCCTCGGCAACAGCACCACCGAACACACCGGCAACGGCCGATGGACCATCGCCCCCACCCCACTGATCTCCACCTACCTCGTCGCCATTGCCGCCGGCCCCTGGCACTCCGTCACCACCCACCACGCCGGACTGCCCTTCGGTATCCACTGCCGGCGCTCCCTCGCCCCCCACCTCGACGCCGACGCCGACGAGATCCTCGACATCACCCGCGCCTGCTTCGACCGATTCCACGAGAAGTTCGACGAGCCCTACCCCTTCGACTCCTACGACCAGGCATTCGTCCCCGAATTCAACGCCGGCGCCATGGAGAACCCAGGACTCGTCACCTTCCGCGACGAGTTCATCTACCGCTCCGCCGTCACCGACACCGAACGCCAGATGCGCGGCGTGGTCATCGCCCACGAAATGGCCCACATGTGGTTCGGCGACCTCGTCACCCTCGCCTGGTGGGACGACATCTGGCTCAACGAGTCCTTCGCCGAATACATGGGCTTCCAGACCCTCGCCGAAGCCACCCGCTTCACCGAGACCTGGGTCGACTTCGGCGTCGCCCGCAAGGGCTGGGGATACGACGCGGACCAGCGCCCCTCCACCCACCCCGTCGCCCCCGACCCCGCCGCCGTCCCCGACACCGCGTCCGCCATGCTCAACTTCGACGGCATCTCCTACGCCAAGGGCGCATCGGCACTCCGCCAACTCGTCACCTGGATCGGCGAGAAGGACTTCCTCGCAGGCATCAACACCCACATCGCCCGCCACAAGTTCTCCAACGCCACCCTCGCCGACTTCATCGACAACCTCGCCTCCGCCACCGACCGCGACGTGCACGCCTGGGCCGCCCAATGGCTCCGCACCACCGGCGTCGACACCCTCACCCCCCGCGTCGAGGAGAACGACGGCACCTGGACCCTCACCGTCGACCGCAACGGCAGCCGCCCCCACCGCATCGCCGTCGCCACCTTCGACCACACCCCCGACACCCGGTCAGGACCCGACCAGCTCGTCCTCCGCGACCGCATCGAACTCGACATCCCCCACGACACCACCACAACAACCCGCCCAGGACACCGCCCCGCCCTCCTCGTACTCAACGACGGCGACCTCACCTACGCCAAGGTCCGCCCCGACACCCGGTCCTGGGAAACCGTCGTGAACAGCCTCTCCGGCATCCCCGACGCACTCACCCGGGCCGTCGTCTGGAACACCGCCCGCGACATGGTCCGCGACGGCGACCTCGACCCCACCACCTACCTCGAAACCGCCCGCACCCACCTGCCCCACGAAACCGACGTAGCCCTCGTCCAGGGCGTCCTCACCTTCGCCGGCACCCACGTCGCCGGACGCTACGTCACCCCCGCCGAGCGCCCCGCCGCCCTCGCCACCCTCACCGCCCTCTGCCGCGACCTCATCCGCCGCACCGAGGACGGCACCGACCCCGGCCTCCGCCTCACCGCCGTACGCCACCTCATCGACGCCGCCACCCAACCCGACACCATCCGGACCTGGCTCACCGACGGCTCCGTCCCCGGCGGACCCGAACTCGACCCCGAACTGCGCTGGCGCATCCTCACCCGCCTCGCCGTCCTCGACGCCACCGACGAGACCACCATCGCCACCGAACTCGAACACGACCCCAGCGCCACCGGACAGGAAGGCGCCGCCCGCTGCCGCGCCGCCCTCCCCAGCCCCGAAGCCAAAGCCGCCGCCTGGCACGCCATGTTCAACGACGACACCCTCTCCAACTACCTCTTCACCGCCACCGCACAAGGCTTCTGGCAAGCCGAACAGACCGACCTCACCACCCCGTACGTCGACCGCTACTACCCCGACGCCGCCCAGCTCGCCGCCCGCCGCGGCACCGCCATCGCCAAAGCCGCCGGAGCCCACGCCTTCCCCGCGTACGCCATCGGAGCGGGCCACCTCCACCTCGGCGAACAGGCACTGAACGACACGACCCTCCACCCCGCCCTCCGCCGCAGACTCATCGACCAGATCGACGACCTCCGACGCGCCCTCGCCGTACGCGACGCCCACTGAGCTGCACCCCACACCGCACCACCCGTGCCCGGCCCACCCTCACCGAGGGGAAGCCGGGCACACCCATACCACCGGCACACCCCACCCGACCCGCCACCACCCACCCCGATCCCCCTTTCGAGTTCAGAACACCGGGCTCCCCGGCCGTGCCCCCAGAAACCCGGACAAGCTGGCACGTCCACCCGCACGCACCGGAAGGCCCACCACCCATGCCCACCCCACCCCTCGCCGGAGGCACCGAAGGCCCCGCAGCCCTGCGCCCCCTCCTCGACACCGTCCTCACCGCACTCCACGACGGCGCCCGCCGACGCCACGGCCCGCTGCCCGCAGGCGGCCCCGAGACCGTCGCCCGCCACATACACACCGCCGGCCACCCGGCCATCCCCGACCACGGCACCGGCCCCCACCACGCCCTGCGCACCCTCGTCACCGCACTCGCCCAAGGCGCAGCGGACCCCGCACACCCCCACTGCGCAGCCCACCTCCACACCCCACCCCTCGCCCTCGCCGCAGCCGCCGACCTCGCCGCCTCCGCCCTCAACCCCTCCATGGACTCCTGGGACCAGGCACCCGCCGCCTCAGTCCTCGAAGCCCGCACCACCACCGCGCTCGCCGCCGAGATCTACCCCGGCCGACCCCACCCCGACGCCCTCATCACCACCGGCGGCACCGAAGCCAACCAGCTCGCACTCCTCCTCGCCCGCGAACGCCACGGCCCCGTACAGACCATCAGCGGCGCCAACGCCCACCACAGCATCGCCCGAGCCGCCTGGCTCCTCGGCCTCCCCGAACCCCTCACCGTCCCCGCCCCCACCGGCGTCATGGACCTCACCGCACTCCACGACACCCTCACCCGACACCCGGGCCCCCACCTCGTCACCGCCACCGCAGGCACCACCGACACCGGCGCAATCGACCCCCTCGAGTCCATCGCCGACCTCTGCACCACCCACGGCGCAGAACTCCACATCGACGCCGCCTACGGCGGCCCCCTCCTCTTCAGCCCCACCCACCGCACCGCACTCCACGGCCTCGACCGCGCCCACAGCGTCACCCTCGACCTCCACAAACTCGGCTGGCAACCCGCATCAGCAGGCATCCTCGCCGTCCCCGACCACCACCTCCTCGACCCACTCCACCACCGGGCCCCCTACCTCAACGCCCACGACGACACCGAAGCCGGCCTCCCCGACCTCCTCGGCCGCTCACTGCGCACCACCCGCAGACCCGACGCCCTCAAAATCGCCGTCACACTCCAAGCCCTCGGCCGCACCGGGCTCGCCGACCTCATCGACCACACCATCGACACCGCCAACCAACTCGCCGACCTCATCACCCAGCACCCCGCCCTCGACCTCTACGCCCGCCCCACCATCACCACCGTCCTCTTCCGCCCCACCGACGCCACCGACCACACCGTCGCCACCGTCCGCCGCACCCTCCTCGACCAGGGCCGAGCCGTCCTCGGCCGCGCCCACACCGACAACCGCCTCTGGCTCAAAGCCACCCTCCTCAACCCCCACACCACACCCCACGACCTCCGGACCCTCCTCGACCTCGTCACCCACCTCACCCACACAGTCCAGAAAGGCGACGCACCCCGATGACCGACCGACCCACCCCCGACCCCGACCAGCCACACGACCTCGTCGGCATCGGCATCGGCCCCTTCAACCTCTCCCTCGCCGCCCTCGCCCACGGCATCCACCCCCTCGCCGCGACCTTCTACGAACAGCGCCCCTCCTTCCACTGGCACCCCGGACTCCTCATCGACGGCGCCAGCCTCCAAGTCCCCTTCCTCGCCGACCTCGTCACCCTCGCCGACCCCGCAAGCCCCTGGACCTTCCTCAACTACCTGCGCAACCGCGACCGCCTCTTCCCCTTCTACTTCGCCGAGCGCTTCCACATCCAACGTGCCGAATACGACGCCTACTGCCGATGGGTCACCGACCAACTCCCCGGACTCCACTTCGCCCACCAGGTCGACGCCCTCCGCTGGAACCCCGAACGCGCCCTGTACGAAGTCGACTTCACCCAACTCGACACCCACGGCGAAGCCGAAGCGCTCGGCCGCGCCTACACCCGCCACATCGCCCTCGGCATCGGCACCGAACCCTTCGTCCCCGACCCCCTCAAACCCCTCGCCGAAGCCGAATCCGTACCCGTCATCCACTCCAGCGACTACCTCCAGCACCGCCGACAACTCCTCCAGGCCGACCACATCACCGTCATCGGCTCCGGCCAGTCGGGCGCGGAAATCTTCCTCGACCTCCTCCGCGCCCGACCCGCCGGCCACGAGAAACTCCACTGGCTCGCCCGCACCGGCGCCTTCGCCCCCATGGAGTACTCCAAACTCGGCCTCGAACACTTCACACCCGACTACAGCCGCTACTTCCACGCACTCCCCGAATCCGTACGCGACGAACTCGTCCCCCACCAATGGCAACTCCACAAAGGCATCGACGCCGACACCATCGCCGCCATCCACGACGAGCTCTACCGACGGACCCTCCACGGCGGCTGGCCCGACGCCACCCTCACCCCCGGCGTCCAGGTCCGCACCGCAGGCCGCCTCGCCAACACCCGCGTCGAACTCCACCTCGAACACACCCAGCAGAACACCCGCACCCGCCTGATCACCGACGCCGTCGTCCTCGCCACCGGCTACCGCGAACGCCCCCTCGACCAGCTCCTCACCGGCCTCACCCCGCACATCCGCCGCGACGCCGCCGGCCGCCCCCGCATCGACGACCAGTTCCGCCTCGAACTCGACCCCACCATCACCGGCAACATCTACGTACAGAACGCCGAACGCCACACCCACGGCGTCGGCGCCCCCGACCTCGGACTCGCCGCCTGGCGCAGCGCCACCATCCTCAACAACCTCACCGGCACCACCGCCTACCCCCTCCCGGAACGCACCGCCTTCACCACCTTCGGCCTCACCCCCCGGAACGGCCCCCGCATCCCGCACCAGAACTCCACCCTCACCCCCCTCACCCAGAGCAACTGACCCACGTTGCGCCCACACAACAGAGGCGGCCGCCCCCTCGAAGAGGAGACGGCCGCCACACCCACCGAACCGCAGGAACACCGGCTCAGCTCACTGCTTCACGGCACTAGAACACCGGCACGCCATCACGCGTCAGACGCCAGTCCACCGAAGCGAACTCCGCGGCATCCACCGACCCCTTCGCCTGCACCCAGGCGATGATCGTGTTCCGGATCTCCTCCGAATTGGCCCACAGCTGCTTCGCACCCGGCACATGCGGGAAGTTGCCGCCACCACTCGCCCGGTAGTTGTTCACCGCCAGCACGAACTGCGCCGCAGGATCGATCGCCTTGCCCTCGAACGACAGATTCACGATCCGCGAACCATTCGGCTTCGCGATGTCGATCTCATACGTCAGACCCGACACCGCGTCATAGTTGTAGTCCGGCGTGTCACCGGCGTTCGTCAACTTCGCCGTGTCCACCGGAGCACCCGCCGGCGTCTGCACGTAGTACTGCGCGGAGAACTCCAGATAATCCTTCACCTGCGCACCCGTCAGCAGACGAGCCTCAAGGGTGTTCTCGAACGGGTACAGCCCTGCCGCATCCTTGATCGTCACACTCCCCGCAGGGATCTGCGCCGTACGCGAGAAACACGACGCCTGCGACAGCACCGGCAGCGCCGCGAACTCGCCACCCGCCAGAGCGGCCTTCACCGTCTCCGCCTGAACCACATTGATCAGATCGATGATCGGCTCGTCCTTCCACGCCGCCTCAGCCGTCGTCATCGACACCGCCGACGTACCGATCACCTGATTGACGTACGCCACAACCTTCTTGTGCTCATCCGTCAACAACCGCGTGATCTTCGGATCCTCGGCCACCGTGTTCGAGTTCAACACCTTCGAACCCGCCCGCTCGACCACCCAGCGACCCTTCTCCCACACCAGATCGAAGTCGAACAGCGTCAGCCGCTGCCCCCACTTCAACGGCTCGGAGAGCACCACCTTCTTGCCCGTCTGCTTGTTCTCCACGAAGTACTCGGGGATCTCCAGGTGTGCGTGGCCCACCAGAATCGCATCGATCCCGGGGACCTGCTCCGCCACCAGACCCGCCGCGTTCTCCACATACGGGATCTGGTCACCGTACGACGACGTACCGCTGTTCCCCGAGTGCGCCGCGACGATCACGACGTCCGCACCCATGGAGCGCAGACGCGGCACGTACTTCGCCGCCTGCTCCTCCAGCCCCGGGAACACCATCTTGCCGCTGACGTTCGCCTTGTCCCAGATCGCGATCCCCGGGTTGGTCAGACCCAGGATCGCCACCTTCACGTCCTTGCCGTGCGGCGTACGCACCCGCTTGATCACATACGGATCGAACGCCGGCCGCAGCGTCTTCGCGTCCAGCGCGTTCGCACCCAGCAGCGGGAAATCACACTGCTCCTCGAACTTCCGCAGCACCGGAATGCCGTAGTTGAACTCGTGGTTGCCCAGCGCCGCCGCGTCGTACCCGATCGCGTTCATCGCCTGCGCCATCGGGTGCACCGGACCACGCTTCGCCGTGATCGGGTCGATCTTCGCGTAGTAGTACGACAGCTGCGTGCCCTGGATCGTGTCACCCGCATCGATCATCAGGGTGTTGTGGCGGCCCTTCTCGGCGCGGACCTGATCCACCAGGGTCGAGATCTTCGCCAGACCGACGTCGTTGTGCGCCTTGTCGTCGAACTCCTTGTCCGTGAAGTAGTCCCAGTTGAACACATTTCCATGCATATCGGTCGTGCCCATCACGGTGAACGAGTACCGCTGAGGCGGACGCCCATGACCATGACCCTGCTCATGAGCCTCGGCGGGCACAGTCATGCCCCCGGCAATCGCCATTCCGGCCCCGGCAGCAGCCGACGTGCCCAGGAACGTCCTACGGTTCAGCGGCATTCTCTCTCCCACATTCAGCTCTCGCAGTACACAACGCGCGTAGATAGTGACTCACGAGCCACCCCCAGCGACACCCCCCGCAGGTTTCTATCAGATGACCGCACGAGTCACGGAGCCCGATGCGACAGTGAGCCCATGACCGACACCCCCGCCCCCTACGGCACCCCCGACCACCCCCGCGTCGCCGTCCGCGGTGAAGCCCGCCTCGAAGTCGACCCCGAAACAGCCCATATCACCATCACCGTCACCGCCCGCGGCAAGGACCGCCGAACAACCCTCGAAGACCTCACCCGACGCAACGCCCACGTCCTCGAACTCGCACGCACCTACGGACAAGCCGTCGAAAAACTCGAAACCGGCGCCCTCTCCATCACCCCCGAACTCACCCAGCGCGGACGCGACGAGAAAATCCGCGCCTACCACGGCCGCGTCCACATCACCGCCGAACTCGCCGACTTCACCGCACTCGGCGAACTCACCACCCGCATCGCCGACCTCGACATGACCCGCATCACCGGCCCCCGATGGGCCCTGCGCCCCGACTCACCCGCCTATACCGAGGCCCGCCGCCAAGCCGTCCGGGAAGCCCTCCAACGCGCCCGCGAATACGCCGACGCCCTCGGCACCCACCTCACCGCCCTCCTCGAACTCGCCGACCTCGGCGCCGAGAACACCGCCCTCGCCCCACCCGTGCCCGCCCCGCCCGGCGGCTTCGGCGCCCGCGCCGCATACGGCGGAACCGAACCCGAAACACCCCCCGTACTCGACCTCGAACCACAACGGCAGACGGTCTACGCCCAGGTGAACGCGCGCTTCACCATGGCACCGCCAAAACTATGAACAGAATGCTCATCAGAGCGCCCCACCGCACAATTCAACACTTGTCAAAAACCCTTCACCCAAAGGTTGTTGAGACGACACGCAGACCCAAATAACTACCCGTAGGTAAGGTCTAGGCTCAAACCATGCGCCGAGCAAAAATCGTCTGCACCCTGGGCCCAGCCACCGACACATACGAGCAGATCAAGGCACTCGTCGAAGCCGGAATGGACGTCGCCCGCTTCAATCTCAGCCACGGCTCCTACGCCGAACACGAACAGCGCTACCACCACGTACGCAAGGCATCCGACGAAACCGGACGCAGCGTCGGCATCCTCGCCGACCTTCAAGGCCCGAAGATCCGCCTGGGCCGCTTCCGCGAAGGCCCCGTACTCCTTGAACGCGGCGACACCTTCACCATCACCGTCGAACCCGTCGAAGGCGACCGCGACACCTGCGGCACCACCTACGAAGGCCTCAACGCCGACGTCACCGCCGGCGAACGCATCCTCGTCGACGACGGCCGCGTCACCCTCGAAGTCACCGACGTCGACGGCCCCCGCGTCCACACCACCGTCATCGAAGGCGGCATGGTCTCCGACCACAAAGGCCTCAACCTCCCCGGCGTCGCCGTCTCCGTCCCGGCACTCTCCGAAAAGGACATCGAAGACCTCCGCTGGGCCCTGCGCACCGGAGCCGACATCATCGCCCTCTCCTTCGTACGCAGCGGACGCGACATCGAAGACGTCCACCGCATCATGGACGAAGAAGGCCGCCGCCTCCCCGTCATCGCCAAAGTCGAAAAGCCGCAGGCAGTCGAGAACATCGACGACATCGTCGCCGCATTCGACGGCATCATGGTCGCCCGCGGCGACCTCGGCGTCGAAATGCCACTCGAACAAGTCCCCATCGTCCAGAAGCGCGCCATCAAACTCGCCAAGCGCAACGCCAAACCCGTCATCGTCGCCACCCAGATGCTCGACTCGATGATCGACAACTCCCGCCCCACCCGCGCGGAAGCCTCCGACGTCGCCAACGCGGTCATCGACGGCACCGACGCGGTGATGCTCTCCGGCGAGACCAGCGTCGGCAAGTATCCGATCGAGACCGTACGCACCATGTCCCGCATCGTCGAAGCGGCCGAGGAAGACATCCTCGAAAAGGGCCTGCCGCCGCTCACCGACCGCAACAAGCCCCGCACCCAGGGCGGCGCCGTCGCCCGCGCAGCCGCCGAGATGGGCGACTTCCTCGGCGCCAAATTCCTCGTCGCCTTCACCCAGAGCGGCGACACGGTCAAGCGCCTCTCCCGCTACCGCTCGCCCATCCCGCTCCTGGCCTTCACCCCCGACCCGGCCACCCGCTCCCAGCTGAACCTCACCTGGGGCGTCGAGACCTTCCTCGGCCCGCACGTCGACTCCACCGACGCGATGGTCGCCCAGGTCGACGAGGAACTCCTCCGGATCGGCCGCTGCGAGCGGGGCGACGTCGTCGTCATCACCGCCGGCTCACCACCTGGCGTCGCGGGATCGACCAACCTGGTACGCGTGCACCACATCGGCGAGGACGACAGCCCCAAGTAACCCGGTCGTCAGTGCTTCGGCCCGACGTGAGCGTCCATGAGCGCGACGGACGCCCGTCGGGCGACGGAGATGTTGTACTGCTGGCCCGCCCGTGTGCAGTGCTTCCACTCGACCCCGACGGCGGTGAGGGTGTCGCTGAACAGCTTGCGGATGTCGTCCGACTTGTTGGTGAAGAAGTACCGGGGGTATTCGTAGCGCTTCCGCTCACCGGCGACGAGGCGGGTGGTCCAGTTGGTGATGCGACATCCGTCGGAGTGGATCAGACCCCGGATGAATTCCCACGGGTGGGCGTCCACGATCTTCTGTTGCCAGGGCTCGAGAGCGATCTTACGGTTGTGCTTCCTGCCCGGGCCGTGCTGGGGGAAGAAGCAGGGCCAGTGCTTGCTGTAGCAGGTCACGTTCTGGCAGCCCTGACGCTGAACCCGGAACACCTTGTTGCCAGGACGCACGAGCTGCATGGCTTCGGCACAGGCGTCGATGAGGCCGGGCCAGGCATCGGCACAGGTGATTCGGAGGAAGTACACGCCCCTTCTTGCGGAACTAATGCAGCCGTCTCCGAGATATAGGCCCAGCAAGTAGGCATACGCGGCGGGATCTTCGGGGTCGCTCGGTGTGTCGCCGCACCTTGGACAGTCCGCAGCACGGTTCCAGTCGAGGGGTTCTATCCGTGTCTGCCACGAGCGGATGGCGGCACGCGATATGCCGGTCTGTTTGCTCACGGAGTTCTGGCTGAAGCCTTGGGCAATGAGTGCCAGAGCGCGTTTCCGCGTATCCAGGTCGTACACACGGCCGAGTCTGCCCGGATGATGCTGCGGGGCATCGAGAACTCGTGAGGCCATCACACGATCAAGTGAAGCCTCGCCGATTCCCTGCGGCCTTGGAATCGAAGGAAAAGTACCCCGAGTCGGACTCGAACCGACACTGTATGGGTTTTGAATCCATTGTCTCTGACCAATTGGACTACCGGGGCTCGCTGAATCGAAGGTTTCCCTCGACCCGCTGAGCGTCCACCTTACCGCAGCTAGGTAGGCTCATGGGGAGTCGACCTGTCGTTGAAATATGAGGAGCCACCCGTGACCACGCCCGAGTCGCCCCAGCCCGTCGCCGACGACGACAAGTCGCACGTCCCGCCGCTGACGACCCGCGTCGTCATCGCCGAGGACGAGGCTCTCATCCGCCTCGACCTCAAAGAGATGCTCGAAGAAGAGGGCTACGCGGTCGTCGGCGAGGCCGGTGACGGCGAGAAGGCGGTCGAGCTCGCCCGGGAGCACCGGCCCGACCTCGTCATCCTCGATGTGAAGATGCCGATCCTCGACGGCATCTCCGCCGCCGAGCGCATCTCGGAGGAGTCCATCGCTCCTGTTCTGATGCTCACCGCGTTCTCGCAGCGCGATCTGGTCGAGCGGGCCCGGGACGCCGGGGCGATGGCGTATCTCGTGAAGCCGTTCAGCAAGAGCGACGTGGTGCCTGCCATCGAGATGGCCGTGTCGCGGTTCGCGGAGCTGAAGGCGCTGGAGACCGAGGTCGCGGATCTTGCGCAGCGGCTGGAGACGCGGAAGCTGGTGGACCGGGCGAAGAGCATTCTGCAGACGGATTACGGGCTGTCGGAGCCGGCGGCGTTCCGGTGGATCCAGAAGACGTCGATGGATCGTCGGCTGTCGATGCAGCAGCTTGCCGAGGCGTTGATCGAGGATGCCGAGGAGAAGAGGCGGGCGGCGAAGGACGGCGAGTAGTCGCGCAGGTTCGTACGGCTGAGGCCCGCACCCCGGATCGATCGGGGTGCGGGCCTCAGCCGTGTGAGCGGTGTGGGTCAGTCCTCGCCGAGGTACGCCTTGCGGACGGATTCGTCGTGGAGGAGGTTCTGGCCGGTGCCGGAGAGGACGATCTTGCCGACCTCCATGACGTGGCCGTGGTCGGCGAGGGAGAGTGCGGCCTGGGCGTTCTGCTCGACGAGCAGGATGGTGGTGCCCTGGGCCTTCAGCTCGACGATGGTCTGCATGATCTTCTGCATCATGATCGGGGAGAGGCCCATGGAGGGTTCGTCGAGCATGAGCAGTTTGGGCTGGGACATGAGGGCGCGGCCCATGGCGAGCATCTGCTGTTCGCCGCCCGAGAGGGTCCCTGCGGCCTGCTTCCGGCGTTCCCCGAGGATGGGGAAGAGGTCGTAGGCGCGTTGGACGTCCTTTTCGATGCCCGCTTTGTCGTTGCGGAGGTAGGCGCCGAGTAGGAGGTTCTCGGTGATCGTCAGCCGGGGAAAGATGTGGCGTCCCTCGGGGGAGTGGGCGAGGCCCAGGGAGACGATCTTGTGGGCGGGGACGTCGGTGAGTGGTTTGCCCTCGAAGAGGATCTGGCCGCCGATGGGCTTGAGGAGGCCGGAGAGGGTGCGCAGGGTGGTGGTCTTTCCTGCGCCGTTGGTGCCGATGAGGGTGACGACCTGACCAGCTTCGACGGTGAAGGAGATGCCTTTGACGGCTTCGATCTTGCCGTAGGCGACGCGGAGGTCTTCGACCTGGAGCAGTGCGGTCATCGGGTGTCCTCCTCTTCGGCGCGGGTGGTGCTGGTGTCGTCGGCCGCGGTTTCTGCTTCTGCGGCTTCGACTTCGGCGATTTCTTCGGCGCCGGGGGCGCCTTCGAAGGGGGTGCCGAGGTAGGCGGCAATGACGCGTTCGTCGCTCTGGACGACGTCGGAGGTGCCTTCGACGAGTTTTTCGCCCTGTACGAGGACGGCGACGCGGTCGCAGAGATTGAAGATGAACCGCATGTCGTGCTCGATGACGAGGACGGCGATGCCCTGGTCCCGGATGGCGAAGATGAGTTCTTCGGTGACGCGGGTTTCCTGGGGGTTCATGCCGGCGGTGGGCTCGTCGAGGAGGAGGAGTCCGGGGTCGCTGGCGAGGGCGCGGGCGATTTCCAGCTTGCGCTGGTCTCCGTAGGGGAGGTTGCGCGCGAGGTGGTCGGCCTTGTCCTGGAGGCCGATGAACTCAAGGAGTTCCATGGCGCGTTCGCGGCTGGCGTTCTCGGCTCTGGTGAAGCCGGGGAGGCGCAGGAGCGCGGACCAGAGGCCTTCCTTGGTGCGGGTGTGGCGTCCGACGAGGACGTTCTCCAGGACGGTCATGTTGGCGAAGAGCCGGATGTTCTGGAAGGTGCGGGCGATGCCTGCCTGGGTGACGAGGTGGGGCTTGGGCGGCAGGACGGTGCCCTTGTAGCTGACTTTGCCTTCGGTGGGGACGTAGAGCCCGGTGAGGCAGTTGAAGAAGGTGGTTTTGCCGGCGCCGTTGGGTCCGATGAGGCCGACGATTTCGCCTGCGTTGACGGTGAGGTCGACGTTGCGTACGGCGGTGAGGCCGCCGAAGCGCATGGTGACGCCGTTTGCGTCGAGGACGGTCGTGGCGGTCTGTGTGGTGGTGGTCATGGTGGTCACGCACCCGCCTTGGCGATGCCGGCGCCGGTCTCTTCGGACTGCCGTGGTTCCGGAACGTCGACGGGGTCGTCGTTTTCGTGGAATTCGAGCTGTTTCCTGCGGTCGGCGACCAGGCCTTCGGGGCGGAAGCGCATCAGGAGGATGAGCGCGATGCCGAAGAGGAACAGCTGGTAGTCCTGCATGAACTGCAGTTTGGCCGGGATGAGGTAGAGCAGTGCGGCGCCGACGAAGGGTCCGCTGAGGGTTCCCATGCCGCCGAGGATGACGGCGGCGAGGAGGAAGGCGGAGTTCGGGGGTACGGAGCCGGCGAACTGGTACTGCTCGGGCGTCACGGTGTAGTTGACGTGTGCCTGGACGGTGCCGGCGAGGCCGGCGAGAGTGGCGCCGAGGGCGAAGGCGAGCAGCTTGAGCCGGAAGGCGTTGATGCCCATGGCGGTGGCGGCGGTTTCGTCTTCGCGGATGGCGACCCAGGCGCGGCCGATGCGGGATTCTCCGGAGCGGCGGAAGACGAGGACGACGACGGCGGTGACGACGAGCATCAGCAGGTAGTAGTTGGCGGGCCTGCTGAGGGTGAAGGGGCCGATGTCGTGGCTGAGTCCGAAGTCGATTCCGAAGAGGTTGAGGTCCGGGATGCTGGGGATGCCTTGGGAGCCGTTGGTGAGATCGGGTCCGCTGTTGCCGTTGAGGTTGTTGACGGTGACGCGGAAGATCTCTCCGAAGCCGAGGGTGACGATGGCGAGGTAGTCGCCGCGCAGTCGGAGGGTCGGGGCACCGATGAGGACGCCGAAGACGAGTGAGACTGCGGCTCCGGTGAGGACGGCGGCCCAGAAGGGGAAGTGGACGCCGATGGCGGCGAGGGGCGCGCCGGAGACGAGGGCGGCGGTGTAGGCGCCGACACCGAGGAAGGCGACGTAGCCGAGGTCGAGGAGGCCGGCGAGGCCGACGACGACGTTGAGGCCGAGGGCGACGGTCGCGAAGATGAGGATGTTGGCGCCGATGAGGGTGTATTCCGCGGCGTCCTGGGTGAAGGGGAAGCAGAGTGCTGCGACCAGGGCTGCGGTGAGGGCGACGTTGCGGTGCTTCGTGGTCAGCGCTGTGATGCGGGAGATGAGTCCTGCACGGGTGAGCGCGGTGAATGCGAAGGCCGCGGTGATGAGGAAGCCGATGAACTGTTCGGATTCTTCGGTGGGGATGTCGACGCCGTAGGTGAAGATGTACAGCGCGATGCCGAAGACGCCGGCAATGATCAGGATTTCGCCCCAGGCGGGGAGTGTTCTGGCTCGGGTGGGTGCGGGTGCGGTGAGGCTGTTGCGGAATTGCTTCCAAAGGCCGGGCTGGGGTTCGTCCTGTGGTTGGTCGTCGGGGAGTGCGAGTGCGGCGATGGCGGCGAGGAGTGCGCCGATGCCGCTGACCCAGGCTCCGGGTTCGAGGTTGACGACGCCGCCGAGCTCGTAGGCGATGGCTCCCATGGTGTAGCCGGTGGTGCCGAGGGTGCCGAGGGCGAGGAGCCGGACGGGGCTGTTCGTTCCGCCGGGGGTGAGCCAGCGCAGTCCGCGGATGCCGTATCCGGAGAGTGCGAAGACGAGGGTGAGGACAGCGCCGGTGAGGGTGAGGATCTGGAGGCCGCCGGGGTAGCCGGTGACGGTGAGGTCGCCGGGGAAGTCGGTGGTCCAGGTCCAGGCGAGGAAGGTGCCGGCGAGGGCGATGGCGGTGCCTGCGATGGTGGCGGGGCGGGCGATCGGTGCGGGCAGTGGGATGAGGGCGTTCTGGGTGGTCATCCGTATCACGCCCGATCCGCGACGCGTTCGCCGAGCAGGCCCTGGGGCCGGAGCAGCAGGACGACGATGAGAAGGACGAAGGCCCATACGTCCTTCCAGGCGCCGCCGCCGAAGAGGTCCATGCCGGGGACGTCGCTCATGTAGCCGGTGGCGAGGGATTCGGCGACGCCGAGTACGACTCCGCCGAGCATGGCGCCGTAGATGTTGCCGATGCCGCCGAGTACGGCTGCGGTGAATGCCTTGAGGCCCATGATGAAGCCCATCTGGACGCCGATCTGGCCGTTCTTGAGCCCGTAGGCGACGGCTGCGACGGCTGCGAACGCGGCGCCGATGGCGAAGGCCATGACGATGATGCGGTCGGTGTTGATGCCCATGAGTTTGGCGGTGTCGGGGTCCTGCGAGGTCGCCTGCATGCCGCGGCCGGAGCGGGTCTTGGAGACGAAGAGTCCGAGGGCGATCATGCAGACGGGTGCGGTGATGAGGACGAAGAGGTCACCGCGCTGGATGCTGGCGCCGAAGATGTCGAAGGCGTCGCCCTTGAACTGAGGGAAGGAGTGGTCCTTCGTGGCGTCGGGGTACCACTTCCAGATGGCCTGCTTGAGTGCGAGGGAGAGCCCGATCGCGGTGATCAGCGGGGCGAGCCTGGGGGCGGTGCGCAGGGGCCGGTAGGCGAAGCGTTCGGCTGCGACGCTGATCGCGACGGAGCATATGACGCCGCCGATGATCATGAGGGGGACGATAGCGAGGAGGTTGGAGCCGGCCGGCATCCAGAGGTACACGGTGAGAGCTCCGAAGCCTCCGATCATGAAGATCTCGCCGTGGGCGAAGTTGATGAGCTGGATGATTCCGTAGACCATCGTGTAGCCGATCGCGATGAGACCGTACATCGCGCCGAGGATGAGTCCATTGGCCAGCTGTTGCGGCAGTTCGTTCACCGCAGGGCCTCCGTGGAGTGGTTCGGATATGGCACCGCGCGGGAGCGCTGGTAGCGCTCCCGCGCGGTCTGGTTGCTGTTTCGGGTGACCGGGAGGGCTTGGTCAGTCCTTCTTGTAGGCCTCGCTGAGCTTGGAGACCCACTTGCCGCCGTCGACCTGGTAGGCGGTCATCATGGTGTTGGTGGTGTCGCCGAACTCGTCGAAGGCGACGGGGCCGGTGACTCCGTCGAAGCTGACCTTGCCGACGGCGTCGAGGACCTTGGCGCGGGCGTCGTCGGGGAGCTTGCCGTCATTGGCGGCGACGACGGCCTTGACGGCCTCGATGATGGCCATGGTGGCGTCGTAGGTACCGCCGCCGTAGGCCTCGTAGGCGTCCTTGTATCCGGCCGTCTTGTAGTCCGCGATGAACTTCTTGGCCGAGTCCAGCTCCTCGACGGGCTTGCCGACGGAGGTGGCGATGTCGCCCTGGGCCTTCTTGTTGAGCTTGATGAAGTCGGCGCTGTACATGCCGTCGCCGCCCATGAGGGGGATCTGGACGCTGTCCTTGAGCTGCTGGCTCAGGGGTGCGCCGGCGGGGTACTCACCGCCGTAGTAGACGGCCTTGGCGCCGGACTTCTTGACCTTGGTGACGACGGCGTTGAAGTCGCGGTCGTCGGGGTTGACGTGGTCGGCTCCGACGATCTTGCCGCCGAGCTCGGTGAACGTCGCCTTGAAGGAGGCGGCGAGGCCGGCTCCGTAGGTCTTCTGGTCGTCGATCAGGTAGACGTTCTTGATCTTGGCGTCGTTGAAGAGGTACTTCGCGGCGAAGGCACCCTGGATCTGGTCCGTGGTGGCGGTGCGGAAGTAGGTCTTGAAGGGGCGCTTCTTGTCGCCGGTCTTCCAGTCGTTGCCCTGGGTCAGCTCGGTGCCCGTGTTGGCGGGGGAGATCTGGGTGAGGCTGGCGTCGTTGAGCGGCTTCTGCATCGACTGCGAGACGCTGGAGTTCAGGGGGCCGACAACGCCGAGGACGTCCTTGTTGTCGATGAGCTTCTGGGCGTTCTGACCTCCGACGGAGGGCTGGGCCTGGTCGTCGAGGGGCTGAAGCTTGAACGTGACGCCGGGGACCGTCTTGTTCTTGTTCGCGAGGTTGACGGCGAGGTCGGCGGAGTTCTTGATGCCGAGGCCGAGGGCGGAGAGGTCACCGGTCAGGGGCGCGTCGACGCCGATGACGACGGTCTGGTTGTCGTCGCCGCCGCTGCTGTTCTTGCTGTCGTCGCGCGACCCGCAGGCGGTGAGTGTCAGTGCTCCTGTGGTGAGCACTGTGGTGAGGATGAGCAAAGAACGGTGTCGCACGAAAAGTCCTTTCCCTGGCGCGGCCTCCTCTGCTTGAGGTGCCGTGTCGTTCGCCGGGCCGTACTGGGTCGGTACAGGGCCGTGCAGCAGACGCGCCCGGCGGCGCGGTGACTGGCGGTGACTCTAGGCGCAGGCGGCGGGGTCGGGGACGGGTCGGCGGAGGATGTGACTGTCTTGTTATGCCGTTGAGGAAGGCTTGAGGTGGCTGTGTGGACATGTACGGCTTTTTTATGGACGGTGAAGTGACCGCATTCTGAGAACGCGCAGCACAGCTAAGGGGCTTGAGCCGATCTTGGTGCTGTCGCCCATGGGGGGTGCGGGGGCGCGGTGAGGTGTCCGGTATCGGTGGGGCCGGGTTCCTCGTGCGGTCCGACGGCGCTCCGGTATTGCGCGAATGTTACGCAGTGTTACGTCCGAGGGGTGCGTGATCCACGCCCTGTGGTGTCGATGGGTCGCGTGTGATTGTTGATTGGGCCATACAGTGAGCCATACAAGTATTTGCGCGGTCAAGGCCGTTGACCGATTGATCGATTCAACTCCCTTGCGCAGCGGGCCTTTTGTGGGTGAATACGAAGCTGCCCGGCCCGGATGGTGATCCGGGCCGGGCAGCGTTCGTGGGTGCCGGCAGGTCAGACGGCGGCGGTCCTGGGGGCGTCACGGAGCAGGCAGGTGAGACGGGCGGTGCAGACCCGCCGGTCCTCCTCGTCGGTGATGACGATCTCGTACGTGGCGGTGGAGCGGCCGCGGTGTACGGGGGTGGCGGTGCCGGTGACGAGTCCGCTCCGCACCCCTCGGTGATGGGTGCAGTTCAGGTCGACGCCGACGGCGAGCTTGGTGGCGCCGCCGTGGAGCATGGTGCCGACGGAGCCGAGCGTTTCGGCGAGCACGGCGGAGGCGCCGCCGTGCAGGAGTCCGTAGGGCTGGGTGTTGCCCTCGACGGGCATGGTGCCGACGACGCGGTCCGCGGAGGCCTCGACGATCCGGACGCCCATGCGTTCGCCGAGGTGCCCGGCGGAGAAGAGGGCGGGCAGGTCGACGCCGAGGGCGGCGTACTCGTCGATGATCTCCTGGGGGAACTTGGGTGCGGTGTGCTCGCCCATGGGGTCCGGCTCCGATCGTCTGCGGTGGTCCGTCGTTCTGCTGCTGTGTGCATCGTTCTTATCAGACGGCTGAGCGAACGCTTAGGGGCTTCGAGGTACGAAATGTCCCGGATGCCCCGCCCCTGGGTATTTCTCCCCGCCGGGCGCCCTACTCCTCCTCGGTGTTCTCGAAGCGGACGACGACGGACTTGCTGGCGGGGGTGTTGCTGGTGTCGGCGGTGGAGTCGAGGGGGACCAGCACATTGGTCTCGGGGTAGTAGGCGGCCGCGCAGCCGCGTGCGGTGGGGTAGTGGACGACGCGGAAGCCGGGGGCGCGGCGTTCGACGCCGTCCTTCCATTCGCTGACGAGATCGGTGCGGGCGCCGTCGGGGAGGCCGAGGGCTCGGGCGTCGTCGGGGTTGACCATGACGATGCGGCGGCCGCCCTTGATGCCGCGGTAGCGGTCGTCGAGCCCGTAGATCGTGGTGTTGTACTGGTCGTGGGAGCGCAGGGTCTGCAACAGCAGCCTGCCCTCGGGGAGTTCGGGGTATTCGACGGGGGCCGCGGTGAAGTTGGCCCGGCCGGTCGCGGTGGGGAAACGGCGGGAGTCGCGCGGGGGGTGGGGGAGGGTGAAGCCGTCGGGGTGGGCGACGCGGGCGTTGAAGTCCTCGAAGCCGGGGACGACCCGGGAGATGCGGTCGCGGATCGTCGCGTAGTCCTTCTCGAACTCCTCCCAGGGCGTGGCGGATTCAGGGCCGAGGACGGCGCGGGCGAGGCGGGCGACGATGGCGGGTTCGGAGAGCAGGTGGGGGCTTGCGGGGGCGAGGTTCCCGCGGGAGGCGTGGACCTTGCTCATGGAGTCCTCGACGGTGACGAACTGCTTGCCGCTCGCCTGGACGTCCTTGTCGGTGCGGCCGAGGGTGGGCAGGATCAGGGCGCGGGCGCCGGTGACGGCGTGCGAGCGGTTGAGTTTGGTCGACACGTGGACGGTGAGGCGGGCGCGGCGCATGGCGGCCTCGGTGACGGCCGTGTCGGGGGTGGCGGCCACGAAGTTGCCGCCCATGGCGAAGAAGACCTTTGCTTCGCCGTCGCGGAGGGCCTGGATGGAGCGGACCACGTCGTAGCCGTGGTGGCGGGGCGAGGTGATGCCGAATTCCTTGTCGAGGGCGTCGAGGAATGCGGGTGCGGGCCGTTCGAAGATGCCCATGGTGCGGTCGCCCTGGACGTTGGAGTGGCCGCGGACGGGGCAGACCCCGGCGCCGGGCCGTCCGATGTTGCCGCGCAGCAGGAGGAAGTTGACGACTTCGCGGATGGTGGGGACGGAGTGTTTGTGCTGGGTCAGGCCCATGGCCCAGCAGACGATGGTGCGTTTCGAGGCGAGGACCATGGAGAGGGCCTGCTCGATGGCGGCGTGGTCGAGGCCGGTGGCGGTGAGGGTCTCGTCCCGGTCGGCGGCGCGTGCGGCGGCGGCGAACTCGGCGTAGCCGTGGGTGTGCTCGGTCACGAAGGTGTCGTCGACGGCGCCCTCGGTCTCCAGGACCATCTTGTTGAGGAGCCGGAAGAGGGCCTGGTCGCCGCCTATGCGGATCTGCAGGAACAGGTCGTTGAGGGGGGTGCCCTTGATCATGCCCTGGGGTGTCTGGGGGTTCTTGAAGCGTTCCAGTCCGGCTTCGGGCAGCGGGTTCACCGAGATGATCTTCGCGCCGGCGGATTTGGCCTTCTCCAGGGCGGAGAGCATCCGGGGGTGGTTGGTGCCCGGGTTCTGTCCGGCGACGATGATCAGGTCGGCGTGGTGGAGGTCTTCGAGGGAGACGCTGCCCTTGCCGATGCCGATGGTCTCGGTGAGTGCGGAGCCGGAGGACTCGTGACACATGTTGGAGCAGTCGGGCAGGTTGTTGGTGCCGAATTCGCGGGCGAACAGCTGTAGTAGGAACGCTGCCTCGTTGCTGGTGCGTCCTGAGGTGTAGAAGAGCGCCTCGTCGGGGGAGCCGAGGGCGCGCAGCTCCCCGGCGATGATGTCGAAGGCGTGTTCCCAGGTCACCGCCTCGTACCGGTCGGCACCTTCGGGGAGGTACATGGGCTGGGTGATGCGGCCCTGCTGGCCGAGCCAGTAGCCGCTGCGGGTGGCCAGGTCGGGCAGGGGGTGCGCGGCGAAGAAGTCGGGGGTGACGCGGCGCAGGGTGGCCTCTTCCGCGACGGCCTTGGCGCCGTTCTCGCAGAATTCGGCGGTGTGCCGTTCGTCGCCTTCGGGCCAGGCGCAGCCGGGGCAGTCGAAGCCGTTCTTCTGGTTGACCTTGAGGAGGGTCCGGGCGGTCCGGGCGGCGCCCATCTGCTGCTGGGCGATGCGCAGGCTGTGAGCGACGGCGGGCAGTCCGGCGGCTGCGTGCCGGGCCGGTTCGACGTGCGGTGCGTCCTGGACCGGGTCGTCGATGGGCGGCTTGGTGGCCATGTCTGCTCCCCTTCGAGCCTGCTGCGGATCCGCGCGGCGGCGATGCGCGTGTGCCTGGGTCGTTCTGCTCGTCGATCGTGTCACGCGGTGCCGGGCGGGTGTGAGGGGAGCGGCGTGCGGTCCGGATTGTCGGTGGTCCGTGGCAGGATCGGGGGCGTGGCTGAGACGGCATCGAAGAAGACGGCAGACAACCGACCGCGCCTGCTCCTGATGGACGGGCACTCCCTGGCGTACCGGGCGTTCTTTGCGCTGCCTGCGGAGAATTTCACGACGGGGGCGGGGCAGCCGACGAACGCGGTGTACGGCTTCGCGTCGATGCTGGCGAACACGTTGCGTGACGAGGCGCCCACGCACTTCGCGGTGGCCTTCGATGTGTCGCGCAAGACGTGGCGTTCGCAGGAGTTCCCGGAGTACAAGGCGAACCGTTCGAAGACACCGGACGAGTTCAAGGGGCAGGTCGAGCTGATCGGCGAACTGCTGGACGCGATGCGTGCCGACCGTTTCGCCGTCGACGGTTTCGAGGCGGACGACGTGATCGCCACGCTGGCGACGCAGGCGGAGGCGGCCGGGTTCGAGGTGCTGATCGTCACCGGGGACCGGGACTCGTTCCAGCTGATCACGGAGAACGTGACGGTGCTGTACCCGACGAAGGGCGTCTCGGAGCTGACGCGGTTCACTCCGGAGAAGGTCGAGGAGAAGTACGGGCTGACGCCGCAGCAGTACCCGGACTTCGCGGCGCTGCGCGGGGATCCGTCGGACAACCTGCCGGGGATTCCGGGTGTCGGTGAGAAGACGGCCGCGAAGTGGATCAACCAGTTCGGTTCGTTCGACGATCTTGTCGCGCGGGCCGACGAGGTCAAGGGCAAGGCGGGGCAGAATTTCCGCGACCATCTGGAATCGGTGAAGCTGAACCGGCGGCTGACCGAGATGGTCCGTGATGTGGAGCTGGCGAAGACTCCGCAGGATCTGGAGCGTGCCCCGTACGACCGCTCGGCGGTGACGGGTGTGCTGGACGTGCTGGAGATCCGTAATCCGAGCCTGCGGGAGCGGCTGCTGGCCGTGGACCCGGGGGCTGCGGAGGACGAGGCTCCGGCGCCGGCCGCCGGCGTCGAGCTCGACGGCGCGGTGCTGGGGGCGGGTGAGCTCGCGCCGTGGCTGGAGCAGCACGGCGGGCAGCCGCTGGGCGTCGTCACGGTCGACGCGTGGGCGCTGGGCGCCGGCAGTGTCACGGAGGTCGCGCTGGCCGCGGGCGACGGGCCGGCGGCATGGTTCGATCCGTCCCGGCTCGACGAGGCGGACGAGCGGGCGTTCGCCGCATGGATCGCGGATGCCGGACGGCCGAAGGTGATGCACAACGCGAAGAGCGCGATGCGGGTGTTCCCTGAGCACGGCTGGCAGGTCGACGGGGTCACGATGGACACGGCGCTGGCCGCGTACCTGGTCAAGCCGGGCCGGCGTTCCTTCGCGCTGGACGCGTTGTCGGTGGAGTACCTGGGCCGGGAGTTGGCGCCCGCGGCGGCTTCGGACGGGCAGCTGGCGTTCGGCGCGGACGATCAGGCGGAGGCCGAGGCGCTGATGTCGCAGGCCCGTGCGGTCCTGGACCTCGGGGAGGCGTTCACCACGCGGCTGAAGGAGGTCGGCGCCGCCGGACTGCTCCACGACATGGAGCTGCCGACGTCCGCGCTGCTGGCCCGTCTGGAGCGGCACGGCATCGCGGCCGACCGGGAGCATCTGGAAGGCATGGAGCAGCAGTTCGCGGGCGCCGTGCAGCAGGCGGTGAAGGAGGCGCACGGGGCGGTGGGCCGCGAGTTCAACCTGGGCTCGCCCAAGCAGCTCCAGGAGGTCCTCTTCGGTGAGCTGGGCCTGCCGAAGACGAAGAAGACGAAGACCGGTTACACGACGGACGCGGACGCGTTGGCGTGGCTGGCCGCGCAGACGGAGCACGAGCTGCCGGTCGTCATGCTGCGCCACCGTGAGCAGGCGAAGCTGCGGGTCACGGTCGAGGGCCTGGTCAAGACGATCGCGGCGGACGGCCGGATCCACACCACGTTCAACCAGACGGTGGCGGCGACCGGTCGGCTGTCGTCGACGGATCCGAACCTGCAGAACATCCCGGTCCGCACCGACGAGGGCCGGGCGATCCGGCGCGGCTTCGTCGTCGGCGACGGGTTCGAGACGCTGATGACGGCCGACTACAGCCAGATCGAACTACGGGTGATGGCGCACCTGTCGGAGGACGCGGGCCTGATCGAGGCGTTCACGTCCGGTGAGGACCTGCACACCACCGTCGCCTCGCAGGTCTTCGGCGTCGAGAAGTCCGCCGTCGACGCGGAGATGCGCCGCAAGATCAAGGCCATGAGCTACGGACTGGCTTACGGGCTCTCCGCGTTCGGTCTCTCGCAGCAGCTGAACATCGAAGCGGGCGAGGCACGCGGCCTGATGGACACGTACTTCGAGCGGTTCGGCGGCGTCCGCGACTATCTGCAGCGAGTGGTCGAGGAAGCCCGGGCCACCGGTTACACGGAGACGGTGTTCGGGCGCCGCCGCTACCTGCCGGATCTGAACAGTGACAACCGGCAGCGCCGCGAGACGGCCGAGCGGATGGCGCTCAACGCTCCGATCCAGGGCACCGCGGCGGACATCGTGAAGGTGGCGATGCTCCAGGTGGACCGCGCGCTGACCGAGGCGAAGCTGAAGTCGCGGATGCTGCTCCAGGTCCACGACGAAATCGTGCTGGAGATCGCCGAGGGCGAGCGCAAGCAGGTCGAGGAGATTCTGCGCCACGAGATGTCGACGGCGGTGCGGCTGCGTGCTCCGCTGGACGTCTCGGTCGGTGTCGGTACGGACTGGGAGTCCGCGGCGCACTGACGCGACCCGGGTCCGGCGCGGGCGCCGTGCTCAGTCGCCGGACGGGCTCGTCACGAGGTCCGTCCGGTGGCCGGGCCCGGCAGCAGGCGGCTGGTCGCGCCTGCGCTGCCGGAGCCGTACCCACGTCCCGTACAGCACCAGGCCCACCGCGAGTCCTGCCCCGGCGCCGAAACAGGCGGTGGGGACGATGTCCAGCGGTGTGTCGATGTGCCCGAAGTACGCGTACCAGCGGGCGCACCGGTGGACGGCGCCGAGCAGGACGCACAGGCCCAGCAGGGCGCCTGCGCACCACCGCGACCGGCGGTCCAGGACCGGTACGGACGCGGGGACGGGCCGAGCCCCGGCCCGCCGCAGCCCCGACACGGTGAACCCGGCGAGTACGGTCAGCGCCACTGCCGAACTGCCGTACTGCACATACTGGAACACCGGGATTCCGCCGACGTTCTCGCCCAGCACCGGTACCAGCCGGACTCCCCACCGGTCGTGATGGGTGAACGCGTCCCACACCACATGTGTGCCCGCCCCGACGACCGCGGACAGGACGAACCGCAGCCCGTCGCGCACCTCCCGGGGGACCGGTCGCTCTCCGCGTACGAAGGTGTGCACGCGTCCTTGCCAGGACAACGGCAGCAGCGCCACCAGAGGCTCCCGCAGCATCACCCACAGCGCCACCGCCGCCGTGGTGATCAGTACGTCCACGGTGAACACACCCCACACCGCGTGGGTGACCTCACCGAACTCCATCGCGCCGGGGATCGCGCTGTCCGCGTAGTACGTCAGGTCGGGGGCGAACGAACCGGCGACGAGCACCGAGGCGAGCAACGGGCCGCGCGCGGTGCCGTTCCGGCGGATCGCGGGCAGGACGGCGGCTGCGTGGCTGAGGGTGAACGGCATGACCGCAAGTATGGGTGAGGCCCTCGGCGTACTTCCGGTGCACGGGCGACACCTGCCGTACAACTTGCGGTCCGGAACGTGAAATAGAGGTGAGAAACGGTCAGGTGCCAGTGTTCGTGTCCGGCAAGTTGCCGTAGGGTCGCCTGAGTCCTCGCGCTGGGGAGCGCGGACAGTCGTCGATGGGGAGGGACCAGACGTATGGCAGCGCAATTCGGCCGCCGGCTGCGCCGAGGGGCGACCACCACCGCGGTGGCCGCAGTTGCTGTGGCGGCGCTCGCCGCCTCGCAGGGTCCCGGTGCGGTGCTCGCTTCCAACGGAAGCGGTGGTGAGCCGACCGCCGGATCCTCACCGTCCGACGACGGTGCGCCCACCGGTAACTCGCCGTACTACTACACGGACCTGCCGCCGCTGAACACCCCCAACAAGCCCGGTTCGTCCACGAATCTTCCGGTCACCGGCAGTGCGGAGTCCGGCATACCGGCGTCCGTCCTCGCCGCGTACAAGAAGGCCGAGCAGTCCCTCGCGGACACCGACGCGGCCTGCCGTCTGCCGTGGCAGCTCCTCGCCGCGATCGGGAAGGTCGAGTCCGGCCAGGCCCGCGGCGGCCGGGTCGACGCGAACGGAACCACGTTCTCCCCGATCCTCGGCCCGGTCCTCGACGGCCGGGGCTTCGCGATGATCAAGGACACCGACAACGGGGCGTACGACGGGGATCCGACGAACGACCGTGCCGTGGGCCCGATGCAGTTCATCCCGTCGACCTGGGAGACCTGGGGTCAGGACGGCAACGACGACGGCCGCAAGGACCCCAACAACATCTACGACGCGGCGCTCGCCGCCGGGCGTTACCTCTGCGCCGGTTCGCGTGACCTGGCGGTGGCGGCCGACCTCGACCGGGCGGTCCTCAGCTACAACCACTCGAACGAATACCTGCGCACGGTCCGCTCCTGGTTCGAGTACTACCGGCGCGGTACGCACGAGGTACCCGACGGCACCGGCGCGGTTCCGCCGGACCTCGGCGGCAGCACGCACTCGGACCCGGACCCCGGGCCCTCGACGTCGCCTTCCCCGAACCCGGAGGGGAGCACGGAGCCGGACCCGAAGCCCTCGAAGCCGGGCGGCGGTTCGTCGACCCCGACGCCCACTCCCACGCCCACGCCGGGGCCGTCCCGGACTCTCGGCGTGGTGGAGAACGCGGGCACCGGCAAGCTGACCGCGACCGCGGGCGGCGCGTTCTCCGAGCGGATCAAGGCGCGGGCGAAGAACGTCCTGGGCGGAGCGCTGGCCAAGGTGTCCGTGACCTTCACCGTCACCGGTGACACGGACGCCCGATTCGAGGGCGGGAAGAGCACGGTCACCCTGCTCACCGGGGCCGACGGCACGGTCACCGCGCCGGTGCTGCAGGCGGGCGAGAAGACGGGCGGCTTCACGGTCCGGGCGAGCGCCACCGGCCGTTCGCTGCCGGCCGTCCCGTACACCGCGACCGTCACCGCCCGGCAGGCGGACGCGATCGTCAGGACCGACGACAAGGCGCTGACCGCCGCCCCGGGCGAGCAGTTCGCCGACACCGTCGTGGTCAAGGCCACCTACAAGGACGCGGTCGCGTCCGGCGTCGCCGTCACCGCCGCGATGATCACCGACGGGGACGCGCCGGCCGAGAACGACAAGGGCCCGTACTTCAAGGACGCGGACGGCGCGACGGTCCGCACCCTGACCGGTCTGAGGACCGGCGCCGACGGCACCCTGGAACTCCCCCGGCTCTACGCCGACGACACCGCGGGTACGTTCAAGCTCCGCCTGACCACCGAGGGCGGCGCCACGGTCGTCATCGAGCTCACGGTCGAGGCCCCGGCGGCCCCCGCCGCCTGACCCGCGCAGCACCTCGACGCCGAGCAGCCCCTGTGCCACCACCCGGCACAGGGGCTGCCGCTCGTCCTCCGCCCGGGGTCGACTCCGCGTTTCGACAAGGGCGGTGACGGACCGTCAGGTATTTACTCCGAGGGGGAGCCGGAACCGGCGCGCGCCCGTCCCGGATCCGGCGCCTACTCCCGCCTGAGCCGCGCCGAGGTGTAGCGGGTCGCCTCCACCGTCGTCGGGTCCTCCGGCCACGGATGCTTCGGGTAGCGGCCGCGCAGCTCCGCCCGCACCGCCCGGTAGCCGTCCCGCCAGAACGACGCCAGGTCCGCGGTGACCGCCGCCGGGCGCCCGGCGGGGGAGAGCAGGTGCACGAGGACCGGCACCCCGGCCACCTCCGGTGTCTCGGTGAGCCCGAACAGTTCCTGGAGCTTCACCGCGAGCACGGGCTGGGCCCCGCCGTACTCCACCCTGACCCGGGAGCCGCTCGGCACCTCGATCCGCTCCGGTGCGAGCTCGTCCAGCCGGGCGGCCTCGCCCGTCGCCCACGGCAGCAGGCGGCGCAGCGCCTGTCCGGCGTCGATCCGCGCCAGGTCGGAGCGGCGCCGGGCGCGGGACAGTTCGGGCTCCAGCCACTCCTCGGTACGCGACAGCAACGCGCCGTCCGACACGTCGGGCCACGGGGCGCCCAGCTCCCGGTGGAGAAAGGCGAGCCGCTCGCGCAACTGCCCGGTGTCCCGGGTCCACCGCAGCAGCCCGGTGCCCTCGCGTCGCAGACCGTCCACGAGTGCCGCCCGTACCAGCGCGGGCTCCGGCTGCTTCAGCGCCCGTACCGACAGTTCGACGGCGCCCAGCCGTTCCACGGTACGGGCCACCACGTCCTGGCCGTCCCACCGGACCTCCTCGCCCGCGAACCGCAGGTGCCCGGCGGCCAGCGCGGCGGTGTCCTCGTCGATGACGGCGGCGAGCCGGACCCGCGCGGACGCCGCGTGCGCCGGACGGTCGGCGACCGCGACGGCCAGCCACGGCGCGCTGCGCAACCGCGATCCGTCCCGCAGCTCGGCCCCCGTCCCCGACACCATCAGGAACGTCCCCTCGCCCCGGGCCCGGGCCACACGCTCCGGGAACGCCAGCGCCGCGACCAGGCCGGCCGCCGCGTCGTCCGAACCGGAGCCCCGGCCCGCGACGTCCGCGTCGTCGAGGGACGACGAGAGCCGCCGCACCTCCTGCCGCCAGCGCCCCGCATAGCCGTCGCCGCCCCGTCGGGCCGTGCGCAACGCGGCCGCGAGGTCGTCCCCGTACTCCCGCGGCGGTTCCTCGCTCAGCAGTGCCACCACCTCCGCCGCCCGGCGCCCGCCCACCTCGGCCGCGCCGTCCAGCAGGGCGCGGGCGAGCCGCGGATGCAGGCCGAGCCGGGACATCCGCACGCCCCGGCCCGTCACCCGGCCGTCCGCGTCCACCGCGCCGATCGCCGTCAGCACCTCGCGGGCCGCGCCCATCGCGCCGGCGGGCGGCGGGTCGAGCAGAGCCAGCCCCGACGCGTCCGGATCGCCCCAGCACGCGGCCTGCAGGGCGAACGCCGCAAGATCGGCGACCTTGATCTCCGGCGAGGGGAACCGGGCGAGCCGCCCGTCCTCGGCCTGGCCCCAGCAGCGGTACACCGCCCCCGGTGCCTGACGTCCCGCCCGGCCCGCCCGCTGCCGGCCCGCCGCCTGCGAGGCCCGTACGGTGGTCAGCGCACTCAGCCCGCGGGCGTGATCGGTGCGCGGCTCCCTGGCCAGGCCCGAGTCGACGACGATCCGCACCCCGGGCACCGTCAGCGACGACTCCGCGACGGAGGTCGCCAGCACCACCCGGCGCCCCTCGGACGAGCCCGCCAGCACCGCGTCCTGCACCGCCGCCGGGGCCCGCCCGTGCACCTGCAGCACCTCCGCCGCCACCCCCGTCAGCTGCCCCGCCACCCGGCCGATCTCCCCGACGCCGGGCAGGAAGCACAGCACGTCGCCCTCCCGCTCGGCGAGCGCCCGGCGCACCACCGAGGCGACATGGGTCAGCAGCGCCGGATCGACGCGCATCCCGTGCGGTGGCGCGACCGGCCGGGCCGGTGGCGCCCACACCACCTCGACCGGGTGCGACTCACCCTCCGCCTCGATCACGGGCGCGCCGCCGAGCAGCGCCGCCCAGCCCTCCGCGTCCGTCGTCGCCGATGCGGCGACCAGCCGCAGGTCGGGCCGGATCGCCTCCCGTACATCAAGGAGGAACGCGGCGACGGTGTCCGCGTCGAGATGCCGTTCGTGGCACTCGTCGATGATCACCACGTCGACCCCGGCGAGCTCCTGGTCCCGCTGGAGCCGTTGCAGGAGCACACCGGTGGTCACCACCTCCACCACGGTGCCGCGCCCCACGGAACGCTCCCCGCGCACGGTGAATCCGACACGCTGACCGGTCCGCTCACCGAGGAGCCACGCCATGCGCCGCGCCGCAGCCCGGGCCGCGATCCGGCGCGGCTCCGCGACCACCACCCGGCGGGCCGGGCCGTTGCCCACCAGTCCGGCGAGGGCCAGCGGGACCAGCGTCGTCTTGCCGGTGCCCGGCGGTGCGCAGAGCACCGCGACACCCCGGTCGTCGAGTGCCTCCTTGAGTGCGGGCACGGCGGTGCGGACGGGCAGCCGGTCGAGGGCGTCGGTACGGATCACGCCCCCAGTCTCGTACGCCGGGCGCCCCGGGCCCTACGGCAGGCTCCCGGTCCGGCGCCGCGGGCTCTCAGTCCCGCGCGCAGACGAAGATCGCCGTCCCCGGGATCAGGTTTCCGCGCAGCGGGGACCAGCCGCCCCACTCCTGGACGTTCCAGGCCGGCCACTCCGGTTCGACGAGGTCGACGAGACGGAAACCGGCGGCCACCACGTCGCGCACCCGGTCGCCGAGCGTCCGGTGGTGCTCGACGTACACGGCGTCGCCCCGCTCGTCCTGCTCGACGTACGGCGTGCGGTCGAAGTAGGAGGCGGCGACCGACAGTCCCTCGGGCCCGGGCTCGTCCGGGAACGCCCAGCGGATCGGGTGCGTCACGGAGAAGACCCAGCGGCCGCCGGGGCGCAGCACCCGGTGCACCTCGCGGAAGACCTGCACGGGGTCGGCGACGAACGGCACCGCCCCGTAGGCGGAGCAGG
Organism: Streptomyces sp. NPDC058231; assembly: GCF_042882275.1. Classification (NCBI taxonomy): domain Bacteria; kingdom Bacillati; phylum Actinomycetota; class Actinomycetes; order Kitasatosporales; family Streptomycetaceae; genus Streptomyces; species Streptomyces sp. NPDC058231. The sequence continues at coordinate 199,716 of NZ_JBHVWN010000003.1, read as the reverse complement.
CCAGGTCGAAGCTGCCGTCCCGGAACGGCAGGACTCCGGCGTCCGCCTCCACCAGCGGCACCTCGTCGCCGATCCGCAGCGCGTGCTGGAGCTGCCGGTGGGAGAGGTCGAGGGCGACCGGTCGGGCTCCGCGGGCGGCCAGCCAGCGTGAGCACTGCGCCGCGCCCGCGCCGATCTCCAGGATGTCCAGGCCGCTCAGCGAAGCGGCGGGGCCCAGCAGGCCGGCCTCCGCCTCGTCGAGGCCCTCGGGGCCCCAGACGAAACGGTCGTCGCCGAGGAACGCGCCGTGGTCGCTCTGGTACTCGTCGGCGTTCCGGTCCCACCAGCCGCGACTGGCCCGGCTGCTCTCCGCCTCCCCGGCGCTGCGGCGGGTCGCTTCCGGTTCGGCGCTGTAGATGTCTTGGCTCATCGTGTCCGTCGTTGTAGTTTGCCTTCACCCCGCCGCACGCGCGGTACGTACCTGGTGGGGACCTGTGAGTACGGAACCGTACGCACGCGACACGGCCGGGACCTGCGTGGCCTCGGAGAACATGAATTGTGCCGGTTATGGGGCCTTCTGTCCCCCGTGTGCGCCTTCGCGCATTGACCATGCCCGGCTGCCCCCGTATGCTACAAGTTGCGCTGCGAGCCTGCGCGCCTCAGACCTAGCAGGCCGCGCTCGCATCTGTTGCATGTCCCCTCGGTTAACGAGGCGCCTCCCCTTGCCGGGTCGGGTGCTTCCCAGGCTGTCCGGCTTCTGCAGAGGCGATAGGGGCTTTCGGCGTAGCAGTACCTACGACTCACTGTCCGTACCGGAGCCCTTTCCCACATGACGAGCAGCACCGAGACCACCGCCACCACTCCGCAGGTTGCGGTCAACGACATCGGCGACGCGGACGCGTTCCTCGCGGCGATCGACGAGACGATCAAGTACTTCAACGACGGCGACATCGTTGACGGTGTCATCGTCAAGGTTGACCGGGACGAGGTTCTCCTCGACATCGGTTACAAGACCGAAGGTGTCATCCCGAGCCGCGAGCTCTCGATCAAGCACGACGTCGACCCGAACGAGGTCGTCAAGGTCGGCGACGAGATCGAGGCCCTGGTTCTCCAGAAGGAGGACAAGGAAGGCCGCCTGATCCTCTCGAAGAAGCGCGCTCAGTACGAGCGTGCCTGGGGCACCATCGAGAAGATCAAGGAAGAAGACGGCATCGTCACCGGTACCGTCATCGAGGTCGTCAAGGGTGGTCTCATCCTCGACATCGGCCTCCGTGGCTTCCTCCCGGCGTCGCTCGTCGAGATGCGTCGTGTCCGCGACCTCCAGCCCTACGTGGGCAAGGAGCTCGAGGCCAAGATCATCGAGCTGGACAAGAACCGCAACAACGTGGTCCTGTCCCGCCGTGCCTGGCTCGAGCAGACCCAGAGCGAGGTCCGCCAGACCTTCCTCACGACCCTGCAGAAGGGCCAGGTCCGCTCCGGCGTCGTCTCCTCGATCGTCAACTTCGGTGCGTTCGTGGACCTCGGCGGCGTCGACGGTCTCGTGCACGTCTCCGAGCTGTCCTGGAAGCACATCGACCACCCCTCCGAGGTTGTCGAGGTCGGCCAGGAAGTCACCGTCGAGGTCCTCGACGTCGACATGGACCGCGAGCGCGTCTCGCTGTCCCTCAAGGCGACGCAGGAAGACCCGTGGCAGCAGTTCGCCCGTACGCACCAGATCGGGCAGGTCGTTCCCGGTAAGGTCACGAAGCTCGTTCCGTTCGGTGCGTTCGTGCGCGTCGACGAGGGCATCGAGGGTCTGGTCCACATCTCCGAGCTGGCCGAGCGCCACGTGGAGATCCCGGAGCAGGTCGTCCAGGTCAACGACGAGATCTTCGTCAAGGTCATCGACATCGACCTCGAGCGTCGTCGCATCAGCCTCTCGCTGAAGCAGGCCAACGAGTCGTTCGGTGCCGACCCGGCCTCGGTCGAGTTCGACCCGACCCTGTACGGCATGGCCGCGTCCTACGACGACCAGGGCAACTACATCTACCCCGAGGGCTTCGACCCCGAGACCAACGACTGGCTCGAGGGCTACGAGACCCAGCGCGAGGTGTGGGAGACGCAGTACGCCGAGGCGCAGCAGCGCTTCGAGCAGCACCAGGCCCAGGTCATCAAGTCCCGCGAGGCCGACGAGGCTGCTGCTGCCGAGGGCGCTGCCGCCCCGGCCGGTGGCACCCCGGCTGCCTCGGGCGGCAGCGGTGGCGGCTCGTACTCCTCGGAGTCCGCGGACAACTCCGGCGCCCTGGCGTCGGACGAGGCCCTGGCTGCCCTGCGCGAGAAGCTGGCGGGCGGCCAGAGCTGACGCTCTGACCCTCCGGCCGGTCATCGGCTGCAGTAGCTGACAGCGTGAGGCCCGCTCCCTTCGGGGAGCGGGCCTCACGTGTGTCCGGGGCCGGAGTTACGGCGTGACGGTGATGTTGGTCAGGCCCTTGCCGCCGGTGACCGTGTTGCTGCTGTAGACGGTGGCCGGGCAGCTCGCGCCGTAGTTGGTGATGTTGAAGGCGATCTGCTTGTCGCCGGTGGAGCCCGACAGGTCCGAGTGGTTGTCACGGAAGACGGTGCCGCAGCCCCAGCCGCTCTGCTGGGTGTGGGTCTCGTATCCGTTGTTGGTCGTACGGGAGCCGGTGTTGCCCTCGACCAGGACGTCATTGCCCTTCACGTCGACCCAGGAGTCGTCGTAGTTGGCGCCCGTCAGCCCACTGCCGTCGAAGGTGTTGCCGATGATCTTCGCCCCGGTGGTGCCTTCCTTGATGTCGACGTTCTCGCCCCCGACGCCCGGCCCGATCGTGTTGTTCAGGATCTGCACCTGGTCGCTCCGGTCGGTGAGATCACCGGCTGTGCCGACGTAGACGCCCTCACCCATGCCGCGGCCGTCGTGCCCGGTGTCGTAGATCCGTGAGTTCTTGATGACGCCGTCGGCGCTGGACTTGCGGAAGTGCACGCCCTCCATGTCCAGGTCGTGCACGGTCACCGAGTCGATGACGACACCCTCGGCGGTGTCGGCCATGATCCCCTTCTGGCCGCCGGTGACGGTGACGCCCTGGACGGTCCAGTACGAGGCGCCGTTGAGGTGGAGCCCGTATCCGCCGCTTGCGGTGAGCACCGCAGCGGCCGAGCCGGTCAGGGTGATGCGGGCGGCGGCGGTGCCGGGGACGGTGGCCTTGAAGTTGCCGGTGTACGTGCCGTCGGCGAGCCGGATCGTGTCGCCCGGAGCCGCGGCGGCCAGAGCCGCCTTGAGCTGGGCGGCAGTGCTCACCTCGACGACGGTGGTGGCTGCGGCGCCGGCGGTGGCGGCGGAGGTGAGTGCGAGGCCGCCGGTGGCGAGCAACGAGGTCAGCAGGGCGGGGAGCAGCGTGCGGGTGCGCATGGGGGGCCTTCCCGTCGAAGATGCAAGACGTTCTTGTACATGAATGTGGGGTGCATGTCTGAACGCGCTGCCCAGTGACGCTAGGGACGGGGCGTGGGACTGTCAAGGTCTGGACCATTGTTCGTCGATGTCCGCGTGCCGGTGAACGGAGAGAAACATGCGGGATACACGAGTAACTGACGGGCCGTAACAAGCGCTTGCCAGGATCCGGACTACCTCAAGATCCGAAGGGGAGCCGGGACATGACACACGCTTCACACAACTCGCCCGCGGCAACCGGCGCGAGCCGCCGCAGCTTTCTGCGCCAGGTCGGGATGACCGGTGGGGCCGGCGCGATGTTCGCGACCATGGGGGCCCTCGGCCTTGCGCCCACCGCCGAGGCCGCACAGCGCGAGCCGGCCTTCCGTGCCCCCAGCAAGGGCGACTTCACGCTGAAGGGCAGGGCCGCGGCCAAGGTCGTCGTCGTCGGCGGCGGCATCGCCGGTCTGGCCGCCGCGTACGAGCTGGGCAAGGCGGGCTACGACTGTACGATCCTGGAGGCCCGGGGCCGTACGGGCGGACGTAACTTCACCGTACGCAACGGGGACACCACCACCGACCTGAACGGCAACACGCAGACCGCCCGGTTCAGCGAGGGCCAGTACATGAACTGCGGCCCCGGCCGGATCCCGCAGTGGATGGTCACCCTCGACTACTGCCGCGAACTCGGTGTCCCCATCGAGGTGTTCACCAACGTGAACGCCAACGCCTATATCTTCAACGAGAAGGCGGGCATGAAGGCGCCGGTGCGCTACCGCACCGCCAAGGCCGACGTGTACGGCTACGTCGCCGAACTCCTCTCCAAGGCCAGTGACAAGGGCGCCCTCGACCGGCAGATCACCGCGGACGACCAGGAGCGGCTGCTGGAGTTCCTCAAGGACTTCGGCGACATCGGCGACACGCTCGACTACACGGGCAGCCCCCGGCGCGGCTACCGCGTCGACCCGGCCGCCGCCGGAACCCCGGGTGAGGAACTCGGCTCCGTACCCACCGCATCCGAGGTCTTCGCCAGCGGAGTCGGACGGTACTTCTCCTTCGAATTCGAGTACGACCAGGCCATGCTGATGTTCCAGCCGGTCGGCGGCATGGACCGGATACCCGCGGCGCTCACCCGGGCGATAGGCGAGCGCAGGATCCGTACCGGCGCTGCCGTCACCGGGATCACCGACACGGCCCACGGCGTCACCGTCACCTACACCCAGTCGGGCCGCACCCGCAGCATCGAGGCCGACTACTGCATCGCCGCGCTGCCGCCCAACATTCTGGCCAAGACGCCCCACAACCTCGGCCCGGCCGTCCAGAGCGCCCTGGAGGCGTGCAAGCCGTCGTCGGCCGGCAAGATCGGGCTGGAATACCGGAGCCGCTGGTGGGAGAGCGACCACCGGATCTACGGCGGCATCACCGAGACGGACATGGACCTGTCCCACATCTGGTACCCGTCCTACGGCCACCAGGGCGAGCGCGGCACCATCATCGGGTACTACAACACCGGCTCCAACGCCGACGCGTACGCCGCTCTCACCCCGCGGGAGAGAGAGGCGCGGGCCGTCGCCCAGGGCGTGAAGATCCACGGCGACAAGTACCGCACGGAACTCGCCACATCGTTCTCCCACCACTGGCGGCAGACCCCCTACCTGGAGGCCTCCTGGCACTCCCTGTCGGGAGGCCCCGACGCCCCGGTCTTCGCGCCGCTCAACCGGCCCGCCGGACACGTCTACTTCGCCGGCGACTACCTGAGCTACGCGGACGCCTGGCAGCACGGCGCGTTCACCTCGGCCCGGAAGACGGTCGGCGCACTGCACGCGCGGGTTCTGGCGTAACCACCCCGGCGAAGGGGCACAGGCTGGGAATGCCTGTGCCCCGGCGGGCGTTCTTCTCATGGAATACGAGGAGGAGCGGTAACCGTGCCTGATCCGCAGAGTTTGTACGAATGGGAGCCGAAGGGCCTGGCCGTCGTCGACATGGCGCTCGCCCAGGAGTCGGCCGGCCTGGTCATGCTCTACCACTTCGAGGGGTACATCGACGCGGGTGAGACCGGCGAGCAGATCGTGGACGGTCTGCTCGAAACGCTGCCGCACCAGGTCGTCGCCCGCTTCGACCACGACCGGCTCGTCGACTACCGCGCACGGCGCCCACTGCTCACCTTCCGGCGCGACCGCTGGTCGGCGTACGAGACCCCGACGCTGGACGTCCGGGTGGTCCAGGACGCCACCGGTGCGCCCTTCCTGCTGCTGTCCGGGCCCGAGCCGGACGTGGAGTGGGAGAGGTTCGCCGCCGCGGTCGAGCAGATCGTCGAACGGCTGGGCGTGCGTCTGGCCGTCAACTTCCACGGCATCCCGATGGGCGTCCCGCACACCCGCCCGGTCGGCATCACCCCGCACGGCAACCGCACGGACCTGATGCCCGGCCACCGCAGCCCCTTCGACGAGGCACAGGTTCCCGGATCCGCCGAGGCGCTGGTCGAGTACCGGCTGATGGAGGCCGGGCACGACGTGCTCGGCGTCGCCGCCCATGTCCCGCACTACGTCGCCCGCTCCGCCTACCCGGACGCGGCGCTCACCGCGCTGGAGTCGATCACCGCGGCCACCGGCCTGGTCCTGCCGGCCATCGCGCACTCCCTGCGGACGGAGGCGCACCGCACGCAGACCGAGATCGACCGCCAGATCGACCAGGGCGACGAGGAACTCGTCTCGCTCGTCGAGGGGCTGGAGCACCAGTACGACGCGATGGCGGGCTCCGAGACGCGCGGCAACCTGGTCGCGGAACCAGTGGACCTGCCGTCCGCCGACGAGATCGGCCTCGAATTCGAGCGGTTCCTCGCCGAGCGCGAGGGCGAGGGCTGACCGCCGCAGGCGCGTCGTGAGGCGGCCGGACCGGGGGCGGGCGGCCTTCCCGTTCGGTTCGTGCCGGGCGCGCATGCCCCGCACCGTGCCTCGCGGCCCGGTGCCTCGGGCCGCCGTGGCTTCCTCCTCCGGCGGTGCACGGCACCGGACCACGCCCCCCGGCCCGGCCGGTCCCGAACGAAAGGCCCTAGGCTGCCGCCCATGCTGAAAGTGGGCCTGACCGGCGGAATCGGTGCCGGCAAGAGTGAAGTGTCGCGGCTGCTCGTCTCGTACGGAGCCGTGCTGATCGACGCCGACCGGATCGCACGCGAGGTCGTCGAGCCCGGGACCCCCGGACTCGCGGCCGTCGTCGACGCCTTCGGTACCGGCATCCTCACCGCCGACGGAACCCTGGACCGGCCGAAGCTCGGCTCGATCGTCTTCTCCGACGCCGGCCGGCTCGCCACGCTCAACGCCATCGTCCACCCGCTGGTCGGCGCCCGGTCCGCCGAACTGGAGCGGGCCGCGGGCCCCGACTCCGTCGTCGTCCACGACGTCCCCCTCCTCACCGAGAACCAACTCGCCCCGCTCTACGACGTGGTCGTCGTCGTGGACGCCGCCCCCACGACCCAGCTGGACCGGCTCGTACGGCTGCGCGGCATGACGGAGTCCGAGGCCCGTGCCCGGATGGCCGCGCAGGCCACCCGTGAGCAGCGGCGCGCCGTGGCCGACCTGACCGTCGACAACGACGGACCGCTGGAGGCGCTGGAGCCCCAGGTGCGCAAGGTCTGGGCGGAACTGGTGCAGCGGGCGGCCGCCACGTCCGGACGGGACTGACGCCGGACCCGCAGCGGGCCGATATCCGGCCGGAATACCGTTACCCGGCCGGATGTTGGAAACGCGGTAGCGAAGGGAAGGATGCGATCGTGCCCGAGAGGACCCCGGAAACCCATGTCATCGACTTCCGCGCGGCCGAACACCTGCTGGCCGCACGCGATCCGCGTGGCGCGGTCAAGCTGCTGGACTCGGTGATCGCAGCTCATCCGGAGAACACGGCGGCCCGGCTGCTGCGTGCCCGCGCCTTCTTCGCCGCCGCCCAACTGCGCCCCGCCGAGCTCGAATTCGAACTCGTCCTGGAGCGCGAACCGGACAACGCGTTCGCGCACTTCGCCCTGGCCCGTACGTTCCAGCGCTCCGGCCGCTCGGAACAGGCCGTGCGCCACTTCCGGCTGGCCGCCGCACTCGACCCGAACCCGGAGTATCTGCGGGCGGCCCGGTTCGACCCGCAGAGCTGACGCCGCGGCTGCGCCCCGGCGCCCCGGCGGCATGGGCCGCCACCACGCACACGGACGGCATCGGGGCCCCGGGGCGGTTCGACGATCCGGTCCATACGGACGTGGGCCCGTCCGGACGGTCAGTGCCCGTACCGGCCGCGTCCGCCGTGGTCGGGTTCGTACGGGGGGACACCGCGGCCCGGCTGGTAGTGCGGGCCCTGGTGGATGTGGTGGACGATCACCACCAGATCCACCAGGGTCAGCAGAAGCAGCAGACCGCAGGCCGCTGCCCAGCCCGGACGGTCGACCAGGCTGAAGGCGGTCAGGCCGAACAGCGCCCAGGCCGTCCCCCATAGACTCAGGCAGAGCCGCAGCCGCAGGGGGCTGCGCGCAGTCGTCGGTTCATTGCCGGTACGCATGGTGATCGCCTCTCCTACCAGGATGGACCCGCGACAGCGGTTTTGAGGCACACCGACGACAGATTGTGGGGGACCGTCCGTGAACAGCACACCATGGGGGGACAGGGCCGCCCGCAGGGCGCGGGTCCGCGGAGCGCTGCTGGGCGGTGCGATCGGGGACGCGCTGGGCAACCCGGTGGAGTTCCTCTCGCTCGCCGGTATCCGCCGGGCCTACGGGGAACAGGGCGTCCAGGGACTCGTCGCGGACGCCGAAGGCGCCGTCGGCCGGGTCACCGACGACACACAGATGACCCTGTTCACCGCCGAAGGGCTGATCAGGGCGCACTCCCGGGCGGGGTCGGAGGGTGTGGGCGGCGTCGAGACCGCCGCCGTGCGCAACGCCTACCTGCGCTGGCTCGACACCCAGAACCACCTTGCCCCGCCTCCCCGCGGCGGGAACGACCCCGTACGGACCGGGTGGCTGCGGCAGCAGCGCTTCCTCTACGCGCGCCGGGCCCCCGGCAACGCCTGCCTGACCGGACTCACGGCCGACCACATCCCGGCCCCGACCGGGCCGCTCGGCCGGCCCGGGCCGGTCAACACCGGATCGAAGGGGTGCGGCACGGTGATGCGGTCCGCGCCCTTCGGCCTGACCGGCGAGGGAGCGGCGGCGGGTTTCGCGCTGGCTGCCCGATGTGCCCAGATCACCCATGGGCACCCCACCGGTGCGTTCGCGGCCGGAGCCCTCGCCGCGGTCGTCGCCCATCTGCTGGAGGGTGACTCGACGGCGGGCGCCGTGCTGCGCGCCATGGAGCTGCTCGCCCGGCACCCGGGGCACGAGGAGACGACGGCGGCCCTGCGCGCCGCGGTCGACCTTGCCGCGCAGGGTGCGCCGACCGCCGAGAAGGTGGAGTCGCTGGGCGCGGGCTGGGTGGCCGAGGAGGCCCTCGCCATCGCCGTGTACTGCGCCCTGGTACTGCCAGGAGCCGACGAGGTGGCGGAGTCGCTGCTGCTCTCGGTCAACCACTCGGGCGACAGCGACTCCACCGGCGCCGTCTGCGGCAATCTGCTCGGCGCCCGCCACGGTGACGTGCACCTCCCCTCGTCCTGGCTGGTGCTGACCGAGGGCCGGGCGGTGATCGCCGAAGTCGCCGACGACCTGTGCCTCGAGTTCGAGCGGGCGGTCGCCTGGCCCGAGGGGCGCTATCCGGTCTGCTGAGCGGGCGCCGGCCGCCGGGAGGCTCGGCGGCCGGACCGGTTCGGGCGGATGCGATGAGTTCCGGGCGCCGGACGGGTCTTTCCCTGCGTACGCAACACAGCGATGCTTCCCTGGGAGATCCCGATGACCGAGACCACGACGACCGGGCGGACGACGGACGGCAAGGCGACCGTGAACAGCGCACGCGGCCGGGGCGCGGTCGCCCTGACCGTCGCACGGGTCGCGCTCGCCCTGTTCTTCGGCTTCAGCGCGTCCGCCAAACTGATCGCCCACGAAAGTGCCGTCGAGGCCTTCGACCGGATGGGCTGGAGCCACGGCGCGATGTACGTCATCGGCGTCCTGGAGATGCTGGGCGCCATCGCCCTGCTGGTGCCGCTGCTGGCCGGGGTGGCGGCGATGGCATTCGTCGGTCTGCTGGCCGGAGCATCCGTCGTCCAGCTGACGCTCCTCGACCCGATCGACGCGATCATGCCGGCGCTGCTGATCGTGCTGGCCGTCCTGATCGCCCGCGACCGGCGGGACAGAACGGCGCAGCTGGTCGCACTCGTCCGCGGGCGCGCCTAGGGGTCCTCGTCCGGATCATGTGGGCTCGCGGGGGACTTACGAGGGCTTCGCCGCCGCGGCCCGGTACCGGACGGCATCCCCCACGGGACGGTGTCCGGTACCGGGCCGCGCGGCTGGTCGCCCGTCGCGGTCAGTGGACGGTGCTGAAGCTGCGCCAGGGGAGGGCGCTCGCCGCGTTGACATCGGTGAGGGTGGTCGCGAGATACGTCGTCCCCGGGCCGGTGCAGTCCCTCGTCCGGTACAGGATGATGTCGATCAGGGTTCCGTTGTTCACTTCCTTGGCGCCCGCCGGAAGCAGGTGGCAGCCCTTCACCGAGGGACTGTTCACCATGATCACGGCGTCCCGCTGGGTGACATAGGTGACCGGCCCGACCGCGCTGCGGCCGAGGCCGGAACAGCCGGCGACGGTGAGGGTCAGGAGCGCGGTCCCGGCTGCGATGCCGAGACGGCGGCGTCGGTGGTCGATCACGGGCATGGGGCGAGTCCTCGTCTGTCGCGTCCGGCTCATCCGTACGTACGGTGCTGACGCTGGTCACCCTGCCCTCTCCCGATCGGTGCGGCATCCGGTGCGCGGCCTGCCGGGTGACCGTTGTGCGAGTCGGGGTTCGACCGCTGTTCGTAACGGGCATAACGTGGTAATAGCGGCATGAATCAGGCTTTTCCGGCTGGCAGGGGGCCGTCATGGTCCAGGAACTGGTGATCGCGGCGGTGGCCGCCGCGTCCGTGGGCACGCTGTACGCGGCGGCCGCCGCGCGGGTCGTCAAACAGTACGAACGGGGAGTCGTGCTGAGGCTCGGCAGGCTCCGCCGCGACGTACGCGGACCCGGATTCACCATGGTGCTGCCCGGTATCGAGCGGCTGCGCAAGGTCAACATGCAGATCGTGACGATGCCGGTGCCCGCGCAGGACGGCATCACCAGGGACAACGTCACCGTGCGGGTGGACGCCGTCATCTACTTCAAGGTGGTCGACGCCGCGAGCGCGGTCGTGGAGGTGGAGGACTACCGGTTCGCGGTGTCGCAGATGGCACAGACGTCCCTGCGGTCGATCATCGGCAAGAGCGACCTCGACGATCTGCTGTCCAACCGGGAGAAGCTGAACCAGGGGCTGGAACTCATGATCGACAGCCCGGCGGTGGGGTGGGGTGTCCAGATCGACCGGGTGGAGATCAAGGACGTGTCACTGCCGGAGACGATGAAACGCTCCATGGCGCGCCAGGCCGAGGCCGACCGGGAGCGCCGCGCACGGGTCATCAACGCGGACGCGGAACTCCAGGCGTCGAAGAAGCTGGCCGAAGCGGCGCGCGAGATGTCCACCCAGCCTGCGGCGCTGCAACTGCGACTGCTGCAGACCGTGGTCGCGGTCGCGGCGGAGAAGAACTCCACGTTGGTGCTGCCGTTCCCGGTGGAGCTGCTCCGCTTCCTGGAGCGGGCACAGCAGCCCGCACAACCGCAGCAGCCCGCACAACTGCAGCAGTCCGCGCAGCCGCAACAAGATGCGCAGCAACAGGACGCACAGCAGCAGTCCGCGCAGCAGCCGGAGCCTGGGCCGCAGCAGCCGGGGCCGCCCGTGGCGTCTGCTCCCGCGCCTGCGCCCGCAGCCGCGCCTGCGCCGGCCGCAGCCTCCGCCCCGGTGGTTTCCGGACCCGCGCGGGTCGCCCGTCCGAAGCCGTTCGCCAGGCACTGACCTGCGCGAACACCGGCCCGGGACCGGCTGTCAGACCCCCCGCCTAGACTCGCAGGGACAGTGAGGCCTCAGCGGGGCCGAGGGAGAGGGCCGAGCGCGGGACGGGAGGGGAGCGATGACTTCGGCAGGGCGAGTGCAGCAGGAAGCACAGGATGTGGCCACCGCCGGCTTCCTGCGGTGCGCCGCGGTCTTCCTGCCCGCAGCGGTGCCGAGGGACGGGCGTGTCGCCTTCTGGAGCCCGGACGGCGGACCGCTCCCGGAGTCCGGGGCGGCCGAGACGTCCGAGCTCACGGTCGTGCGACGTCACGGAGGGCAGGGTGAGGTCGGCCGGTGTACCGTGCCCGCCGTTCTGCTGCCCGTCGCCGAGGCGGTGCCGCTGCTGGCCCGCGCCCGGCTCCAGCGGTCCGCCCACCCCGCCGTCCGCTGCTGGGGCGCGGCCGCACTCCATGCGCTCAACCTGGTGGCACGCGGCCGGCTGGTCCCCGGTCTCACGGCCGGGGACCACGACGCCTGGCGGGCCGGTCCGCGCGACGCCGAGGACGTCGCCCACCTGCGCGCTGTCGCCGCCGCGATGCCGCCGGAGGCCTACGCCGTCCCGCTCCCTGACCACACACCGCTGCGGCTTCCGGACCCCGAGGCACTGATCGTCGCGTTCCTCGACGCGGTCGCCGACACCCTGCCCCGGACGCCCGCGGCGGCGTTTGCGATGGGTGCCCCCTTCGCCGCCCGCGAGGCCCAGCATCTGCCCCGGGCCCGTGACTGGGCCGCCGAGGTCGCGGCCGGTCTGGACGCGGGGGTACGGGTGTCGCTCCGTCTCGACCTGTCGGCGTACGAACTCTTCGACACCGCCGACACCTACGACTCCGCGGACACCCCGGACGACGGCGAGACCGGCGAGGGGGCCACAGCCGGCGACGCCCCCGGCCATGCCGCCGACGTCCACCGTGGCGCCGCCCGGCACGCCGCGGCGGCGATCACACAGGTGCACAGCCTGGCGGACCCGACGTACGTCGTCGACGCCGCCGCACTGTGGAACGGCGGCGCAGGCGACGCCTTCGGGCCGCGGGCCAGGATCGACGCCGTGCTCGCACTCCGCCGCGCCGCCCGCGTCTGGACACCGCTGGAACGGCTGCTGGACCAGCCCGTGCCCGACGTGCTCGCCCTCACCGAGGACGAGCTGTACGAGCTGCTCGGCGACGCCGGAGCGAGACTGGCGGCGGCAGGAGTGAGCGTCCACTGGCCGCGCGAGCTCGTCCGGTCCCTGACCGCCGCAGCCGTCGTGCGGCCCGCGCCGGGCTCGGCCACCGACGGCACCTCGTTCTTCGACGCCGAGCAGCTCTTCGCCTTCGACTGGCAGCTGTCCCTGGGGGACGAACAGCTCACCGAGCGGGAGATGGACATCCTCGCCGAGGCCCACCGGCCGGTCGTACGCCTGCGGGACCAGTGGGTCGTCGTCGATCCCGCGCTCGTACGCAAGGCGCGCAAGCGGGAGCTGGGGCTGCTCGACCCGGTGGATGCTCTCGCCGTCGCGCTGACCGGCAGCGCGGAGGTCGACGGCGAGCAGGTCGAGGCGGTACCGGCCGGCGCCCTCGCCGAGCTCCGTGCCCGTATCCTCGCGGACGACACGGCCGTCGCGCCCCCGCCCGGGCTGGACGCCACGCTCCGCGACTACCAACTGCGCGGCCTGGCCTGGCTGGACCGGATGACATCGCTGGGCCTCGGCGGCTGTCTCGCCGACGACATGGGACTCGGCAAGACCATCACCGTCATCGCCCTGCACCTGCACCGCGCACACTCCGCACCCACGCTGGTGGTCTGCCCCGCCTCCCTCCTCGGCAACTGGCACCGGGAGATCAACCGTTTCGCCCCCGGAGTCCCCGTGCGCCGCTTCCACGGCGCCGACCGCACGCTCGACGACCCGGACGGCGGCTTCGTCCTCACCACCTACGGCACGATGCGGTCCAGCGCCGTCGAACTCGCCGGACACTCCTGGGGACTTGTCGTCGCCGACGAGGCACAGCACGTGAAGAACCCGCACTCCTCGACGGCGAAGGCGCTGCGCACCATCCCGGCCCCGGCCAGGATCGCCCTCACCGGCACGCCCGTGGAGAACAACCTCTCCGAGCTCTGGGCGCTGCTCGACTGGACCACCCCGGGACTGCTGGGCCCGCTCAAGGCGTTCCGCGCCCGGCACGCCCGGACCGTCGAGAACACCGGCACCGCGGCAGGGCTCGGGAACGACGAAGCGGTCGAGCGGCTCTCCCGGCTGGTCCGGCCGTTCCTCCTGCGGCGCAAGAAGTCCGACCCGGGCATCGCCCCGGAGCTTCCGCCCAAGACGGAGACCGACCACCCGGTCTTCCTCACCCGCGAACAGGCCACGCTCTACGAGGCGGCGGTGCGCGAGACCATGGCGTTCATCGAAGCGTCGGAAGGCATCGCCCGCCGTGGCCTGATCATGAAACTGCTCGCCTCACTCAAGCAGATCTGCAACCACCCCGCGCAGTATCTGAAGGAGGAACCGACCCGGCTCGTCGGCCGCTCGGGCAAGCTCGCCCTCCTCGACGAACTGCTCGACACGATCCTCGCCGAGGACGGCTCCGTACTGATCTTCACGCAGTACGTGACGATGGCCCGGATCCTCTCCGCCCATCTCGCCGCACGCGCCGTCCCCACCCAACTCCTGCACGGCGGTACGCCGGTGGCCGAACGGGAACGGATGGTGGACCGCTTCCAGTCCGGCGAGGTACCCGTCTTCCTGCTCTCCCTGAAGGCGGCGGGCACGGGACTCAACCTCACCCGCGCCGCCCACGTCATCCACTACGACCGCTGGTGGAACCCCGCGGTCGAGGAACAGGCCACGGACCGCGCGTACCGCATCGGCCAGACGCAGCCCGTCCAGGTGCACCGGCTGATCGCGGAAGGCACCGTCGAGGACCGGATCGGCGAGATGCTGGCGGCCAAGCAGGCCCTGGCCGACGCGGTCCTCGGGACCGGGGAGACAGCCCTGACCGAACTCAGCGACCGGGACCTCGCCGATCTCGTCTCGCTCCGGAGGCCGTCATGAGCCCCCGTTCCCAGTCCGCCTCCCTCGTCCGGGCCCGCCCGGGCCCCGACGATCTGCGGCGTACGTTCGAGGCGGTGCCGCCCCGCACCTCCGACGGCGACGCACCGTTCGCGGACAGTTGGTGGGGCCGCTCCTGGGTGGCCGCGCTGGAGTCCCTGTCGATGGACGAGGGACGCCTCGCCCGCGGACGTACGTACGCCGACAGCGGTCATGTCGCCGCGATCACCGTCACTCCCGGACGGGTCGTCGCCTACGTCCACGGCAGTCGGCCCCGCCCCTACCGCGCCGAACTCCACCTGCGGACCCTCACCGACACCGGCTGGGACGCCTTCCTCGACGCGGTGGCCGCCACGCCCGGCCATCTCGCCGCGCTGCTCGCCAAGGAGATGCCGCACACCCTCGTCGACACGGCGGCCGAGGCCGGTGCCGGACTGCTGCCCGCCGCCGGCGACCTCGACCCCAGCTGTTCCTGTCCCGACCGGGGCTGGCCCTGCAAGCATGTCGCCGCTCTCTGCTACCAGATGGCCCGTCTGCTCGACGCCGACCCGTTCGTCCTGTTGCTGCTGCGCGGCCGGGGAGAGCGCGAACTCGTCGAGGAGCTGGGCCGGCGCAACGCCGCGCACTCCGCCCGGGAGCGTCCCTCGGCCCCCGCCGCACCGTCGGTACCGGCGCGCGAGGCATTCGCCGACCGTTACCTCCCGCCGCTGCCCGCTCCGCTCCCGGAGCCCGCGTATCCCGGCCAGCCGCCTTCCTACCCGGAGCTGCCGGGCGCCCGTGACCCGCTCGCTCTCGACCACCTCGCCACCGGCGCGGCGGAGCGGGCGCACGCCCTCCTCACCACCGGCCGCGACCCGCTCGCCGGACTCGGCCCCTGGCAGGACGCCGTCCGGCTGGCCGCCGCCCGCCCCACGGCCGGCCTGACCGCGACCACCAGGGCCCTGTACCGCGAGCTCGCGTACGCCACCGGCCGCACCACCACCGACCTGGCCCGTGCCGTCGCCGCCTGGCGGCAGGGCGGCGCCGACGGGCTGGCGGTCCTGGAAACACCCTGGGACCCCCCGGCCGGTCCCTTCGACCGGGCCCGCCCCGCGCTCGCCGCCGCCGACTTCCCCCGCTTCCAGCCGTGGCGCAACCACCTCACCCACCCCGGGGGCACGCTCCAGGTCCGCTTCGGCCAGGACGGCCGCTGGTACGGCTACGAATCCGACCGGGGCAAGGACGACTGGTGGCCGCGCGCGATGCCGGACACCGACCCCGTGGGCGTGCTCATGGTGCTCCTCGGCCGATGACCACCGGCTCCGGCCGGCCGCACGGGCACACGGCACGTACGGCAGCCGGACCGGACGGCCGGGTGGAGCACCGTCAGAACTCTGCGGTGGTCCGCTCTTCGAGGCGGGCCACCGAGTCCTGGGCGTACGCCTTCTCGTACGCGTCGCGGATCCGCTCGATCTGCGGATCCCGCATGCGTGCCTCGGCCGCCGGATAGAGCAGGATCAGCTCGTAGCTGCGCTCCCGCTCGATCACGCCGTGGGAGTCCCGCCACTGGCCCCGGCCGTCCTGGATGGTCAGGCCTTTCGGGAAGCGAGGGGTGACCTCCTCGTCGACGAAGGCCAGGAACTGCCGGTCGGTCACATCGGGTCCGCCGTCGGGGCGTTCGGTGCCGAAGAACAGCCGGGTCTCGATGTAGGACTTGCCACGGGCGGCCGCGCCCGCCGCCGCGGACCGTGAGGCGGAGGGTGAGTCGCTGCCGAGCGTGGCGTACGCGACGGGGGTTCCCGCGGCCAGCGCGGCGAGGGCGGCGGCCGCTGCGGTGAGCGCTGTGTGCTTCAGGCCGGGCCGGCCGGCCGCACGGGGGAGAAGAGGCAAGGGAGTGGCCTTCGTCCGGAGGGGGTGGGTACGTGGTACGCGGTCACTGTGACAAGCGGCCCCGTCCAGGCCGCGGCAGGACATGGGCATGCCGCGGAAACCACCCGTACCGGTGAGGGCAGGGGGGTGTGCGGGAGGAGCGGCGGCGTCCGGACCCCTTCCGCCGAAAACCCTTCGTTCCGGCCCGGTCGGCGGTGCTACGTTCCCCCACGTGGCGAAACTCAATCAGATCATCGCAGTGGAGAAGGGCGTCAAGTCCAAGGCCCACCAGGACCTTACGGCGGCACATCACGGCCTCCAGAAGGCCGGTCTGCTCGCCGGGATCTCCCGGACCTACCAGCCGAAGGACGAAGAGGGCGAGCACCTTCCGCCCGAGTCGACGCTGGTGCAGATCAAGGCCGAGGACGTGCTCCGGAACACCGCGGCGACACTGACCCGGCTCTTCGACGTGACCGCCACGAAGGACTGGGCGAACTGCGCGGCCCGCGCGGACGTGAAGGTCGACGGACGGGTGCTGGTGGCCGACGTGCCGGTGTCCTACCTGCTCTTCCTGGAGAAGCAGCTGACGGACATCAACACGTTCGTGCGCAAGCTGCCGGTGCTCGACGCCGCCGAGGCGTGGACCCAGGATCCGTCGACGGACTCCTGGAAGACCGAGCCGGTCCGTACGCTCCGGACGAAGAAGGTGCCCCGCAACCATGTGAAGGCGGAGGCCACCGAGAAGCACCCGGCGCAGGTCGAGGTGTACTACGAGGACGTCCCGATCGGCTACTGGACGACCGTGAAGTTCTCCGGGGCTCTGCCCGCGCGGCGCATCAACGAACTCCTGGACCGGGTGGAGAAGCTCCAGCAGGCCGTGAAGTTCGCCCGCGAGGAGGCCAACGGCGTCGACGTCACCGACCAGCGGGTGGGTGATGCGGTATTCGGTTACCTCTTCGGGTGACCGACCATGGATTCCCCGGCCGCGCATGAGCACGGCCGGGGTGCGCGAGGAGCGCAAGCTGAAACTGAGGCTTGTCGTGACGACGCGGTTCCGGTGGAGGTTCGAGTCCTCCCCCCGGCATTCGCGTACATCCCCTGTACGCGGACGGGCCGGGGTAGCCCAAATGGCAGAGGCAGACCGCGATCAATCTCAGACTATTGCTCCAGACTCAGCATTCGCCGCCGATCGCCGGATCGGACGGGCTCGGGCCCATGCGCGTCGAAATGTTGGTTCGACTCCAACCCGCGGAGCTTCGATCTGCGGTCGTCTAAAGGAAGGACGCGGCGACATCACGACTGACCCGAGCTCTTAAAAGTGCCGGCGTGCCGAACGGGCGGCATCACTCAGGGCCCGGGGGCCGGCTACGCCCCCGGGCCCGCTCCCGTTTCCGGCCCCGGTCGCGTTCCGCCGGCGCGCGACACCCCCGCCCCACGAAGAACCGCTTGAAGTCGGGCAGGGGCACGGGACGGGTCGTTTGCGCCGAGCACCATGCGCAGACAGGTCACACCGCACAGGTGACCTGCCCAGCGTGCCTACTCGGCGGGCGACCGCGCCCCCGACTCCGCCCACCCCGGGTCGGCGGCCGGATCGAGTCCGCCCTCGACGATCGGGCCGACGAGTCCGGGCGAGGCGAACCGCGTATGGACGGCGAACCGGCATGCGGGGCAGCTCACTGGCGGTATCCGTTCAGGAAGCGGCCGATGCGGCTGATCGCCGCGTCCAGATCGTCGGCGTGCGGAAGGGTGAGGATCCGGAAGTGGTCGGGACGCGGCCAGTTGAAGCCGGTGCCCTGCACCACCTGGATCTTCTCCCGCAGCAGCAGGTCCAGGACGAACTTCTCGTCGTCGACGATGGGGTGCACCTTCGGATCGATGCGCGGGAACGCGTACAGCGCGCCCTTCGGCTTCACGCACGACACCCCGGGGATCTCGTTCAGCTTCTCCCAGGCCCGGTTGCGCTGCTCGTACAGCCTGCCGCCGGGTGCCACCAGCTCCCGGATGGACTGCCGGCCGCCGAGCGCGGCCTGGATGGCGTACTGCGCGGGCGCGTTCGGACACAGCCGCATGGAGGCGAGCATCGTCAGCCCCTCCAGGTAGCTGCGGGCGTGCTGCTGCGGACCGGACACCACCATCCAGCCGGAGCGGAATCCCGCCACCCGGTACGTCTTCGACAGCCCGCTGAAGGTGAGACAGACCAGGTCGGGTGCGAGGACCGCGACGCTGTGGTGCTCGGCGTCGTCGTAGAGGATCTGGTCGTAGATCTCGTCGGCGAGAACCATCAGACCGTGCCTGCGCGCCAGGTCGAGGATGCCCTCCAGGACCTCACGGGGATAGACGGCGCCGGTCGGGTTGTTCGGGTTGATGATCACCACCGCCTTGGTGCGGTCGGTGATCTTCGATGCCATGTCGGCGAGGTCCGGGTTCCAGTCCGACGCCTCGTCGCAGGTGTAGTGCACGGCCCTGCCGCCGGCCAGGGTGACCACGGCGGTCCACAACGGATAGTCGGGGGACGGGATCAGGACCTCGTCACCGTCCTCGAGCAGCGCCTGCACCGACATCGAGATCAGCT
Organism: Streptomyces sp. NPDC058231; assembly: GCF_042882275.1. Lineage (NCBI taxonomy): Bacteria > Bacillati > Actinomycetota > Actinomycetes > Kitasatosporales > Streptomycetaceae > Streptomyces > Streptomyces sp. NPDC058231. The sequence goes on along the minus strand of NZ_JBHVWN010000003.1, from coordinate 180,848 downwards.
CGGAGACACCGTTGCCGAGGAAGATGTCGTCCACCCCGACATCGGTCAGCCCCATCGCCTGATAGCGCTGCGCCACCGCGCGGCGGGCGGAGAGGATGCCCCGAGAGTCGCTGTAGCCGTGGGCCTGGGGAAGCATCCGGATCATGTCCTGCACGATCTCCTCGGGCGCCTCGAACCCGAAGAGCGCGGGATTGCCCGTATTGAGGCGGAGCACGCTGTGGCCCGCCTCCTCCAGGGCGTTGGCATGCTCGATGACCGGGCCCCGGATCTCGTAACAGACCTCGTTGAGCTTGCTGGACTGCCGGAATTCCATGCGGTGCCTCCCCGACCCGATTGCGATACTTGGTTTTACCAAGCTCGGGCTTGGAAAGTCCAACAACATGTCTAGACTGCGTCGCATGCCACGTCAGCAGCCACCCGCACGCTCCACGCGCCGCCGCAGTTACGACCAGTTCTGCGCCACCGCCCGGGCCCTCGACTCCGTCGGCGACCGGTGGACCCTGCTGATCGTCCGTGAACTGCTGGCCGGTCCCCGCCGCTACACCGATCTGCACGCCGACCTTCCCGGCGTCAGTACGGACGTGCTCGCCTCCCGGCTCAAGGACATGGAGCAGGGCGGGCTGGCGACGCGCCGCCGGCTGCCGCCGCCCGCCGCCGCTTCGGTGTACGAACTGACCGCGCGCGGACATGGGTTGCTTCCGGTGCTCGCCGCGCTCGCCGAGTGGGGCGCGCCGGTGATCGGCGAGCGCCGGCCGACGGACGCGGTGCGGGCGCACTGGTTCGCACTTCCGCTGCTGCGGGCGCTCGGCGGGCTGACTCGTCGAGGGGTGGTCGAAGTCCACCTCGAGGAGGGGGAGTTCCATGTACGGACGGGTGGACCGGCCGAGGGTGCGGGGGTGTACGGGGACGGGCCCGCCACGCACGCCGATGCCCGGATCGTGCTCGACGGCGAGGTCTGTCTCGCCCTCGGGCGGGGCGAATTCACCCTCGCCGAGGCCGTGGAGGACGGGCGGATCGAGGTCGTGGGCGACGGCCCGCTGGCCGGTGAGCTGCGCGGCGCCCGAACACTGCCCTGACGGCCGCGGCCTCCGAGGGCCGGGCGCTCCGCACGAGCCCGGCGCTCCCCGTGCCGCCCGCGCCCCTCGTCGCCGCCGCGGCCCCGTGACTTCCTGCCGCCGCGACGCGCGGCGGCACCGTGAATAGCCTTCCGTGATGATGGACATGTGCGATTTGAAGCGATCACCTGGGAACGGCTGGCCGAGAGCATCGCCGCGCATGTCGACGGGCTGACGCCGGCCGACGGCGGGCCCTGGCTCAGGGTCGCCGTCGACGGGGCTCCGGCCGCCCGTACCGGAGAGCCGGCCGGGCGGATCGCCGAGGCGCTGCGGGTCCGTGGCCGTGCGGTGCTCGTGGTGTCCACCGAGGGATTCCTGCGCCCGGCGAGCCTGCGGTACGAGTACGGCAAGGAGGACCCGGACTCGTACGCCGCCGGCTGGTTCGACACGGGTGCGCTCTGGCGCGAGGTGTTCGGGCCGCTGGAGCCGGGCGGCGACGGCCGCGTGCTGCCCGACCTCTGGGATCCGGTGACGGACCGGGCCACCCGAAGCCCGTACCACCGGCTGCCGGAGGGCGGTGTGCTGGTGATGCACGGGCCGCTGCTGCTCGGGCACTGGTTCCCGTTCGACCTGAGCGTCCATCTGCGGCTGTCACCGGGCGCGCTGCGGCGGCGTACCGCGGAGAGCGAGCGGTGGACCCTGCCCGCCTTCGCGCGGTACGAGGACGAGGTGGCGCCCGACGGGGTTGCGGACGTGGTCGTACGGGCCGACGATCCGCTGCACCCGGCCTGGACCGGCCTGGACCGGGGGGCATGAGGGAGGCGGTCACCCGGCGGGCCGGCCGCCGACCGTCGTGACCGCCTCGGCGCCCGCCAGGCAGCCCGCCGCCGCAGCCGCGGCATCGTCCGCCCCCGCCAGCCGCGCCGCGAGGAACCCGCCGGTGAAGGCGTCGCCCGCCCCTGTCGTGTCCACCGGTCCCCGCACCGCCACGGCCGGAGCCTGCCCGGTCACCGCCCCTCCGGCAGCCAGCAGGGCGCCCATCTCGCCCAGGGTGACGACGACCTGGGGGAACAGGAGGCTCAACTCGGCCGCCGCTTCGGCAGGTTCGGAGAGCCCGGTGAGGAGTCGGGCCTCGTCCGCGTTCGGCAGCAGCAACTCCGCCCCTGCCACGGCCGCCAGGAACGCGTCGACGCCGAATCCGGAGAGGAAGCCGGCGGAGGCGGGGTCCACGCTCACCGGGACGTTCCGCCGTGCGGCCTCCCGCAGGACGACCCGTGCCGTCGCGCGGCTCGTCGCGGCGAAGAGGAGGTAGCCGGAGAGGTGGAGGTGCGCGATGCCGTCGAGCATGGACGGCGACCAGTCGGCAGGGGAGAGCCGCAGCACGGCGCCGCTGTCGGTGAGGAAGGTGCGTTCGGCGGCGGCGTCGACCAGCGCGACGACCGTCCCGGTCGGCGCCTCGTCGTCCACGGCCAGCAGCGGCCGGACTCCCGCCCGCCGCAGCACACGTTCGTGCCAGGCGGCGGAGTCCGCGCCCACCCGGGCCACCAGGCGCACGTCCCGGCAGCCCGAACGCGCGGCCCAGCACGCGACGTTGGCTCCGGCCCCGCCGGGCACCGTGCTGATCAGGGCTGCCGCGTCCGTGCCGTGGACCAGTGCCGAGCCGTGCCGCGCCACCACATCCGTGATCACGTCCCCCACGACGAGAAGACCACCGCCGGTCACCGGCGGCCCGCCGGGGCCTGCCCTGCCGGCCTGTCCCGGGCGGCGGCCCAGGCGACGGCGATCCGCGCCGCGAGCGACACGTTGCCCCGTACCGCGGCCAGGTTGGCCTCCAGCGATGCCCCGTCCGTCCGCCGCATCAGATGGTCCAGAAGGAAGGGCGTGACCGCCTGGCCCGTGATGCCGCGCTCACGGCACGCGTCCAGCGCCTCAGCCAGAACCAGGTCGTGCAGGGCGGGATCCAGTTGATCCGCCCGCGGTACGGGATTGGCGACGATCAGGGCCGCGGTGGGGCCACCGAGCGTCTCGGCGGCCCGCATCACCTCCGCGACCTCCTCGGGCGTATCCACCGTCCAGCCCACCGGCTCGCCCGAGCTGCTCAGATAGAAGCCGGGGAAGAGATCCGTGCCGTAGCCGAGAACCCCGACGCCGAGCGTTTCCAGGCGCTGCAGCGTGGCCGGCACGTCCAGGACCGACTTGACCCCCGCGCACACCACCGTGATGCCGGTCCGCGCGAGCAGCCGGAGATCCGCGGACTCGTCCTGCGTCTCGGTCCACCCGCGGTGCACTCCGCCGAGACCGCCGGTCGCGAAGACACGCAGCCCCGCGCGGGAGGCGAGGAACGCGGTCGCGGACACGGTCGTCGCCCCGCTCGCCCCTGCGGCCAGCGCCGGAGCGAGATCCCGGTGACCCAGCTTACGGATCGCCGGGTCCCCGGCGACCCGCTCCAACTGACTCTTGTCCAGGCCGATATGTGCTTGCCCGTCCAGTACGGCGATGGTCGCGGGGACGGCGTCCGCAGCCCGTACGAGCTCCTCCAGCTCCTCCGCGACCCGCAGGTTCCGGGGGCGTGGCAGGCCGTGCGCGATGATCGTCGACTCCAGTGCCACGACGGGGCGGTGTGCGGCGAGGGCGTCCCGTACCTCGGCGGAGAGGGCCGGTGCGTACGGCTGGGTGCGAGGCGACGCGTTCGGTGACATGTCCACATCCCTGTCGCGGGCGGCCCGCCCTCAAACGTGCCCAGGGGTCCGGTGCGGGGCGGGCGCCGGCCGGGCAGCTCAGAACAGGGGCTGCGGCAGCACCCCTTCCAGCGCCAGCAACTGCCGTTTGGTCTCCAGGCCGCCGCCGAACCCGCCCAGTCCGCCGTCGCTCTCCACCACCCGGTGGCAGGGCACCACCACGGGCAGCGGATTGGCGCCCATGGCCGCGCCGACCGCCTGCGCCGCACCCGGCTGCCCGACCCGCTGGGCAAGGTCTCCGTACCCGACGACCGTCCCGTACGGCACGCCGGCTGCCAGCTCACGCAGCACCTGACGGTTGAATCCCGAGGTCAGGGACCAGTCCAGGTCGAGGGAGAACTCCTTCAGCGAGCCCGCGAAGTACGCCGCGAGCTGCCGTATCGGCTCGGCGAGACGGGCGGAGCCGGGTGCCTCCACCGGCTCCGCCCCCAGGCGCGTCCGCAACTGCCCGACCGCACGGTCCTGCACCGCGGGGCGTGCGTGGAAGACCACGCTCACCAGTCCGGTGCTGGTCGCGGCGAGCAGCAGCGGTCCGATGCCGCTCCCGACGACGGCCCACTCGGCCCTCGTCCCCGCGCCGGTCCCGCCGGTGACGTCCCCGTTGCTTTCCATGCGGTCCACGGTACGGTGCGCCACTGACAACGGGGTGGGGAGCTGTCCGCCGCCGGTCGTCAGCCGATGGCCCTGCGCACCACGTCGGGGGTGTTGGTGATGATCCCGTCGACGCCGAGCCGGTCCGCCTTCACCGCGGTCGGCGCGTCATTGACCGTCCACGTGTTGAGCCGGAGTTTCCGGCCGTGCGCGCCCTTCAGCGCGTGCACGGCCGCCACGTACCGGGCGCCGATCGAGGTGAACGAGGCGTTGATCTGGTCGGCGAACGCCGCGTACGACCTCAGGTCGGCGACCGCGGGGGAGCCGAGGAAACCGGTGGTGATGTCCGGACGCTGCTGGTGCACCTTCTTGATGCTGCCCGCACCGAAGCTCTGGATCACGAGCCGGTTCTTGATGTGGCCGGGGTCGAGCCACCCCTTCCGGCCCAGCACCCGCAGCGTCTCCTTCTCGATCCCGGGGTAGATCTCCGGGCTCTTGATCTCCAGCAGCAGGTTCTGGTGGTTGTGCTCGATCCGGTCCAGGTACTGCGCGAGCGTGGGGACACGGGTGCCGGCGTACCGCGCACCGAACCAGCTGCCCGCGTCCAGCCGGGCGATCTCGGCGGCCGTGAACTGCTTGACCGCCCACGGAGCACGGCCCGGGAAGACCTTCTCGACGTCGGTGGTCCGCCTCAGGTCGGTGTCGTGGACGACGACCAGCACCTTGTCCCTGGTGAGCTGGACATCGTTCTCCACCCAGTCGAAGCCGAGACGGTCCGCCCGGTCGACGGCGGCCAGGGTGTTCTCCGGCGCGTACGCCGAGGCGCCCCGGTGGGCGAAGACGACAGGGGGGCCGGCGGACGCGCCCGCGGCCCGCGCGCTCACTGTCCGGATACCGGTACCCGTGGCCGCCCCCGGCCCGGTGTCCGGGGTCCGCGAACCGGGGGTCGGCAGAAGCAGTGCGCCGACACCCAGCAGCGCGGCGGCAGCGAGAGAGGCGGTTGCGGTGCGTGCGTACACGTGTGCTCCTTGCGGCGAAGTGGCGTACGGGCCGGGGGTGAAAGCCGCTCCCGGCGAGGAACGGGCGAAGGGCGGCCACTTCGTGAACGCGGCAGGCCGGATCCGGGTCACGGGCTTGTTTCCTTGTCGATAAAATGAAGCTCTTCGGTTTGTCTGCCGGGCCTTGCGCCTTATGGTCACCCCGAACCAGGGCTTCCTCGAAGGGTGTACGAGCATGCAGGGCACGATCGACGGTTTCGGCTACGGAGCGATGACACCCGTCGTGGCGTTCCTCATGGCGTGCCTCGGCGCGGCCCTCGGACTGCGCTGCACGCTGCGGTCGCTGCGCACCGAACGCTCCTTCAAGGCCGGCTGGCTGGCTCTCGGCGCGACCTCCATCGGGTCCGGCATCTGGACGATGCACTTCATCGCGATGACGGGATTCAGCGTCGAAGGGGTGCCGATCGGCTACGACACACCGGTCACCTTCGCCAGCCTGGCCATCGCGATCGTGATGGCCGGCATCGGCATCTTCATCGTCGGCTACCGGGGCGCGGCCCCGATGTCCCTGGTCACCGGCGGCACCATCACCGGACTCGGCGTGGCGAGCATGCACTACCTCGGCATGGCCGGAATGCGTCTCCAGGGGCAGTTCGAGTACAACACGCCGACCGTGGCGCTCTCGGTCGTCATCGCCGTCGTGGCCTCGACGGCCGCACTGTGGGCGGCGGTCTCCCTCAGCGGATTCCTGCCCAGCCTCGGCGCGGGCGTGGTGATGGGCGTGGCGGTCACCGGGATGCACTACACCGGCATGGCCGCGCTCAGCGTCCATCTGCATCCGGCATCCCCCGCCGGCTCCGGCGACGCGTCGTCCGCCCGGCTGGTCCCGCTGATGATCGGCCCGGCCTGCTTCCTGCTGCTGGCCGCGGTGGTCGTGATGTTCGACCCGTTCGTGGTGGCGGAGGCCACGGACCGGGGCGCCCCGCGGAACGGGCACGGCACCGGGCGGCTCCCCGGCATCCCGGTCCAGCGGTCCGGTACCCACGCCGACCCCGCCGCGTTCCGGCCGGGGCGCCGGGGCTCCCCGTCCTCCCGGAACCGCTGACCGGGCCCGGTTGTCAGTGGCGGGTCGTACGGTGGATCCATGCGGCCCGTTTCGAGTATCGAACGTTCGGTGACGCCCTTCGAGGTCGTCAGTCCCTACCAGCCCAGCGGTGACCAGCCCGCGGCCATCGCCGAGCTGGAGCGGCGTGTCCGGGCAGGTGAGAAGGACGTCGTGCTGCTCGGCGCGACCGGCACCGGCAAATCGGCGACCACCGCCTGGATGATCGAGAAGCTGCAGCGTCCGACCCTGGTGATGGCCCCGAACAAGACGCTCGCCGCCCAGCTGGCGAACGAGTTCCGCGAGCTGCTCCCCAACAACGCCGTCGAGTACTTCGTCTCGTACTACGACTACTACCAGCCCGAGGCGTACATCCCGCAGTCGGACACCTACATCGAGAAGGACTCGTCGATCAACGACGAGGTCGAGCGGCTGCGTCACTCCGCGACGAACTCGCTGCTCACCCGCCGCGATGTCGTCGTGGTCGCCTCGGTCTCCTGCATCTACGGCCTCGGTACGCCGCAGGAGTACGTGGACCGCATGGTCCCGCTCAAGGTCGGCGAGGAGATCGACCGAGACCAGCTGCTGCGCCGTTTCGTCGAGATCCAGTACACCCGCAACGACGTCGCGTTCACCCGCGGCACCTTCCGGGTGCGGGGCGACACCATCGAGATCTTCCCGGTCTACGAGGAGCTCGCCGTCCGCATCGAGATGTTCGGCGACGAGATCGAGGCTCTCTCCACCCTCCATCCGCTCACCGGCGAGGTCATCAGCGAGGACCGCGAGCTCTACGTCTTCCCCGCCAGCCACTACGTGGCGGGCCCCGAACGCATGGAGAAGGCGGTCAACGGCATCGAGCAGGAGCTGGAGCAGCGCCTCGCCGAGCTGGAGAAGCAGGGCAAGCTGCTGGAGGCGCAGCGGCTGCGGATGCGGACCACGTACGACATCGAGATGATGCGCCAGATCGGTACCTGCTCCGGCATCGAGAACTACTCGATGCATCTGGACGGCCGCTCGCGCGGCACCGCCCCCAACACCCTCCTCGACTACTTCCCCGAGGACTTCCTGCTCGTCATCGACGAGTCGCACGTCACCGTGCCGCAGATCGGCGCGATGTACGAGGGCGACGCCTCCCGCAAGCGCAGCCTCGTCGACCACGGCTTCCGGCTGCCGTCCGCCCTCGACAACCGCCCGCTGAGGTGGGAGGAGTTCACCGAGCGGATCGGCCAGACCGTCTATCTCTCCGCCACCCCGGGCAAGTACGAGCTGTCCCGCGGCGACGGGTTCGTGGAGCAGATCATCCGCCCCACCGGTCTCGTCGACCCCGAGGTCGTCGTCAAGCCCACCGAGGGCCAGATCGACGACCTGGTGCACGAGATCCGCAAGCGCACCGAGAAGGACGAGCGCGTCCTGGTCACCACGCTCACCAAGAAGATGTCCGAGGACCTCACGGACTACTTCCTGGAGCTGGGCATCCAGGTCCGTTACCTGCACAGCGACGTCGACACGCTCCGCCGGATCGAACTGCTCCGCGAACTGCGCGCCGGGGAGTACGACGTGCTGGTCGGCATCAACCTCCTCCGCGAGGGCCTCGACCTGCCCGAGGTGTCCCTGGTGGCCATCCTCGACGCCGACAAGGAGGGCTTCCTGCGTTCCGGGACGTCGCTCATCCAGACCATCGGCCGCGCGGCCCGCAACGTGTCCGGCCAGGTCCATATGTACGCGGACAAGATCACCCCGGCGATGGAGAAGGCCATCGACGAGACCAACCGCCGCCGGGAGAAGCAGATCGCGTACAACACCGAGCGCGGTATCGACCCCCAGCCGCTGCGCAAGAAGATCAACGACATCGTCGCCACGATCGCCCGGGAGGAGATCGACACCGAGGAGCTGCTCGGCAGCGGATACCGGCAGGGGAAGGCCGTCAAGGCCCCGGTTCCCGAGCTCGGCGGCAAGGCGGGCAGGGCGGCCAAGGCGGGCAGGGCCGGATCGAAGAAGGCGGGCGCGGTGGTCACGGACCGGCCCGCCACCGAACTCGCCGGGATCATCGAGGAGATGACCGACAGGATGCGGGCGGCCGCCGCGGACCTGCAGTTCGAGGTGGCCGCGCGGCTGCGCGACGAGGTCGGCGAGCTGAAGAAGGAGCTGCGCCAGATGCGGGAGGCGGGGCTCGCCTGACGCGTGGTGCCCGGTGTGTTGCAGGACCGACACAAAAGCGCCGCAAGGCTGCTGTGTCCTCGGCGTGACTGCGTAGGGTGCTGGGCAACCGCACGGACGGGTGCGGTGGCCAGCGGAGAGGGGACGCGCGTGACGGTCAACATGACCAAGGGTCAGGCCATCAGCCTGCAGAAGAGCGACGGAGGGACCCTGACCGCGGTACGGATGGGGCTCGGCTGGCAGGCGGCTCCGCGCCGCGGTCTGTTCGGCTCACGCACGCGGGAGATCGACCTGGACGCCTCGGCGGTGCTGTTCGCCGACAAGCAGCCGGTCGACGTGGTCTTCTTCCGTCATCTCACCAGCGACGACGGATCGGTCAAGCACACCGGCGACAACCTGGTCGGCGGTGCCGGTTCCGGCGGCGACGACGAGGCGATCCTCGTCGACCTGCAGCGGGTGCCGGTCCACATCGACCAGATCGTCTTCACGGTGAACTCGTTCACCGGCCAGACGTTCCAGGAGGTGCAGAACGCCTTCTGCCGCATCGTCGACGAGACCAACGGCCAGGAACTCGCGCGCTACACGCTGGACGGCGGCGGCCAGTACACCGCCCAGATCATGGCCAAGGTGCACCGTGCGGGCGCCGGGTGGCAGATGACGGCGCTCGGGACCCCGGCCAACGGCCGCACCTTCCAGGACCTGATGCCGGCGATCCTGCCGCACCTGTAGGCACGGCCGGGCCGGTCGGTCCGTATCGGTACGCGCAGCTCCCGGAGGCATCGGCCGCCGGGAGCTGCATCGCATGCCACGGCACCGTATGCCGGGGCTCCGTATGCCGGGCACCCCTGTGCGGGCGTCGGACGGCACCGCATCAGCGGGCACCGCAGCGCGCGGCTCGGCAGACCGTGGCACCGGGCGCGCGCTTCAACTCGTCGAGGGGACAGGGCAATGACGGCCGAGCTGGTCCGGGGGCAGAACCACACGTTGTCCCAGACCCGTCTGGAGATCCGGGTGTCGGCCGGCACACCGGTCATGGCCGGTGCCACGCTTGGCGACGAACGGGGCACGGTGCACGGTGCCGAGTGGGTCGCCCACCCCGGCTCGCCCCAGCTGCCCGGGCTCGAAGTGTCCGGACAGGCCGCCGCCGACCACCGGCTCGCCGTGGACCTCGACGCCCTGCCGCCGTCCGTACACCGCGTCACCGTGCTGCTCGCCCTGCCCATGGAGGCGGGCGGCCCGGACCGGTTCGGCGCGGTGCCCGCACCGTTCGTCGCCGTCACCGGCCTCGGAGGCACCGGGATCGCCACCTTCACCCTCACCGGACTCGACACCGAATCCGCGGTCGCCGCCCTGGAGCTCTACCGCCGCCAGGGCGCCTGGAAGGTCCGTGCGGTCGGCCAGGGATACGCGGGCGGCCTCGCCGCGATGCTCGCCGACCAGGGCGTGCCCGGCGCACCCGAGCTGGCCCGGTCTATCAAGGAGGCGGTCGCCCGCGGCATGGCCCGCTCGGTGGCGCCGCCCCCGCCCCGCACGCCGCAGGGCGACCGGGTCCGCCACGCAGGCGCCGGCCGGCAGTCACCCGTCCCGCCCCAGGCCGCCGCACCGGTCGACGGCCGGGCCCCGGCGGGTCCCATCGACTACGCGCATCCGCGGCGCGGGGCCGCGGCGCCGGCGCCCCCGTCGTCGTCGCCGCCCGCCGCGCCGCCCGCCGAACCGGGCCGGCCCGCCCAGCCCGTCGCCGGTGACGCGGCCGGCTGGTCCATGGAGGAGCGCCTCTACAACCAGGTCTGGGGCATGTTCGAGGACCTGGCGCGCACCACCGCCGCGTACCGGAGCGCCGTCGACTTCGCCGAGTCCCGCATGGACCAGGAACTCGACCGGGCGCTCGCCGACCCGCGGGGCAGGACCGGCGGAGCGGGGGACCGGGCCCGCGAGGAGGCACGCGCCAAGCGGGACGGGCTGACCGACCGGGCCCAGGAGGCACTCGACCGGGACCTCGCCCAGCTGGCCGCCGAGTCCGCCGTCGTCGAACCCGCGCTCCCTGCCGCCTACGCGGGCTGGGACAGCCCCGCCTGGCATGCCTACCGTGTCCCCATGGAGATCCCCATGGCGATGCGGATCGGCGACCTCCATCTGCCCGAGAGCGCCGGGCTGCGCATCCCGCTGCTCGTACGGCTGCCGCTGGAGCGCGGGATCTGGATCGACAGCGGCCGCACGGCCTCCGAGGCCGCGGCCCTGACCGATGCGGACCGGCTCCGCCGGCTCGCCATGGATCACGCGGTCGCGCACGCGGCCCGGCTGCTCGCCGTCCACCCGGCGGGCGAGTTCTCCGTCCACGTCATCGACCCCGCGGGCTCGGCCGCGGCGGCGCTCGCGCCCCTGGTCGACTCCGGGGCGCTCGCCCCGCCGGCCGTTGCCGGGACCCCGTGGAAACCGCCCGCCGAAACCGGCCACCCCGGCCCCCCGGCCGCGCCCGCCCCGTATCCGGTCGCCGCCGGAGCCGGGGGAGTCGCCGCCGTCCTCGCCCACCTCACCCGGCGCGTCGACCTGGTGCAGATGGCGATCAGGGCCGGCGCCGCCGACGCGCTCCCGCCGGACCTGGACACCGCCCAGCAACTGCTGATCGTCAACGACTTCCCGTACGGCTTCGACGACCGGGCCGTCACCCAGCTGCGCTATCTCGCCGACGAGGGGCCGTCGGCCGGTGTCCACCTCCTGATGGTCGCGGACCGGGCGGACGCCGGCGCGTACGGGCCGGTGCTCGACCCGCTCTGGCGCTCCCTGCTGCGGATCACCCCGGTCGCCGACGACCACCTGGCCGACCCCTGGGTCGGCCACGCCTGGACGTACGAGCCGCTGCGGACACCGCCCGGCAGTCAGGTGCTGCAGCAGGTGCTCGCCCGAGTGGCCGCCGCGCGCCGCACCGGACGGTCATGAGAGCAATCCCCTCTCCGAGCGGGCCGTTGAGGAATTTTTACCCTGCACTTTACCTTTTCTTGGTATTCCCTGTACTGTTCCTTGGACGGAGGGGAGTACTCCCATACGCGGCGTGCCCGTCAGTACGGACTGTGACCGGTCCCGGGGCGCCGGCCCGCGGCGCGCACCCCGTGCGCCCGGGTGGAAGAGACCTCCGGCAGCGACGACGCTGATCAGTAGCCGTAGCGAACTGCCGGAGGCGCAGTGGACGTTTCATGGACCCTCTGGGCGCTGACCATTCTCGGTCTGTCAGCCCTCATCGCCGTCGACTTCTTCATCGGGCGCAAACCTCATGACGTGACGACGAAGGAAGCCGGACTCTGGACGATCGTCTGGATCGTGCTGGCCGCGCTCTTCGGGCTCGGCCTGCTCCTCTCCGGTGAGAGCCAGGCGGCCGGCGAGTTCTTCGCCGGTTACATCACCGAGAAGTCGCTCAGTGTCGACAACCTCTTCGTCTTCGTCCTGATCATGGCGAAGTTCGCGGTGCCCTCCCACCTCCAGCAGCGTGTGCTGCTGGTCGGCGTGCTGATCGCGTTGGTACTGCGAGCGATCTTCATCGCCGCCGGCGCCGCGGTCATCGCCAACTTCTCGTGGGTCTTCTACATCTTCGGCGCGTTCCTGATCTACACGGCCTGGAAGCTCATCCAGGAGGCGCGGACCGACGAGGAGGAGGACGAGTTCGAGGAGAACCGTCTCCTCAAGTCGATCGAGCGCCGGTTCGGTGTCGCCGACAGGTATCACGGCACCAAGCTCTTCATCAGGGCCAACGGCAAGCGCGTCATGACCCCGCTGATGGTCGTCATGCTCGCCATCGGCACCACCGATGTGCTCTTCGCGCTGGACTCGATCCCCGCGATCTTCGGCCTGACCCAGGACCCGTACATCGTCTTCACCGCCAATGCCTTCGCCCTGATGGGGCTGCGGCAGCTGTACTTCCTCATCGGCGGTCTGCTGAAGAAGCTGGTCCACCTCAGTTACGGGCTGTCGGTCATCCTCGGCTTCATCGGCGTCAAGCTGGTGCTGCACGCCCTGCACGAGTCCGGGGTGCATGTCCCCGAGATCTCCATCCCGGTCTCGCTCGGCGTCATCTGCGGCGTACTGGTGATCACCACGATCACCAGCCTGATCGCGAGCAGGAGGCAGGCGGCGGCCGAGGGCGAGCAGGAGGCGGAGAAGAACTCCACCATCGAGGCCTGACCACTACCGTCGGCCGGGGCCCGGGGCGATGACCGCCCGCCCCGGCCGGCGGCCGTCCTCACCACCGGCGACGTGCGGGACGGCCCCGGCAGGGACGCGCGGCGGGGCGGGGCCCGGCCCGGGTCACCAGCCGCGTGCGCGCCACTCGGACAGCTGCGGCCGCTCGTCGCCGAGCGTCGTGTCGTGGCCGTGGCCCGGGTAGACCCAGGTCTCGTCGGGCAGCTCGTCGAAGAGCTTGGTCTCCACGTCGTGGAGCAGGCTCGCGAACGCCTCGGGGTCCTTGTGCGTATTGCCGACCCCGCCGGGGAAGAGGCAGTCCCCGGTGAACAGGTGCGGGGCGCCGTGCGGGTCGTCGTAGACCAGGGCGATGGAGCCCGGGGTGTGGCCGACCAGATGCCGGGCGGTCAGCGTCACCCGCCCCACCCGGATCGTGCCGTTGTCGTCGACCAGCACATCGGTCGGCACCGGGATGCCCTCGGCGTCGTACCGCCCGGCGAAGGTGCGTGCGCCGGTGGCCGCCACCACCTCGCCCAGAGCCTGCCAGTGGTCGCCGTGCCGGTGCGTGGTGACGACGGACGCGATGGAGTCGTCACCGATCAGCTGCAGCAGGATCCCGGGCTCGGCGGCCGCGTCGATCAGGAGCTGCTCGCCGGTGGCCCGGCAGCGCAGCAGATAGGCGTTGTTGTTCATCGGGCCGACGGCGACCTTGGAGATCATCAGATCCGTCAACTCGTGTACATCCGCAGGTCCGCCGACCTTGACCGCTCCGCTGTACGTCATGCGTCTCAGCCTATAGCGGCGGCAGTGCGGGGAGCGGGCCGCCTTCGGTCTTCAGCGCCGAGCCGTCACGACGCCCGGCGAGCCAGCCGAGCAGCTCCGGGGCCGTGCCACGGACCACGACCGGTCCGCCTTCCGCGTCGCCGCCGGTGGTCCAGAACCGGCCGTCGTCGGCGGCCACGCCCGTGGAGGGGACATCCGGGTGCCCGGCGAACCGCTCCGTGAGGAAGTCGATCTCACGGGTCACGAATTCGTCCGGCAGGTCCTCCAGCTCGTAGCCGACGCCCAGGTCGACATGGTGCAGTTCGACCTCGATCCGACGGCGGAAGGGGACGCGGGAGGCGGAGTCGGTCACACCGTTGCGCATGGTGACGGTGCGGGACCAGTCGGCCGGGACGGCGGCCGCGGCCTCGAAACGTGCGGCGCTTCCGCGCAGGTCGGCCAGGTGCTCGGAAAGCGGTCGCGTCGCATCGCGCTCGATGTCGCGTTCGCGGGTTTCGCTGTCTGCGTACATCGGCCGGCCCTGGAGAACATTTACCAGCGCGTCGGCGTTACGAGAGAGATGCGCAAGGACATGGCGTCGGCTCCAGCCCGGCAGACGGGACGGCGCGGCCGCGGCGAGATCGTCCATCGCGGCCGCTGCGCCGAGGAACCGATCGGTCGCCTCACGGAGGGCTGCCAGGTCGAGCGCATGATCAGTCATGGGGCCGAGCCTAGCCTCGCCACTCGTTCGGGTGAAGGAGTCGACGGACGTCCGTAAATCGAATGTGCGTGCTATACGCTCGTAATCGAAAGCTTCGACCAACGCTGTGGCGCCCCCCATACCCTGGGACAGGGGCTCAGTTCCCCCACTTCTCTCCAGAAAGGTGCGGACCGGCGTGACCGACCGTCTCATCGTCCGTGGCGCTCGCGAGCACAATCTCAAGAACGTCTCGCTCGACCTTCCCCGCGACTCCCTCATCGTCTTCACCGGGCTCTCCGGGTCGGGCAAGTCGTCGCTCGCGTTCGACACGATCTTCGCCGAGGGCCAGCGCCGCTACGTGGAGTCGCTCTCCTCGTACGCCCGGCAGTTCCTCGGCCAGATGGACAAGCCGGACGTCGACTTCATCGAGGGCCTGTCGCCCGCCGTCTCCATCGACCAGAAGTCGACCTCGCGCAACCCGCGCTCGACGGTCGGCACGATCACCGAGGTGTACGACTACCTCCGGCTGCTCTTCGCCCGGATCGGCAAACCGCACTGCCCCGAGTGCAGCCGGCCGATCTCCCGCCAGTCGCCGCAGGCCATCGTCGACAAGGTGCTCGGCCTGCCCGAGGGCAGTCGTTTCCAGGTGCTGTCGCCGCTGGTGCGCGAGCGCAAGGGGGAGTTCGTCGACCTCTTCGCCGATCTGCAGACCAAGGGCTACAGCCGGGCCCGGGTCGACGGCCTGACCATCCAGCTCTCCGAGCCGCCCAAGCTGAAGAAGCAGGAGAAGCACACCATCGAGGTGGTCATCGACCGCCTCACGGTGAAGGACAGTGCCAAGCGCAGGCTGACCGACTCGGTCGAGACCGCGCTCGGGCTCTCCGGCGGCATGGTCGTGCTCGACTTCGTCGATCTTCCCGAGGACGACCCCGAGCGTGAGCGGATGTACTCCGAGCACCTCTACTGCCCGTACGACGACCTCTCCTTCGAGGAGCTGGAGCCGCGCTCCTTCTCCTTCAACTCGCCGTTCGGCGCCTGCCCCGACTGCACGGGTATCGGCACACGGATGGAGGTCGACCCGGAGCTGATCGTCCCCGACGAGGAGAAGTCGCTCGACGAGGGCGCGATCCACCCCTGGTCGCACGGCCACACCAAGGAGTACTTCGGGCGTCTGATCGGCGCGCTCGCCGAAGCGCTCGGTTTCCGTACGGACATCCCGTGGGCCGGACTCCCGCAGCGCGCCAAGAAGGCGCTGCTCCACGGCCACAAGATCCAGACCGAGGTCCGCTACCGCAACCGCTACGGACGGGAGCGCGCCTACACCACGCCGGCCTTCGAGGGCGCGCTGCAGTTCGTCAAGCGGCGGCACTCCGAGGCCGAGAGCGACTCCAGCCGGGAGCGCTTCGAGGGCTACATGCGCGAGGTGCCCTGCCCGACCTGTGAGGGCACCAGGCTCAAGCCGATCGTTCTCGCGGTGACGGTGATGGAGAAGTCCATCGCCCAGGTCGCCGCGATGTCGATCAGCGAGTGCGCCGAATTCCTCGGCCGGATGAAGCTGAACGCCCGGGACAGGAAGATCGCGGAGCGGGTGCTGAAGGAGGTCAACGAGCGGCTGAAGTTCCTGGTCGACGTCGGCCTCGACTACCTCTCGCTGAACCGTGCCGCAGGCACCCTGTCCGGTGGCGAGGCGCAGCGCATCCGGCTCGCCACCCAGATCGGCTCCGGCCTCGTCGGCGTGCTGTACGTGCTGGACGAGCCCTCCATCGGCCTGCACCAGCGCGACAACCACCGGCTGATCGAGACACTGGTCCGGCTCCGCGACATGGGCAACACGCTCATCGTCGTCGAGCACGACGAGGACACCATCAAGGTCGCCGACTGGGTCGTCGACATCGGCCCCGGCGCGGGTGAGCACGGCGGCAAGGTGGTCCACTCCGGCTCGCTCAAGGAGCTGCTGGCCAACGACGAGTCGATCACCGGCCAGTACCTGGTCGGCAAGAAGGCCATCCCGATGCCCGACATCAGGCGTCCGGTCGATCCGGGGCGCCTGCTCACGGTGCACGGCGCCCGGGAGAACAACCTCCAGGACATCGACGTCTCCTTCCCGCTCGGGGTGCTCACGGCCGTCACGGGCGTCTCGGGATCGGGGAAGTCGACGCTGGTCAACGACATCCTCTACACCCACCTGGCGCGCGAGCTGAACGGCGCCAAGTCGGTCCCCGGCCGTCACACCCGGGTCGACGGCGACGACCTCGTCGACAAGGTGGTGCACGTCGACCAGTCGCCCATCGGCCGTACGCCCCGGTCCAACCCGGCGACGTACACCGGCGTCTTCGACCACGTCCGCAAGCTGTTCGCCGAGACGATGGAGGCGAAGGTGCGCGGCTATCTGCCGGGCCGCTTCTCCTTCAACGTCAAGGGCGGCCGCTGCGACAACTGCTCCGGCGACGGCACGATCAAGATCGAGATGAACTTCCTGCCGGACGTCTACGTCCCGTGCGAGGTCTGCCACGGGGCGCGGTACAACCGGGAGACGCTGGAGGTCCATTACAAGGGCAAGTCCATCGCCGAGGTGCTGGACATGCCGATCGAGGAGGGGCTGGAGTTCTTCGAGGCCGTCCCGACGATCGCCCGCCACCTCCGTACGCTCAACGAGGTGGGCCTCGGGTACGTCAGGCTCGGCCAGTCCGCGCCGACGCTCTCGGGCGGCGAGGCGCAGCGGGTGAAGCTCGCGAGCGAGCTGCAGAAGCGCTCCACCGGCCGGACGGTCTACGTTCTGGACGAGCCGACCACCGGACTCCACTTCGAGGACATCAGCAAGCTCATCAAGGTGCTGTCCGGACTGGTCGACAAGGGCAACTCGGTGATCGTCATCGAGCACAACCTCGATGTCATCAAGACCGCGGACTGGGTCATCGACATGGGTCCCGAGGGTGGCAACGGCGGCGGCCTGGTCATCGCCGAGGGCACGCCGGAGCAGGTCGCCACCGTCCCGGCGAGCCACACCGGCAAGTTCCTGCAGGGCATCCTGGACGCGGACCGGGTGAGCGAGGCGGCGGTGCCCGCGGCGCGCAAGCCGGTCCGTAAGGCGGCCGCGAAGCAGGCGGTGGCCGCGAAGTCGGCCCCGGCGAGGAAGACGGCGACGGCCAAGACCGGCACGGGCGCCGCCGCCAAGCCCGCCGCGGCGAAGAAGGCGACCCGCGCGCGCAAGGCCTGACGCGCAGACGCGTCGAGGTGGCGGCTCCCGGCCGGAGAGAGGGAGCCGCCACCTCGGGCTGCTGCTGCGCAGGCGCCCGCATGACCGGCTCCGACCAGGCACGACCGTTCACGACCGGCCCGGCCGCAGGGCCACCGGTCTCCGCCGGTATCGTCGGTTCTGTCACCGATGCCTGTGGTGTCCCGGGGCAGACAGCGCCCCCGACGCCGCCCGGCGGTTCTCTGACACCCCTCTTCGTTCCGTATCTCCGACCCCGTGGAGTCCGCATGTCCGGCCAGCCCGCCGCCCGCCGCACCGTGCTGAAGGGTGCCGCTCTCGCCGGTGTCGCCGGGCTGGGGGTGGCCGCCTGCTCGACCGATTCGAAGCTCGGTCACGCGCAGACGCCGACCCCCACCGCCCCCGTCGAGCTCGGCTCCCCCGACGAGGTGCCGGTCGGTGAGTCCAAGCTCTACCGCGAGCAGCGGGTCGTCGTCAGCTGCCCGGCCAAGGGGCAGTACAAGGCGTTCAGCGCCCAGTGCACCCACGCGGGCTGCCTCCTGGAGAAGGTCGAGCACAACGAGGGGCAGTGCCCCTGCCACGGCAGCCGCTTCGACACGACCACCGGCAAGGCCGTGCACGGCCCGGCCACCGTGCCGCTGCCCTCGGTCCCGGTCAGGGTCGAGGGCGGAAAGCTGATCGCCGGTCCCGACGCCTGACATCCCCGGGCCGGGTCACTCCCACTCCCAGTCGATACCGATCAGACCGGGCCGTACCGCCTGTTCCACCAGGTGTACGGTCCGGTGCCGGCCGGTGGGGGTGAGCTCCGCGCGGCTGCCGCGCGGAGACCCCGACGACGACTGGGCGAAGCGGCGGCACCGCACCGGCAGCGCATCCTCGTCGAAGCGCACCTGCAGCACGTACTGTCCGCCGGGGAAGCCGAAGGCTTGGACGTACTCGTTGCAGGGGCCGCCCGTACCGTCGTCGAACCCGTACCCGAAGAGGTACGTCTCACCGGCTCGCAGCCGGGCGTCGAAGAGCAGCTCGGCGACGAGCACGCCCGTCTCCCGGTCCCAGCGGACCCTGCCGGTCCGGCAGTTCTCCCTGGCCGACACCGCCACCCTCCCCGGGTCGCAGCCCGGATCACCGTCGTACACGGCGAAGTAGCGGTCGACGCCGTCGCGGTGCGCCCGCACGACATGCTGCGAGTGCCGGTGCCGCATCTCCCGGCCGGGTCCGATCCGTACCCGCTCCTGGTGCCCCACCGTGTGCAGCCCGCTGCCGGGGGACGACCCCGGGGCGCCGAGCAGCCGCTCCACCGCGCCGGACGTCTCCTTCGGCGAACGGTAGGGACGCGGGGCGGGACGTTCGGCGTCCGTGTCGGCGTCACCGGTCCGCAGGAGCCGGAGCAGCGAGTTCTCCGGCAGCCTCAGCACCTCCTCCAGCGCCTCCACCGCCCGCAGCGACTCGGCGCGCTGCGGGCGCCGCGCGCCCTGCTGCCAGTAACACAGGCTGGTCACGCCGACCTTGACCCCGCGGTGCGCGAGATGGTGCTGCACCCGCTGGAGGGGGAGCCCGCGCACCGAGAGGGCGGTGCGCAGCGCCAGATGGAAAGGTCCGGTGTGCAGCACCTGCGCCAGTTCGGCCTCGGTGTGCTGCATGACGTACCTCCAGTGAACGGTCGTGACACGGGCGGCGGGCCGCGCCGGGGGAGTGGGGCGGCAGGCGGCCGGGGCGGGCCGTGCACGCTTCCGCCACGTCGTTCACACCGCGTTGTTCCCCCGCATTGAAGCGTGTTGACCCGTCTCCGACAACGGTTGGCGCTCCTTCCGCTCGGTCCGCGCGCACTCCGGCGACTTCCGCCACCTCCCGCCACGGGAGGAACACCGTGCGCAACCGCACATCACGGCCGGGCGGCCGCCGCTCCCGGCTCCGCGGTCCGCCCGGTGCTCCGTACCCAGGAGCGCGGCACCACCGCCGAGGGCTCCGCACTGTCACTGCCCGCAAGTAGGGTGGGAGGCATGGCAGACCCCTCCAGCTACCGCCCCAAGCCGGGACAGATCCCCGACTCCCCGGGGGTCTACAAATTCCGCGACGAGCACCGCCGGGTGATCTACGTCGGCAAGGCCAAGAGCCTCCGCCAGCGCCTGGCCAACTACTTCCAGGACCTGGCCCACCTCCACCCGCGCACCCGCACGATGGTCACCACGGCAGCCTCCGTCGAATGGACCGTGGTCGCCACGGAGGTCGAGGCGCTGCAGCTGGAGTACTCCTGGATCAAGGAGTTCGACCCGCGGTTCAACGTCAAGTACCGCGACGACAAGAGCTATCCGTATCTCGCGGTCACGCTGAACGAGGAGTTCCCGCGGGTCCAGGTCATGCGTGGCGCCAAGAAGAAGGGCGTGCGTTACTTCGGTCCGTACGGGCACGCCTGGGCGATCCGTGAGACCGTCGACCTGATGCTCCGGGTCTTTCCCGTGCGTACGTGCTCCGCCGGTGTCTTCAAGAACGCCGCACGGACCGGCCGCCCCTGCCTTCTCGGCTACATCGGCAAGTGCTCGGCGCCGTGCGTCGGCCGCGTCACCCCCGAGGAACACCGCGAACTGGCGGACGACTTCTGCGACTTCATGGCCGGCCGCACGGGCACGTACATCCGCCGCCTGGAGAAGGACATGATGGTGGCGGCGGAAGAGATGGAGTACGAGCGGGCGGCCCGCCTCCGCGACGACGTGGAGGCCCTCAGGCGCGCCCTGGAGAAGAGCGCCGTCGTCCTCGCCGATGCCACCGACGCCGACCTGATCGCGCTGGCCGAGGACGAGCTCGAAGCCGCCGTGCAGATCTTCCACGTCCGCGGCGGCCGGGTGCGCGGCCAGCGCGGCTGGGTCACCGACAAGGTCGAGGCGGTCGAGACCTCGGACCTCGTCGAGCACGCACTGCAGCAGCTTTACGGGGAGGAGAGGGGCGACGCCGTGCCCAAGGAGGTCCTCGTCCCGGCCCTCCCCGAGGATCCCGCGGCGGTCTCCCAGTGGCTCGCCGACCGCCGCGGCTCCCAGGTCAGCCTGCGTATCCCGCAGCGCGGCGACAAGAAGGACCTGATGGTGACGGTCCAGCGCAACGCCCAGCAGGCCCTGGGGCTGCACAAGACCAGGCGCGCCTCCGATCTGACGACCCGCTCCCGCGCCCTGGAGGAGATCGCCGAGGCGCTCGGTCTCGATACGGCTCCGCTGCGTATCGAGTGCTTCGACATCTCCCATCTCCAGGGCGACGACGTGGTCGCGTCCATGGTCGTCTTCGAGGACGGTCTGGCGCGTAAGAGCGAGTACCGCCGCTTCCAGATCAAGGGCTTCGAGGGGCAGGACGACGTCCGGTCGATGCATGAGGTGATCGGCCGGCGGTTCAAGCGGTACCTCCAGGAGAAGGAGCGGACGGGGGAGTGGGAGGAGACCCCCGCCCCGACCGGAGCCGTCCCCGCCCCGGCGGCTGCCGCGACGGCCGTGCCCGAGCCGGTCGACGCGGCACCGGACGGCGACCCCTTCGGGAGCGAGCCCCGTGAGGACGACGGCCGCCCCAAGCGGTTCGCCTACCCGCCGCAGCTCGTCGTGGTGGACGGCGGCCAACCGCAGGTCGCCGCGGCCAAGCGCGCCCTCGACGAACTGGGGATCGACGACATCGCCGTCTGCGGTCTCGCCAAGCGCCTCGAAGAGGTCTGGCTGCCCGATGACGACGACCCCGTGGTCCTGCCCCGTTCGAGCGAGGGGCTCTACCTGCTGCAGCGCGTCCGCGACGAGGCCCACCGCTTCGCCATCACCTATCAGCGGGCCAAGCGGGCCAAGCGCATCCGGTCCAGCCCGCTGGACGCGGTCACCGGCCTCGGCGACACCCGGAAGCAGGCGTTGATCAAACATTTCGGCTCCGTGAAGAAGCTGAAGCAGGCGACAATCGATGAGATCTGCGCGGTTCCGGGGATAGGCCGCAGGACGGCGGAATCGGTGGCCGCCGCCCTCGCCTCGACCGCCCCGGCGGCGCCCGCCGTGAACACGGCGACAGGAGAGATCATTGAAGAGGACGACGGGGGCAGCACAGCATGACTGAGCGTGAACAGGAACAAGCACACCGGCAGCACGACGCGCACGGGCCGGAGCGCGCGCAGGACAGCAGAGACCGAGCAGACGGAGCAGGACACGTGAGTACGGGCACCACGACCGAGACCGGTGATGCCGCCGCGGCCATCCCGGAGCTGGTGATCATCTCCGGGATGTCGGGCGCCGGGCGGTCCACCGCCGCCAAATGCCTGGAGGACCTCGGCTGGTTCGTCGTCGACAACCTGCCGCCCGCGCTGATCCCCACCATGGTGGAGCTCGGCGCCCGGTCCCAGGGCAATGTGGCCAGGATCGCCGTGGTCGTGGACGTACGCGGCCGCCGGTTCTTCGACAACCTCCGGGAGTCCCTGGCGGACCTCGCGGCCAAGCACGTCACCCGGCGGATCGTCTTCCTGGAGTCCTCCGACGACGAGCTGGTCCGTCGCTTCGAATCGGTCCGCCGCCCGCATCCCCTCCAAGGCGACGGCCGCATCGTCGACGGCATCGCCGCCGAGCGCGACCTGCTGCGCGAGCTGCGCGGCGACGCCGACCTGGTGATCGACACCTCCAGCCTCAACGTGCACGAACTGCGGGCCAAGATGGACGCCCAGTTCGCCGGCGACGAGGAGCCGGAGCTGCGCGCCACGGTGATGTCGTTCGGCTTCAAGTACGGCCTGCCGGTCGACGCCGACCTGGTGGCGGACTGCCGCTTCCTGCCCAACCCGCACTGGGTCCCGGAGCTGCGCCCGTTCACCGGACTCAACGAGGAGGTCTCCGCCTACGTCTTCGACCAGCCGGGCGCCAAGGAGTTCCTCAACCAGTACACCGAGCTCCTCCAGCTCGTCGCCGCGGGTTACCGCCGCGAGGGCAAGCGCTACGTGACGATCGCCGTCGGCTGCACGGGCGGCAAGCACCGTTCCGTCGCGATGTCCGAGAAACTCGCCGCCCGGCTCGCGGGCGAAGGGATCGAGACCGTCCTCGTCCACCGGGACATGGGGCGCGAGTGACCGCCCGCAATCTGCGCCTGCGAAGGCTGCGCAGAGCCACCTCCGCGCTGTCGGCCCGCAAGCGCGGCGCCCAGCCCAAGGTCGTCGCCCTCGGCGGCGGAATGGGCCTGTCCGCATCGCTCGCGGCGCTCCGCCGGATCACCGGTGACCTGACCGCCGTGGTCACCGTCGCCGACGACGGCGGCTCCAGCGGCCGGCTCAGGGAAGAGCTCGGCGTCCTGCCGCCCGGCGACCTCCGCAAGGCGCTCGCCGCGCTCTGCGGGGACGACGACTGGGGCCAGACCTGGGCGCAGGTCATCCAGCACCGCTTCCAGTCCAAGGGCGATCTGCACGAGCACGCGGTCGGCAATCTGCTGATCGTGGCCCTGTGGGAGCAGCTGGGCGACCATGTGCAGGCCCTCGACCTGGTCGGCAGGCTGCTCGGCGCGCACGGCCGGGTGCTGCCCATGTCCGCGGTGCCGCTGGAGCTCCAGGCGCTCGTACGGGGGCACGACCCGGCCCGCCCGGACGACGTGGACACGGTGCGCGGCCAGGCCACCGTGGCGCTCACCCCGGGCGAGGTGCAGTCCGTGCACCTGGTTCCGCACGACCCGCCGGCCGTCCCGGAGGCGGTCGAGGCGGTCCTGGACGCGGACTGGGTGGTGCTCGGCCCGGGGTCCTGGTTCTCCTCGGTGATCCCGCACCTGCTCGTACCGGAACTGCTCGACGCGCTCGTGACGACGAAGGCCCGTAAGGTCCTCTCGCTCAACCTCGCACCGCAACCCGGTGAAACTGATGGCTTCTCCCCGCAGCGTCATTTGGAGGTTTTGGGACGACACGCCCCTAAACTCGCCCTGGACGTGGTGCTGGCCGACGAAGCCGCCGTGCCCGATCGCGAGTCCCTCGCCGATGCCGCCAAACGGCTCGGCGCCGCGGTCGAGCTGGCGCCGGTGGCCTCACCCGACGGCGTTCCGATTCATGATCCGGAGCTGTTGGCCGCCGCGTACGACCGTATTTTTCGGATGCATGGAAGGATCGGCCCATGGCGATGACGCCAGCGGTGAAGGACGAAATCTCTCGGCTTCCCGTGACCCGGACCTGCTGCAGGAAGGCAGAGGTTTCGGCGATTCTTCGGTTCGCGGGCGGGCTGCACCTGGTGAGCGGCCGGATTGTGATCGAGGCGGAGCTGGACACGGCGATGGCGGCGCGCCGGCTGAAGCGGGACATCCTCGAAATCTTCGGCCACAGCTCCGAGCTGATCGTGATGGCGCCCGGCGGTCTGCGGCGCGGCTCCCGCTATGTCGTACGGGTGGTGGCGGGCGGCGACCAGCTGGCCCGGCAGACCGGACTCGTGGACGGCCGCGGCCGCCCCATCCGCGGTCTTCCCCCGCAGGTGGTCTCGGGGGCCACCTGCGATGCCGAGGCGGCCTGGCGCGGAGCCTTCCTGGCCCACGGTTCGCTCACCGAGCCCGGACGCTCGTCCTCGCTGGAGGTCACCTGCCCCGGCCCGGAGGCGGCGCTCGCGCTGGTCGGCGCGGCCCGCAGGCTCTCCATCGCGGCGAAGGCCCGCGAGGTGCGCGGTGTGGACCGCGTCGTCGTCCGCGACGGTGACGCGATCGGTGCCCTGCTCACCCGGCTCGGCGCCCACGAGTCGGTGCTGGCCTGGGAGGAGCGGCGGATGCGCCGCGAGGTCCGGGCGACCGCCAACCGGCTCGCCAACTTCGACGACGCGAATCTGCGCCGGTCGGCGCGGGCCGCGGTGGCCGCAGGCGCCCGGGTAGGGCGCGCCCTGGAGATCCTGGGCGAGGAGGTGCCCGAACACCTCGCGGCGGCCGGACGGCTGCGCATGGAGCACAAGCAGGCATCGCTGGAGGAGCTGGGCGCGCTCGCCGACCCGCCGCTGACCAAGGACGCGGTCGCCGGCCGGATCCGCCGGCTGCTGGCCATGGCCGACAAGCGGGCCCAGGACCTCGGTATCCCGGGGACGGAATCGACTCTCAGCGAGGAGCTCGCCGACGGCCTGGTGGGCTGAGGCGCGGCAGGGCGCAAGCACGCCGAAAACGGAACAGGCGCCATTCACCAAGGTATTGACGCCCCGTAATCGTCGCTGCATGCAAGGGCGAGCATCCGGAGGCCCGTACTCCTACTGGGGAGTACGGGCCTCCGCGGCTCTCCCGGCTCCACTCGATGTCACTCCAGGGCCTTCGGAGAGGTAGGGTCGGAGGCGGTCGGGGACATCCCATACAACTCGCCGGCGTCGAAACCCGGCGTACCTAACGAGGAGATCGGTTCGTGACGATCCGCGTAGGCATCAACGGCTTTGGCCGCATCGGTCGTAACTACTTCCGCGCGCTGCTGGAGCAGGGTGCGGACATCGAGATCGTGGCTGTCAACGACCTGGGTGACACTGCGACCACGGCCCACCTGCTGAAGTACGACACCATTCTGGGTCGTCTGAAGGCCGAGGTCAGCCACACCGCCGACAGCATCACTGTCGACGGCCACACCATCAAGGTGCTCTCCGAGCGCAACCCGGCCGACATCCCCTGGGGTGAGCTGGGCGTCGACATCGTCATCGAGTCGACCGGCATCTTCACCAAGAAGGCCGACGCCGAGAAGCACATCGCGGGTGGCGCGAAGAAGGTCCTCATCTCGGCTCCGGCCAAGGACGAGGACATCACCATCGTGATGGGCGTCAACGAGGAGAAGTACGACGCGGCCAACCACCACGTCATCTCCAACGCCTCCTGCACCACCAACTGTGTCGCGCCGATGGCCAAGGTTCTGGACGAGAACTTCGGCATCGTCAAGGGCCTCATGACGACGGTCCACGCGTACACGAACGACCAGCGCATCCTTGACTTCCCGCACTCCGACCTGCGTCGCGCCCGCGCCGCGGCGGAGAACATCATCCCGACCACGACCGGTGCCGCCAAGGCCACCGCTCTGGTGCTCCCGCAGCTCAAGGGCAAGCTCGACGGCATCGCGATGCGCGTCCCGGTCCCGACCGGCTCGGTCACCGACCTGGTCATCACGCTGGAGCGCGAGGTCACCCGCGACGAGGTCAACGCCGCCTTCCAGAAGGCCGCGGCGGAGGGTCCCCTCAAGGGCCGCCTCTTCTACACCGAGGACCCGATCGTGTCCTCGGACATCGTCTCGGACCCGGCGTCCTGCACCTTCGACTCGCTGCTCACCATGGCCGAGGGCACGCAGGTCAAGGTCATCGGCTGGTACGACAACGAGTGGGGCTACTCCAACCGTCTCGTCGACCTGACCGTCTTCGTCGGCAGCCAGCTCTGACCGTCGAACCGGCAGGCACCTCGATGTGAGCACGGGGCTCGAACAGCGCAACGCAGCGCCGTTCGAGCCCCGTTGCATGCTCTCTCGCCCTCCAAGGAGTCCAGCAGGATGAAGACCATCGACGAACTTCTCGCCGAAGGGGTCGCCGGCAAGCGCGTATTCGTCCGCGCCGACCTCAACGTGCCGCTGAGCGGTACCACCATTACCGACGACGGCCGCATCCGCGCCGTCCAGCCGACCGTGGAGAAGCTCGCCGCGGCCGGTGCCAAGGTCATCGTCGCCTCACACCTGGGCCGCCCCAAGGGCGCCCCGGACCCGGCCTTCTCCCTGGCCCCCGCCGCGGCCCGCCTCGGCGAGCTGATCGGTGCCGACGTCGCCTTCGCGACCGACACGGTCGGCGAGTCCGCCCGCGCCACGGTCGCAGCCCTCGCCGACGGCCGGGTCGCCGTCATCGAGAACCTCCGCTTCAACGCCGGCGAGACGTCGAAGGACGACGCCGAGCGCGGCGCGTTCGCCGACCAGCTCGCCGAGCTGGCCGACGTGTACGTGGGCGACGGCTTCGGAGCCGTCCACCGCAAGCACGCCTCGGTATTCGACCTTCCGGCCCGGCTGCCGCACGCCGCGGGCGACCTGATCGCCACCGAGGTCGGCGTCCTCAAGAAGCTCACCGAGGACGTCGCCCGTCCGTACGCCGTCGTGCTCGGCGGTTCCAAGGTCTCCGACAAGCTCGGTGTCATCGACCACCTCCTGGAGCGTGCCGACCGCATCCTCATCGGCGGCGGCATGGCGTACACCTTCCTCAAGGCCCAGGGCCACGAGGTCGGCAGCTCCCTCCTGCAGGAGGACCAGATCCCGGCGGTGCTGGAGTATCTGAAGCGGGCCGAGGAGAAGGGCGTGGAGTTCGTGCTCCCCGTCGACGTCGTGGTCTCCGGACAGTTCCCGGACCTCAAGACCAAGGCCCCGACCGAGCACAGCACCGTTCCCGCGGACGCCATCCCGGCCGGTGTGATGGGCCTGGACAACGGACCCGAGACCGACAAGCTGTACGCATCGAAGCTCGCCGACGCCGTCACCGTCTTCTGGAACGGCCCGATGGGCGTCTTCGAGCACCCCGACTACGCCGAGGGCACCCGGGCCGTCGCTCAGGCCCTCGTCGACTCCGAGGGCTTCAGTGTCGTCGGCGGTGGCGACTCCGCCGCGGCCGTCCGCATCCTGGGCTTCGACGAGAACGCATTCGGCCACATCTCGACCGGTGGCGGCGCCAGCCTCGAATACCTCGAGGGCAAGACGCTTCCCGGCCTCGCCGCACTGGAGGACTGACCTTTCATGAGCACCCGTACCCCGCTGATGGCGGGCAACTGGAAGATGAACCTCAACCACCTCGAGGCCATCGCGCACGTCCAGAAGCTCGCCTTCGCCCTGGCCGACAAGGACTACGACGCCGTCGAGGTCGCCGTCCTGCCGCCCTTCACCGACCTGCGCTCGGTGCAGACGCTGGTGGATGGCGACAAACTGAAGATCAAGTACGGCGCCCAGGACATCTCGGCGCACGACTCCGGCGCGTACACCGGTGAGATCTCCGGTCCCATGCTCGCCAAGCTGAAGTGCACCTACGTCGCGGTCGGCCACAGCGAGCGACGCCAGTACCACGGCGAGAACGACGAGATCTGCAACGCCAAGGTGAAGGCCGCGTACAGGCACGGCCTGACCCCGATCCTCTGCGTCGGCGAGGGCCTGGACATCCGCAAGGCCGGTGACCAGGTCGCGTACACCCTCGCCCAGCTCGACGGCGGTCTGAAGGACGTCCCGGCCGAGCAGGCCGAGTCCATCGTGATCGCGTACGAGCCGGTCTGGGCCATCGGTACCGGCGAGGTCGCCACCCCCGAGGACGCGCAGGAGGTCTGCGGCGCGATCCGCCGCCGCCTCGCCGAGCTGTACTCGCAGGAGCTGGCCGATGCCGTCCGTATCCAGTACGGCGGCTCGGTGAAGTCCGGGAACGTGGCGGCGATCATGGCGCAGCCCGACGTGGACGGCGCGCTGATCGGTGGCGCCGCACTGGACGCCGACGAGTTCGTCAAGATCGTCCGCTTCCGCGACCAGTGAGTATGCGGTAGCGCGGATCCGTCGTACCCTTGCGGGGGCCGGGGAGGTTGTCTCCCGGCCCCCGTTGTCCGTTAGAGCAGTCCAAGGGAATTCCGGAAAGTAGGGACCAGCCGTGGTTGTGGGGTTCTCGATCGCCCTGATCGTCTTCAGTCTGCTGCTGATGCTGCTGGTGCTGATGCACAAGGGCAAGGGCGGCGGCCTCTCCGACATGTTCGGTGGCGGTATGCAGTCGTCCGTCGGCGGCTCGTCGGTCGCCGAGCGAAACCTCGACCGGATCACCGTGGTGGTCGGTCTGGGATGGTTCGCGTGCATTATCGTGCTTGGTCTGCTGATGAAGCTGGACAGCTGACCCGTCGTCCGCGATTCCTGGTGAGGGTGTAACTCCTTTCACTGGACGCGCGTTGGGCCTTACGTAGACTGGGGCATCTTCGAGCACCATCACGCAGGGAGTTACGACCGTGGCAAGTGGCAACGCGATCCGGGGAAGCCGGGTCGGAGCGGGGCCGATGGGGGAGGCCGAGCGGGGCGAGTCCGCGCCGCGTCTCCGCATCTCCTTCTGGTGCTCGAACGGGCACGAGACGCAGCCGAGCTTCGCCAGTGACGCGCAGACACCGGAGACCTGGGACTGTCCGCGCTGCGGTTTCCCGGCCGGTCAGGACCGGGACAACCCGCCGGACCCGCCGCGCACCGAGCCGTACAAGACGCACCTCGCGTACGTACGTGAGCGGCGCAGCGACGCCGACGGCGAGGCCATCCTCGCCGAGGCCCTGGCCAAACTCCGGGGCGAGATCTAGTTCTGTTCACCGGCCGGTCACCCCAAGGGTGCCCGGCCGGAGTGCATGTGGCGGCGTCACAGCTTTTCGTCGCCTCGCCGATCCCCCTGATCAATTAGGTTGGAGGGGCAGCGGGGCATGTGCAGGCACGAGAAGAAGTGGGCTGATACCCGGGATGAACACCCAAAGCCGAACCAAGCTCAACCAGACCCCCGAATGGACCGCTCTCGGCAAGCACCGTGAGCAGCTCGGGCAGACGCATCTGCGGCAACTCTTCGCGGACGATCCGGAGCGCGGCACCGGATACACCCTCCAGGTCGGCGACCTGTATCTCGACTACTCCAAGCACCTGGTGACCGACGAGACGCTCCGGCTGCTGCGCGAGCTCGCCGACGCCACCGGGGTGGCCGGGCTGCGGGACGCCATGTTCCGCGGCGAGAAGATCAACACCACCGAGGACCGTGCCGTCCTGCACACCGCGCTGCGCGCCCCGCGCGACGCCGTGATCGAGGTCGACGGCGAGAACGTGGTGCCCGCCGTGCACGCCGTGCTCGACAAGATGGCGGCGTTCGCCGACCGTGTCAGGTCGGGCGAGTGGACCGGCCACACCGGCAAGCCGATCAAGAACATCGTCAACATCGGTATCGGCGGCTCCGACCTCGGTCCCGCCATGGCGTACGAGGTGCTGCGCTCCTTCACGGACCGCTCGCTCACCGTCCGCTTCGTGTCGAACGTCGACGGCGCCGACCTGCACGAGGCCGTCCGCGACCTCGACCCCGCCGAGACGCTCTTCATCATCGCGTCGAAGACCTTCACCACGATCGAGACGATCACCAATGCGACCTCCGCGCGCAACTGGCTCCTGACCGGCCTGAGGGCCGGCCAGGACGCGGTCGCCAAGCACTTCGTGGCACTGTCGACCAACGCCGAGAAGGTCGCGGAGTTCGGTATCGACACCGCCAACATGTTCGAGTTCTGGGACTGGGTCGGCGGCCGTTACTCGTACGACTCCGCCATCGGGCTCTCGCTGATGATCGCCATCGGCCCGGTCCGGTTCCGCGAGATGCTCGACGGCTTCCACCTCGTCGACGAACACTTCCGCACCGCACCGGCGGAGGCCAACGCCCCGCTGCTGCTCGGCCTGTTGGGCGTCTGGTACGGCGCGTTCTTCGACGCCCAGTCGCATGCCGTACTGCCGTACAGCCACTATCTCTCCAAGTTCACCGCCTACTTGCAGCAGCTGGACATGGAGTCCAACGGCAAGTCCGTCGACCGGCAGGGCGATCCGGTCGAGTGGCAGACCGGGCCGGTCGTCTGGGGCACGCCCGGCACCAACGGGCAGCACGCCTACTACCAGTTGATCCACCAGGGCACCAAGGTCATCCCGGCCGACTTCATCGGCTTCGCCGAGCCGGTCGCCGATCTGCTGCCCGGTCTGGTCGCCCAGCACGACCTGCTGATGGCCAACTTCTTCGCCCAGACCCAGGCGCTGGCCTTCGGCAAGACGCCGGACGAGGTCCGTGCGGAGGGCGTCGCGGAGGAGCTGGTGCCGCACAAGACGTTCAAGGGCAATCACCCGACGACGACGATCCTCGCCGACCGGCTGACGCCGTCGGTGCTCGGCCAGCTGATCGCGCTGTACGAGCACAAGGTCTTCGTCCAGGGCGCCGTCTGGAACATCGACTCCTTCGATCAGTGGGGCGTCGAGCTAGGCAAGGTCCTCGCCAAGAAGATCGAACCGGTGCTGACCGAAGGCGCCGGGGGAGAGCAGCTGGACAGCTCGACCGCCGCCCTCGTCTCCGCGTACCGGACGCGCAGGGGCCGCTGAGCCGATGACCACGGGGGAGGGGACGGTACGGCTGCGGCCGTAGAACAACAGGCTGGACCCCAGGGCGGTCGGCTGGTGGCGGCACCCTGCGGATCCGGCGCGGTCTCCTCACTCTCCCGGTCCGTCTCCGTCGAGGAGCGGCGGCTGCGCGGTGTCGACGTCGTCGAACCGCTCGGCGTCCCGCTGTCCGGCGCCGCCCGGGTGGACGCGATCACCACCGGCCTGGCCGAGGACGACGAGAAGCAGCACGGCGACCGGAACACACTGCTGCCCGCCGTGCCCCGGAACATCGCCGACTCGGTGGCGGCCGACGTGCTGCGGGAGACGGCGGCGCCGACCGCCGTCCCGCTGCCCGCGCATCCCGTCGCGGCCCGCGGCCGGCGGGTGCGCAGGGCCCTGTGGGCCGTCCTGACGCCCGTCCTGGTCCGCGGGCTCCTCGGTGCGCTGCCGGCGCCCGTGCTGTGCCGCGACCCGGGGGCCGTTCCGGCGGGTGCCGCACGACGTACGGGCCCGGTCCGCTCCTGGGAGCGGACCGGGCCCGTGGTCGACGGTGCTGACGGCCGGTCAGGGAGAGGCCGGCGGATACAGCGCACGCGGCAGCTGCGAGGCCGCCGACGCGTCCAGCAGCCACAGCGTGCGGCTGCGTCCGTACGCGCCCGCCGCGGGGGCCTGGATCTCCCCGGCGCCGGACAGCGCGATGGCCGCGGCCTCCGCCTTGTCCTCGCCCGCCGCGAGTAGCCACACCTCACGTGCCGCCCTGATGGCGGGCAGCGTCAGCGACACCCGGGTCGGCGGCGGCTTGGGAGCGCCGTGCACACCGACGACGGTGCGCTCGGTCTCCCGTACCGCGGGCAGCTCCGGGAAGAGCGACGCGACATGCGTGTCCGGGCCCACGCCCAGCATCAGCACATCGAACGTCGGCACCGGGCCGTGGTCCTCCGGACGGGCCGCGGCGGCCAGTTCGGCGGCGTACGCGGCCGCGGCGGCATCGGCGTCGCCGCCCCAGGGGCCGTCCGAAGCGGGCATCGCGTGCACCCGGGACGGGTCCAGCGGTACCGAGTCCAGCAGGGCCTTACGGGCCTGCGTGACATTGCGCTCCGGATCGCCCTCCGGCAGGAACCGCTCGTCGCCCCACCACAGATCGAGCCGCGACCAGTCGATCGCGTCCCGGGCGGGCGCGTCGGCGAGCGCGGCCAGCAGGCCGTTGCCGTTGCGCCCACCGGTGAGGACCACCGAGGCGTGGCCCCGTGCGGCCTGGGCGTCCACGATCTTCGTGATCAGCCGGGCCGCGGCGGCCTGCGCCATCAGCTCCTTGTCGCGGTGCACGACAAGCTGAGGGGCACTCACTTGGCTGCTGCCTTCTTTGCCGCGGTCTTCTTCGCCGCGGTGGGGGCGGTGGCGGCCGGTTCGGCGGACTTCGCCTCGTCCGGGGCACCCAGCTTCTCCACGCCGAACTTCACCGTCGACGCGTAGGTGTTGTCCGGGTCCAGGCGCCGCAGCTCCTCGGCGAGCAGTTCGGCGGTCTCCCGCCGCTTGAGCGCCACCGCACGGTCCGGCTGTCCCTGCATGGAGAGCGTGGCCAGCGAACCGTCCGGGCGGTCCAGGACGATGGGGCCGTCCTTGGTCTCCATCCGTACGGCCGTCAGGCCGGGGCCGTCGGACTGGGCACGCTGCACCCGTACGTGGAGCCGGTCCGCGAGCCACATGGCGAGCAGCTCGCAGCTCGGGTTCTCACCCTCGCCCTCGACCGTCGCGGAGATGACCTCGGCGGGCTTCTGGTCGAGCGCGGCCGCCAGCATCGAACGCCACGGGGTGATGCGGGTCCAGGCCAGGTCCGTGTCGCCCGGGGTGTACGACTGGGCGCGCGCCGCGAGTTCGGCGCTCGGCGTCACCGCCGAGTAGGAGTCCGTGATCCGGCGCTGGGCGAGCGCGCCCAGCGGGTCCTTCGCCGGATCGGACGGCGCGTCCTCGGGCCACCACAGCACGACCGGGGCGTCCGGCAGCAGCAGCGGCAGGACCACCGACTGGGCGTGGTTGGCCAGTTCACCGTGGAGCCGCAGGACGATGGTCTCGCCGGAGCCCGAGTCGGAACCGACCCGTACCTCGGCGTCGAGCCGGGCGTCCCGCCGGCTGCGCTGCGAGCGGCTGGCCCGCTTGATCACCGCGATGATCCGCGAGGGGTGCTCGCGGGAGGAGTCGCTCGCCGCCTTGAGGGCGTCGTACGCGTTCTCCTCGTCGGTGACGATGACCAGGGTCAGCACCATGCCGATGGCCGGCGTGCCGACGGCACGGCGGGCCGACACCAGCGCCTGGTTGATCTTGCTGGAAGTGGTTTCCGTGAGATCGATCTTCATGGCCGGCGCCAGCTCCGTCCGTCTCGTGCAAGCATCTCGTCAGCCTCGGTCGGACCCCAGGTGCCCGCCGGGTACTGCGCGGGCTTGCCGTGCTTGTCCCAGTACTCCTCGATCGGGTCGAGGATGTTCCAGGAGAGTTCGACCTCCTGGTGCCGGGGGAAGAGGTTGGCGTCGCCGAGCAGCACATCGAGGATGAGCCGCTCGTACGCCTCCGGGCTGGACTCGGTGAAGGACTCGCCGTAGGCGAAGTCCATCGTGACGTCCCGGACCTCCATCGAGGTGCCGGGCACCTTGGAGCCGAACCGTACGGTCACGCCCTCGTCCGGCTGGACCCGGATGACCAGGGCGTTGCCGCCCAGCTCCTCCGTGGCACCGGACTCGAACGGCAGGTACGGGGCGCGCTTGAAGACGACCGCGATCTCCGTGACACGACGGCCGAGCCGCTTGCCGGTACGGAGGTAGAACGGCACGCCCGCCCAGCGGCGGTTGTTGATCGTCAGCTTGATCGCGGCGAAGGTGTCGGTCTTCGACTTGGGGTCGATGCCGTCCTCCTCCAGATAGCCGAGGACCTCTTCGCCGCCCTGCCAGGCGTGCGCGTACTGGCCGCGTACGGTGTGCCGGCCCAGGTCCTCCGGCAGCTCGACCGCCGTGAGCACCTTGAGCTTCTCGGCGACCAGGGCCTTCGGGTGGAAGGAGCCGGGCTCCTCCATCGCCGTCAGCGCCAGCAGCTGGAGCAGGTGGTTCTGGATGACGTCACGGGCTGCGCCGATGCCGTCGTAGTAGCCGGCCCGGCCGCCGATGCCGATGTCCTCGGCCATCGTGATCTGGACGTGGTCGACGTACGACCTGTTCCAGATCGGCTCGAACATCGTGTTGGCGAACCGCAGCGCCAGGATGTTCTGGACCGTCTCCTTGCCCAGGTAGTGGTCGATCCGGAAGACCTCGTTGGGCGGGAAGACGTCGTGCACGAGCTGGTTGAGCTCCTGCGCGCTGGCCAGGTCGTGGCCGAACGGCTTCTCGATGACGGCCCGCCGCCAGGAGTTCTCCTTCTGGTCCGCCAGCCCGTGCTTCTTGAGCTGCTGGACGACCTTCGGGAAGAACTTCGGCGGTACGGACAGGTAGAAGGCGTAGTTGCCGCCCGTGCCCTGTACCTGGTCGAGCTCCTCGATCGTGGCCTTCAGGGTCTCGAACGCCGCGTCGTCGTCGAAGGTGCCCTGGACGAAGCGCATCCCCTGGATGAGCTGCTGCCAGACCTCCTCGCGGAACGGCGTGCGGGCGTGCTCCTTGACGGCGTCGTGGACCACTTGGGCGAAGTCTTCGTCCTCCCAGTCACGGCGCGCGAAACCGATGAGCGAGAAGCCCGGCGGCAGCAGGCCGCGATTGGCCAGGTCATAGACGGCGGGCATCAGCTTTTTACGGGACAAATCGCCCGTGACTCCGAAGATCACCAGGCCCGACGGCCCCGCGATACGCGGGAGCCGTCGGTCCTGAGGGTCACGAAGCGGGTTGGCTCCGGGAACACCAGACAAGGTGGTCAGCCCTCCGAAGGGGCGAGGCGCTTGAGCTCCGCCTCGGTCGAGTTGAGCAGGTCGATCCAGGACGCCTCGAACTTCTCGACGCCCTCGTCCTCGAGCAGCTGTACGACGTCGTCGTACGAGACGCCCAGCTTCGCGATGGCGTCCAGGTCGGCCTTCGCCTGGTCGTAGGTGCCCGCGACGGTGTTGCCGGTGACCTCGCCGTGGTCGGCCGTGGCCTCCAGGGTGGCCTCGGGCATGGTGTTCACCGTGCCGGGGGCGACCAGGTCGACGACGTACATCGTGTCCCGGTACGCGGGGTCCTTCACGCCGGTGGAGGCCCACAGCGGACGCTGCTTGTTGGCCTGCGCCTTGTCCAGGGCGGCCCAGCGGTCGGAGGAGAAGACCTCCTCGAACGCCTGGTACGCCAGCCGGGCGTTGGCGACGGCCGCCTTGCCCTTCAGGCCCTTGGCCTCGTCGGTGCCGATCGCGTCGAGCCGCTTGTCGATCTCGGAGTCCACCCGGGACACGAAGAACGAGGCCACCGAGTGGATCTTGGAGAGGTCCAGGCCCGCGGCCTTCGCCTTCTCCAGGCCCGCCAGGTAGGCGTCCATGACCGCGCGGTAGCGCTCCAGCGAGAAGATCAGCGTGACGTTGACGCTGATGCCCCGCCCGATGACCTCGGTGATCGCCGGCAGGCCGGCCTTCGTCGCCGGGATCTTGATGAGCGTGTTCGGCCGGTCCACCAGCCAGGCCAGCTGCTTGGCCTCGGCGATGGTGGCATCGGTGTGGTGGGCCAGCCGCGGGTCGACCTCGATGGAGACCCGGCCGTCCTGCCCGTCCGTGGCGTCGAAGACCGGGCGCAGGATGTCGGCGGCGTCGCGGACGTCCGCCGTCGTGATCATGCGGATGGCCTCGTCGACCGTGACCTTACGGGTCGCCAGGTCGGTGAGCTGCTGCTCGTAACCGTCCCCGTGCGAGATCGCCTTCTGGAAGATGGACGGGTTGGTGGTGACGCCCACGATGTGCTGCTGGTCGATCAGTTCGGCGAGATTGCCCGAAGTGATCCGCTTGCGCGACAGGTCGTCGAGCCAGATCGCCACGCCCTCGTCGGAGAGGCGCTTGAGTGCGTCTGTCATGAGAATTGCATCTCCTACTAGTCGTATGTCGGCGTCAGCGTGCGACGGCGTCGAGAGATTCCCGCGCGGCGGCGGCAACGTGCTCGGCGGTGAAACCGAACTCGCGGAAGAGGACCTTGGCGTCGGCCGAGGCACCGAAGTGCTCCAGCGAGATGATCCGGCCGGCGTCGCCGACGTACCGGTACCAGGTCAGGCCGATGCCCGCCTCGACGGCCACACGGGCCTTCACCGACGGCGGCAGGACGCTGTCCTTGTACGCCTGGTCCTGCTCCTCGAACCACTCGACCGACGGCATCGACACGACGCGGGTCGGGATGCCGGCCGCCTGCAGCTCCTCGCGCGCCTCGACGGCGAGGTGCACCTCGGAACCGGTGCCGATCAGGAGGACCTGCGGCTCGCCGCCCTCGGCGTCGAACAGGACGTAGCCGCCCTTGGCCGCGTTCTCGTTCGCCTCGTATGTCGGCACGCCCTGGCGGGTCAGCGCCAGACCGTGCGGGGCGCCCTTGCCGAACACCTTGGTGTAGCGGCGCATGATCTCGCGCCAGGCGATGGCGGTCTCGTTGGCGTCGGCCGGGCGGACGATGTTCAGGCCCGGGATGGCGCGCAGCGAGGCCAGGTGCTCCACCGGCTGGTGGGTCGGTCCGTCCTCTCCGAGACCGATCGAGTCGTGCGTCCACACGTACGTCACCGGCAGGTGCATCAGCGCGGACAGGCGCACGGCGTTGCGCATGTAGTCGGAGAACACCAGGAAGGTGCCGCCGTAGATGCGGGTGTTGCCGTGCAGTGCGATGCCGTTCATGGACGCGGCCATGGCGTGCTCGCGGATACCGAAGTGGATCGTGCGGCCGTACGGGTCCGCACCCGGCAGCGGATTGCCCGCCGGGAGGAACGACGACGTCTTGTCGATCGTGGTGTTGTTCGAGCCCGCCAGGTCGGCGGAGCCGCCCCACAGCTCGGGAATGATCTCGCCGAGCGCCTGCAGCACCTTGCCGGAGGCGGCGCGGGTGGCGACAGCCTTGCCGGGTTCGAAGACCGGGAGCCGGTCCTCCCAGCCCTCGGGCAGCTCGCCCGCGGCGATCCGGTCGAACTCGGCGGCGCGCTCCGAGTTGGCGGTACGCCACGCGGCGAACGACTTCTCCCACTCGGCCTTGGCCTCGCGGCCGCGGTCCAGCGCCTCACGTGTGTGCGCGATGACCTCTTCGGAGACCTCGAAGCTCTTCTCCGGGTCGAAGCCGAGGACCTTCTTGGTCGCGGCGACCTCGTCGTCGCCGAGCGCCGAGCCGTGCGCGGCCTCGGTGTTCTGCGCGTGCGGGGCCGGCCAGGCGATGATCGAGCGGGCCGCGATGAACGACGGGCGCCCGGTCTCGGCCTTGGCCGCCTGCAGCGCCCTGTACAGGCCCGCGGGGTCGAGGTCGCCGTTCGGCAGCTGCTCGACGCGCTGGACGTGCCAGCCGTACGCCTCGTACCGCTTCAGAGTGTCCTCGGAGACCGCGGTCTCCGTGTCGCCCTCGATGGAGATGTGGTTGTCGTCCCACAGCAGGACCAGGTTGCCGAGCTTCTGGTGCCCGGCCAGCGAGGACGCCTCCGCGGAGATGCCCTCCTGGAGGCAGCCGTCACCGGCGATGACCCAGACCATGTGATCGAACGGGGAGGTGCCGGGGGCCGCGTCCGGGTCGAACAGGCCGCGCTCGTAGCGGGAGGCCATGGCCATGCCGACGGCGTTGGCGACACCCTGGCCCAGCGGGCCCGTCGTCGTCTCGACACCGGTGGTGTGGCCGTACTCCGGGTGACCGGGGGTCTTCGAACCCCAGGTGCGGAACGCCTCGAGGTCGCCGAGCTCCAGGCCGTAGCCGGCCAGGTAGAGCTGGATGTAGAGGGTCAGGCTGGTGTGGCCCGCCGAGAGCACGAACCGGTCGCGTCCCGTCCAGTCGGCGTCGGCCGGGTCGTGCCGCATCACCTTCTGGAAGAGGGTGTACGCGGCGGGAGCCAGGCTCATCGCCGTGCCCGGGTGGCCGTTTCCGACCTTCTGTACGGCGTCGGCGGCAAGGACGCGGACAGTGTCCACGGCCCGCTGGTCCAATTCGGTCCACTGGAGGTCTGTGGTGGTCGGCTTGGTGCTCACCCTGAGTCAGGGCTCCTCTCCACTGTTGTAAGCCGGTGACTGGTTGAACGCACCGGGCGATGTCGAGCCTACCCCCGTCGGAACAAGCATTTTCCGGCTGCTTTCCAGGGTGCAGGCGACCCGCGGAGTTCGCCTCCCGTATGAGCGCAACGGCTCACTTCTGCGCCTCTCCGATGAGCGCGTACCCATACTTCTGGGCTACTCCGATGAGCGCGTCCTGCCGCTTCTGTGCCTCTCCGACGAGCGCGTCCTTATACATATGCGCCTTTCCGGTGAGCGCGTCCTTATACATCTGTGCACTCCCATGAGCGCCTCGTCGTACTTCCGTGCCGCTCCGCCGGTGTGACCTCGCACTTCTGCGCCACGTCAACACGACCCCACCCCCGCGAAGGAGGGCCTGTCCCCAACGTCTACAGTGGTCTGGTTCGCGCAAGTCTTCACCGGGCCTTCATGCCCGGAGCTTGCTGGGATTTCTCTGTCAGGGGTGTGCGTGACGGCCGTCGAGTCCCGACCCGCAGGGGTCGCCTTGACTCCGAGCCCAGGGGGCCATCGCCCGTTCGGGGCCCGTATCAAGGCATTCGTGGCGCTGACCAAGCCGCGGATCATCGAGCTGTTGCTGATCACCACTGTTCCGGTGATGTTCCTGGCCGCTCAAGGTGTGCCCAACCTGTGGCTCGTTCTCACTACCACCATCGGCGGATATCTCTCCGCCGGCGGTGCCAATGCGCTGAACATGTACATCGACCGCGATATCGACGCGTTGATGGACCGTACGTCGCAGCGTCCGCTGGTCACCGGCGCGGTGAGCCCGCCCGAGTGCCTGGTCTTCGGCCTCGCCCTCGCGGTGATCTCGACCGTCTGGTTCGGCCTGCTGGTCAACTGGCTGTCGGCGGCGCTGTCGCTCGGCGCACTGCTCTTCTACGTGGTCGTCTACACGATGCTGCTGAAGCGCCGGACCTCGCAGAACATCGTCTGGGGCGGCATCGCGGGCTGCATGCCGGTCCTCATCGGCTGGTCCTCCGTGACCGACTCGATGTCGTGGGCCGCGGTGATCCTCTTCGCCGTCATCTTCTTCTGGACGCCGCCGCACTACTGGCCGCTGTCGATGAAGGTGAAGGACGACTATGCCCGGGTCGGCGTCCCGATGCTCCCGGTCATCGCCTCCAACAGGGTGGTCGCCCGGCAGATCGTGATCTACAGCTGGGTGATGGTGGTGGTCTCGCTGCTGCTGACCCCGCTCGGCTACACCGGCTGGTTCTACACCGTGGTGGCGCTGCTGACCGGCGGGTTCTGGCTCTGGGAGGCGCACGGCCTGCAGAACCGGGCGAAGGCGGGAGTCGCCGGCGCCAAGCTCAAGGAGATGCGGCTGTTCCACTGGTCGATCACCTATGTCTCGCTGCTGTTCGTCGCCGTCGCGGTGGATCCCTTCCTGCGATAGCACCCCAGCACTCCTGCCGACGGGCGGGGTACGTGGCCCATGCCACGTGCCCCGCCCGTCGCCAGTTGATCTACCCATCGGTAGCATCCGTTGCATGGCAGACACGGCAGAGACCCAGCAGGTTGACGACGGCAAGCAGGCGGCCCGCGCGGAGCGCAGGGCGGCCAGGCTCGCCAAGCAGATCGGCGCCTTCGCCAAGGCGCACGGCGGAGCCGAGGGGCAGCTCGCCTACATCGGGCAGATGGGCACCCGCATCGTGCTGGTCGGCGAGGACGGTGGCTGGGGCGACCTGGTCGCACCCTCGTACGCGGTCGCCGAGAGCGCCACGGCCAAGGCCGGGATCACCATGCACGAGACCTTCGACGGGGAGTTCGCCGCCAAGGTCCGCACCGGCCCGTACGAATGGACGCGGATGGCCGGGATCCAGGTCGGCGGCCCGTCCAACAAGGCCTGAGCCGCCCGCGACGCATTCCGGGGGGCAGGGGAGCGCTACCCGACGACGGCGTCACCCGTCGCGCGGGTACGCCCACGTCGTCGCAGGGAGCTTCGGACGACCGGCGCACCGCACGTGGCGGTACGCGCACCGAGCCCGGGCCGCCACCCTCGGGGCCGTGCCGGCCGCGGGGCGGCCCGCGCCGGGCAACACATCTTCGGCACCCGGACCGTTTCCGCCGTGCGTCGACGGTGCCCGCCGCACGGCGGCGGGTGGCTGTGACTCCGGCGATGCCGGCCGGATGTACGGGCCGGAGGGGCGGACGGGCCGCGAGCAGGGCCGGATCCGGCCGGAACCGGGCCGAGGAGCCGCGCCTCGCTCAGCCGGCGGCCGCGGGCTCCGGCTGCCCGGTGACGGGGGCCGGCACGGCGGCGGCCGTGGCCGGACGCTCGCGCAGCGACAGCAGCACCCGCAGGGCGGCGATCCACACCAGGCACGAACCGAGCATGTGCAGCCCGACCAGGATCTCCGGGGTGTCGGTGAAGTACTGGACGTAACCGATCACACCCTGAGCCATCAGCACCACGAAGAGATCACGGGTGCGGTGCTGCGGCCCGGCCGGCGCGTCGACGGCCTTCAGCACGAACCAGAGCGCCACGGTCAGCGCCACGACGACCCAGGCGAGATCGGCGTGCAGCTGCGCGATCATCTTCCAGTCGAGCGGGATGCGGTGCACCTCGCTGGAGTCCCCGGCATGGCGTCCGGCGCCCGTCACGACGGTGCCGACCGCGATCAGCAGACCGGCCGCGGTCATCAGCAGCCAGGTGAGCTGGGAGACCGCCTTGCCGACCAGTGGCCGCGGCTGCTCGTCGCCCTCCCGGGTCCGCTGCCAGGTCAGCACGGCGACCGTGAGCAACGCGGTGGAGAGCAGGAAGTGCGCCGCGACGGTGTACGGGTTGAGGCCGACCAGCACGACGATGCCGCCCAGTACCGCATTGCCCATGACCACCCAGAACTGCGCCCAGCCGAACCGGGTGAGGCTGCGCCGCCACGGCTCGGCGGAACGGGCGGCGATGATCGCCCAGCCG
Organism: Streptomyces sp. NPDC058231; assembly: GCF_042882275.1. NCBI lineage: Bacteria > Bacillati > Actinomycetota > Actinomycetes > Kitasatosporales > Streptomycetaceae > Streptomyces > Streptomyces sp. NPDC058231. The sequence goes on along the minus strand of NZ_JBHVWN010000003.1, from coordinate 140,225 downwards.
ACCGCCGCGCACAGCACGTAGGTGAGCATCCGGTTGCCGAACTCGATCGCGCCGTGGAAACCCATGGCGCTCGTCGCCGTCAGCGACTCGTCGGTGCACTTGGGCCAGGTCGGGCAGCCGAGGCCGGAGCCGGTCAGCCGCACCGCGCCACCGGTGACCACGATGATCACGGCCATCACGACGGCCGACATCGCCGCGCGACGGACCGTCCGGGGGGACGGGGTCCAGCGTTCGGCGATGCAGAGAAGCGGGTTCCGCACGGCTTGAGCGACGTTCCGCACGGCTTGAGCGACATCGGCTCGGGTCAGCTTGGGCACGCGCACCATCGTAAGCGGCGGCTTGTGCAAGCTTTCACGAGGGGGACGAGTTACCCCGAACCGTCATGCCGCAGGGCGTGCGGCGCCGGTCGCTCCCGTCATTCCCAGCGGAAGAACTTCGCCGCCGCGCCCAGCCCGAGCACCGCCCAGACCGCGAGGATCCCCAGATCGCCCCATGGCATCGAGGCACCGTGCTGGAGCACGTCCCGCAGTCCGCCGGACAGGGCGGCGATCGGCAGCAGACCCAGCGCCGACTGCACCGCGTCCGGGAACTTGTCCAGCGGCACGATGACCCCGCCGCCGACCAGCAGCAGCAGGAAGACCAGATTGGCGGCGGCGAGCGTCGCCTCCGCCTTCAGCGTGCCGGCCATCAGCAGACCGAGTCCCGAGAACGCGGCGGTGCCGAGCACGAGCAGCAGCAGCACGGCCGACGGACTGCCGTGCGGGGACCAGCCCAGCGCGAACGCGATGACGGTCAGCAGGACGACCTGCAGCACCTCGGTGACCAGTACCGCGAGGGTCTTGGCGGTCATCAGCCCCCAGCGCGGCAGCGGTGAGGCACCGAGCCGCTTGAGCACTCCGTACCGGCGCTCGAAACCGGTCGCGATGGCCTGGCCGGTGAAGGCGGTGGACATCACGGCGAGCGCGAGAATGCCGGGCGTCAGGAAGTCGACGGCCTTGCCCGCGCCGGTGTCCACGATGTCGACGGCGCTGAACAGCACCAGCAGCAGCGTCGGAATGATCACCGTCAGGAGCAGCTGCTCGCCGTTGCGCAGCAGCATCCGCGTCTCCAGCGCGGTCTGCGCGCCGATCATGCGCGGCAGCGGGGCGGCTCCGGGCCGCGGGGTGTACGTACCGGCGCTCATGCGCGCAGCTCCTTGCCGGTCAGTTCCAGGAAGACGTCCTCCAGGGTGTGCCGCTCGACGGAGATGCCGTCCGGCATCACGCCGTGCTGCGCGCACCAGGAGGTGACGGTGGCCAGCAGCTGCGGGTCGATCTGGCCGGTGATGCGGTACGTGCCCGTGACGGGCTCGGCCGCCTCCGTCCCGTCGGGCAGCGCCTTCAGCAGTGAGCCGAGGTCGAGACCGGGGCGGCCGGTGAAGCGCAGGGTGTTCTCGGCGCCGCCGCGGCACAGCAGCTCCGGGCTGCCGTGGGCGATGACCCGGCCCGCGTCGATGATGGCGACATCGTCGGCGAGCTCCTCGGCCTCGTCCATGAAGTGGGTGGTCAGGACGGTGGACACGCCGTCGGAGCGCAGCTCCCGTACGAGTTCCCAGGTGGAGCGGCGGGCCTGCGGGTCCAGGCCGGAGGTCGGCTCGTCCAGGAACACCAGCTCGGGGCGGCCGACGACGGCCATCGCCAGGGCGAGCCGCTGCTGCTGGCCGCCGGAGAGCCGCCGGTACGTCGTACGGCCGCAGCCGCCGAGGCCGAGACGCTCGATCAGGGCGTCGACGTCGAGCGGGTGGGCATGCAGTTTTGCCATGTGGCGGAGCATCTCGTCGGCGCGCGCCCCGGAGTAGACACCACCCGACTGGAGCATCACGCCGATCCGGGGCCGCAGCTCCGCGGCGTCGGCCAGCGGGTCGAGGCCGAGCACGCGTACGGTCCCGGCATCCGGGCGGCGGTAACCCTCGCAGGTCTCGATCGTGGTGGTCTTGCCGGCGCCGTTGGGGCCGAGGACGGCGGTGACCGTACCGGTGCGTACCGCCAGGTCGAGGCCGTCCACCGCGGTCTTGGTGCCGTACCGCTTCACCAGGCCACGGATCTGCACGACCGGCTCGTTCTTCATGGCCGGTAAGTCTAGGCAGCGGCGCTGCGGGCTCGTCCCCGGGGGCCTGATTAGGTAACCCTTAGTGACGAACTCCACCATTGATCGTTCCGGACCGTGGTTGTCAGAGCCGGAGGAATTACGCAACAATGGCGTTGTGAAATACGTGGGCGAGGCTCCGCAGGAGGAACTCGCGACCGGAGAGCGCTCGACGCGCAACCGGGTCGCGCGCTCCATCCTGGACCACGGCCCGTCCACCGTCGCCGATCTCGCCAAGCGCCTCGGGCTGACCCAGGCCGCCGTCCGCCGCCATCTCGACGCCCTCGTCTCCGACAACGTCGTCGAGGCCCGCGAACAGCGGGTGTACGGGGCCAGGACCCGCGGCCGCCCGGCCAAGGTGTTCGCCCTGACCGACTGCGGCCGGGACGCCTTCGAGCAGTCGTACGACAAACTCGCCGCCGACGCGCTGCGCTGGATCGCCGAGACCGCGGGCGAGGACGCCGTCGTCGCCTTCACCCGCGCCAGGGCCGCCGCCCAGTCGGAGACCTACCGCGCGGCGATCGAGGCGACGGACCCCCGGGAACGCACCGAGGCGCTGGCCAAGGCGTTGTCCGCCGACGGGTACGCTGCTACGGCGCGTAGCGCGCCGGGCCCCCAGCAGGGCGAGCAGTTGTGCCAGCACCACTGCCCGGTCGCACATGTCGCCGAGCAGTTCCCGCAGCTGTGCGAGGCGGAGACGGAGATCTTCTCCAGTCTGCTCGGGACCCATGTGCAACGTCTGGCCACCATCGCCCACGGCGACGGGGTGTGCACGACGTTCGTACCGCGCGGCGGTCCCCCGACCGCACAGACCACCACATCAGCATCCGCAAGCAAGGCCGGGAGGAACCCCGCATGACGCTCCCTACGGAGACTGCCCACCCTGAGCTCGAGGGTCTGGGTACGTACGAATTCGGCTGGGCCGACTCCGACGCGGCAGGCGCGGCGGCCAAGCGCGGCCTCTCCGAGGCTGTCGTCCGCGACATCTCGGGGAAGAAGAACGAGCCCGAGTGGATGCTGAAGCTCCGCCTCAAGGGACTTCGGCTGTTCGACAAGAAGCCCATGCCGAACTGGGGCTCGGACCTGTCGGGCATCGACTTCGACAACATCAAGTACTTCGTCCGGTCCACCGAGAAGCAGGCGGAGTCCTGGGAGGACCTGCCCGAGGACATCAAGAACACCTACGACAAGCTCGGCATCCCGGAGGCGGAGAAGCAGCGCCTGGTCGCCGGGGTCGCCGCGCAGTACGAGTCCGAGGTCGTCTACCACCAGATCCGTGAGGACCTGGAGGAGCAGGGCGTCATCTTCCTCGACACGGACACCGCGCTGAAGGAGCACCCGGAGCTCTTCAAGGAGTACTTCGGCACCGTCATCCCGGTCGGCGACAACAAGTTCGCCTCGCTGAACTCGGCCGTGTGGTCCGGTGGCTCGTTCATCTACGTGCCGAAGGGTGTCCACGTCGACATCCCGCTCCAGGCCTACTTCCGTATCAACACGGAGAACATGGGCCAGTTCGAGCGCACGCTGATCATCGTCGACGAGGACGCCTACGTCCACTACGTCGAGGGCTGCACCGCGCCGATCTACTCCTCGGACTCGCTGCACTCCGCGGTCGTCGAGATCATCGTGAAGAAGGGCGGCCGCTGCCGCTACACGACGATCCAGAACTGGTCGAACAACGTCTACAACCTCGTCACCAAGCGTGCCGTGGCGTACGAGGGCGCGACCATGGAGTGGGTCGACGGCAACATCGGCTCCAAGGTCACCATGAAGTACCCGGCCGTCTACCTGATGGGCGAGCACGCCAAGGGGGAGACGCTGTCCATCGCCTTCGCGGGCGAGGGCCAGCACCAGGACGCCGGATCCAAGATGGTCCACATGGCGCCGAACACCTCCTCCAACATCGTCTCCAAGTCGGTGGCGCGAGGCGGCGGCCGTACCTCGTACCGCGGTCTGGTCGAGATCGGCGAGGGCGCCGCGGGCTCCAAGTCCAACGTGCTGTGCGACGCGCTCCTGGTCGACACGATCTCCCGCTCCGACACGTACCCCTACGTGGACGTCCGTGAGGACGACGTGTCGATGGGCCACGAGGCCACGGTCTCCAAGGTCTCCGAGGACCAGCTCTTCTACCTGATGAGCCGCGGTCTGACCGAGTTCGAGGCCATGGCCATGATCGTGCGCGGCTTCGTCGAGCCGATCGCGCGCGAGCTGCCCATGGAGTACGCGCTCGAACTCAACCGGCTGATCGAGCTGCAGATGGAGGGTTCGGTCGGCTAGCGCAGCCTGACGACCGAATCCCCGGACTTTTGACAGAGAAAGCGAGCACTACGACAGCCATGGCTGAGGCTCAGAACATTCCGGCGGGGTCCACCACCACCGGGTCCATCGCGGTGGCCGCCGAGTCGACCGTCGCCACGCGCATGAGTGCGCCCCCGTCCTTCGACGTCGCGGACTTCCCGGTCCCGCACGGCCGCGAGGAGGAGTGGCGGTTCACGCCGCTGGAGCGGCTGCGCGGGCTGCACGACGGCACCGCCGTCGCGACCGGTGGCGCCGTCAAGGTCGAGGTCGACGTCCCCGAGGGCGTCACCGTCGAGACCGTCGGCCGTGACGACGCGCGGCTCGGCCGGACCGGCGCCCCGGTGGACCGCGTCGCCGCCCAGGCGTACTCGTCCTTCGAGAAGGCCTCGGTGATCACCGTCGCCAAGGAGGCCGTGCTCGCCGAGCCGATCCGGATCGCCGTGCACGGTGAGGGCGGTGTGGCCTACGCCCACCAGATCATCGAGCTGGGAGCCTTCGCCGAGGCCGTCGTCGTCATCGACCACACCGGTGACGCGGTCGTCGCGGGCAACGTCGAGTACGTCGTCGGTGACGGGGCGAAGCTGACCGTCGTCTCCGTCCAGGACTGGGACGACACCGCCGTCCACGCCGCCCAGCACAACGCGCTGATCGGCCGGGACGCCACCTTCAAGTCGATCGTCGTCACCTTCGGCGGTGACCTGGTCCGGCTCCACCCCCGGGTCTCCTACGCGGGCACCGGCGGCGAGGCCGAGCTCTTCGGTCTGTACTTCACCGACAAGGGCCAGCACCAGGAGCACCGCCTCCTGGTCGACCACAACACCCCGCACTGCAAGTCCAACGCCGTCTACAAGGGCGCGCTGCAGGGCCAGGACGCGCACGCCGTCTGGATCGGCGACGTCCTGATCCAGGCCAAGGCCGAGGGCACCGACACCTACGAGATGAACCGCAACCTCGTCCTCACGGACGGCGCGCGGGTCGACTCGGTGCCGAACCTGGAGATCGAGACCGGCGAGATCGTCGGCGCCGGTCACGCCTCCGCGACCGGCCGGTTCGACGACGAGCAGCTCTTCTACCTGATGTCCCGCGGCATCCCGGCCGAGGACGCCCGCCGGCTGGTCGTGCGCGGCTTCTTCGCCGAGCTGGTCCAGCAGATCGGTCTGCCGGACGTCGAAGCCCGTCTGCTCGACAAGATCGAGGCCGAGCTGAAGGCTTCCGTCTGATGGCCTTCGTCAAAGCCTGTGCGCTGAGCGAACTGGAGGAGGACACCCCGAAGCGGGTGGAACTCGACGGAACGCCGGTCTCTCTCGTACGCACCGAGGGCGAGGTGTTCGCGATCAACGACATCTGCTCGCACGCGAACGTCTCACTGTCCGAGGGCGAGGTGGAGGACTGCACGATCGAGTGCTGGCTGCACGGCTCCAGCTTCGACCTCCGCACCGGCAAGCCGTCTGGCCTTCCCGCGACGCGCCCCGTCCCCGTATACCCCGTCAAGATCGAAGGGGACGATGTGCTCGTCTCCGTCACCCAGGAGTCCTGAGTCACCCATGGCAACGCTTGAAATCCGCGACCTGCACGTCTCCGTCGAGGCCGACAACGCCACGAAGGAGATCCTCAAGGGCGTCGACCTGATCGTGAAGCAGGGCGAGACCCACGCCATCATGGGCCCCAACGGGTCCGGCAAGTCGACCCTCGCGTACTCCCTCGCCGGTCACCCCAAGTACACGATCACCAGCGGCACGGTGACCCTGGACGGCGAGGACGTCCTGGAGATGAGCGTCGACGAGCGCGCCCGCGCCGGCCTCTTCCTGGCCATGCAGTACCCCGTCGAGATCCCCGGTGTCTCGGTCTCCAACTTCCTGCGTACCTCCGCCACCGCCGTCCGCGGTGAGGCACCCAAGCTGCGTACCTGGGTGAAGGAGGTCAAGGAGACGATGGCCGGCCTCCAGATGGACCCGGCGTTCGCCGAGCGCAACGTCAACGAGGGCTTCTCCGGCGGTGAGAAGAAGCGCCACGAGATCCTTCAGCTGGAGCTCCTCAAGCCGAAGGTCGCGATCCTCGACGAGACCGACTCCGGCCTGGACGTCGACGCCCTGCGCGTCGTCTCCGAGGGAGTCAACCGGGTCCGTGAGACGGGCGAGGTCGGCACCCTGCTGATCACGCACTACACGCGGATTCTCCGCTACATCAAGCCCGACTTCGTGCACGTCTTCGCCAACGGCCGGATCGCCGAGTCCGGTGGCGCCGAGCTCGCCGACAAGCTGGAGAACGAGGGCTACGAGGCATATGTGAAGGGTGGCGCTTCCGCGTGACACAGCTGCCGGGCCTCCTCGACACCGAGGCGATCCGCAAGGACTTCCCCCTGCTGGATCGTACGGTCCACGACGGGAAGAAGATCGTTTACCTGGACAGCGCGGCGACTTCGCAGAAGCCGCGTCAGGTCCTGGACGCCCTCAACGAGTACTACGAGCGGCACAACGCCAACGTCCACCGGGGCGTGTACACGATCGCGGAGGAGGCCACGGCGCTGTACGAAGGCGCCCGTGACAAGGTCGCCGCGTTCATCAACGCGCCGAGCCGCAACGAGGTGATCTTCACCAAGAACGCCTCGGAGTCGCTCAACCTCGTGGCCAACATGCTCGGCTGGGCCGACGAGCCCTACCGGGTGGACCACGAGACCGAGATCGTCACCACGGAGATGGAGCACCACTCCAACATCGTGCCGTGGCAGCTGCTCGCGCAGCGCACCGGTGCGAAGCTGAAGTGGTTCGGCATCACCGACGACGGCCGGCTCGACCTGTCCAACATCGAAGAGATCATCACGGAGAAGACGAAGATCGTCTCCTTCACGCTGGTCTCCAACATCATGGGCACGATCAACCCGGTCGAGAAGATCATCCGGCGTGCCCAGCAGGTCGGCGCGCTGGTCTGCATCGACGCCTCGCAGGCCGCCCCGCACATGGTGCTCGACGTGCAGGCGCTGCAGGCCGACTTCGTGGCCTTCACCGGCCACAAGATGGTCGGCCCGACCGGCATCGGCGTGCTCTGGGGACGGCAGGAGCTCCTGGAGGACCTGCCGCCGTTCCTGGGCGGCGGCGAGATGATCGAGACCGTGTCGATGCACTCGTCGACGTATGCCCCCGCGCCGCACAAGTTCGAAGCGGGTACGCCTCCGATCGCACAGGCCGTCGGCCTCGGTGCGGCCGTGGACTACCTCTCCGCGATCGGCATGGAGAAGATCTTCCGGCACGAGCACGCGATCACCGAGTACGCGGTGAAGCGCCTCCTGGAGGTCCCGGACCTGAGGATCATCGGTCCGGCCACCGCGGAGGACCGCGGCGCCACGATCTCGTTCACGCTGGGCGACATCCACCCGCACGACGTGGGCCAGGTCCTCGACGAGCAGGGCATCGCGGTCCGGGTCGGACACCACTGCGCGCGGCCGGTCTGCCTGCGGTACGGAATTCCTGCGACGACGCGAGCGTCGTTCTATCTGTACTCCACGCCCGCCGAGGTCGACGCCTTGGTTGAGGGCCTGGAACACGTACGGAACTTCTTCGGCTGAGGGTTGACTGGTGAAGCTTGATTCGATGTACCAGGAAGTGATCCTGGACCACTACAAGCACCCCCACGGGCGCGGCCTGCGGGACGGCGACGCCGAGGTGCACCACGTCAATCCGACGTGCGGGGACGAGATCACGCTCCGGGTCAGATACGACGGCGAGACCATCGCCGATGTGTCGTACGAGGGGCAGGGCTGCTCCATCAGCCAGGCCAGCGCCTCGGTGCTGAACGATCTGCTGGTCGGCAAGGAGCTGGGCCAGGCGCAGAGGATCCAGGAGGCCTTCCTGGAGCTGATGCAGTCGAAGGGCCAGCTGGAGCCGGACGAAGCGATGGAGGAGGTGCTGGAGGACGCGGTCGCGTTCGCCGGTGTCTCGAAGTACCCGGCCCGGGTCAAGTGCGCGCTGCTGAGCTGGATGGCGTGGAAGGACGCGACGGCGAAGGCGCTGTCCGAAGGGAAGACGGCATGAGCGAGAACGAGACTCTGACGACCAAGCCGGCCTCCGAGGAGGAGGTCCGCGAGGCGCTGTACGACGTCGTCGACCCGGAACTGGGCATCGACGTCGTCAACCTGGGCCTGATCTACGGCATCCACATCGACGACGCCAACATCGCCACCCTCGACATGACGCTCACGTCCGCGGCCTGCCCGCTGACCGACGTCATCGAGGACCAGGCGAAGTCCGCGACCGACGGCATCGTCAACGAGCTGCGGATCAACTGGGTCTGGATGCCGCCGTGGGGCCCCGACAAGATCACGGACGACGGACGCGAGCAGCTGCGCGCGCTCGGTTTCAACGTCTGAGTCCACCGAACTCCCCGACGGCCCCCGGCTTCTGCCGGGGGCCGTCCGGCGTTGTTCGCCTGCCGTACGCATGGCGTCCGTCCGCCGTTGAGGCGGAGGCCGGAGCCTACTCGTCGACAACACGCCGACGAGAGGCACGCTGTGCTGCATCAGCTTTCGCTCCAGAACCGCCGGGCGGCCACCGCCGCGGCGGGTGTGCTCACGCTGGCCGCGCTGGGAATCAACTTCCCCGCGCATGCCGCGAGTTACGGGACACCGACGATCACACTGTCGGCCTCCTACCTCTCCGGGGCGGTCGGGGCGACCGGTGACCCGGTGGTGACGGTCACGGTCGCGCAGAGCGGGGCCGATGTCACCGCGCTCGGTGTGGCGGCGTCCGCCAGCACCAAGTCGTCCGTCGCGGGCACCGGCGATGTGACCGTGACCGGGACCGGCGCCACCCGGCAGCTCGCCGTGGCCGCGCACGCCCGCGGCTACACGGACCTCACCGTCAAGGTCACCGGGCTCGGCGGCAAGACCGCCACCAAGACGCTGCACTACGCCGCGTCCGCAGCCGTGCAGAACCCCGCCGACACGCGCTACCTCACCGGGTCCTCCGACTCCTCGGCCGCAGTCGACGTCGGCGACGGCTATGTGGTGGTGGCCGACGACGAGTCCAACACGCTCCGGCTGTACAGCCGTTCGGCCTCCGGCGCGCCCGTGAGGAGCTGGGACGTCGCCTCGGCGCTCGGGGTGTCCAAGGAGATCGACATCGAGGGCGCGGCCCGGGTCGGCAACACCATCTACTGGACCGGATCGCTGGGCAACAACAAGGACGGCGAGTACAAGTCGGACCGCAACACCGTCTTCACCACGACGGTTACCGGGTCCGGGGCGGCCACGCAGCTGACGGTCGCCGGCTCGTACAAGAAGCTGCGCGACGACCTCGTCGCCTGGGACAAGGCGAATGGCAACCGGTACGGCTTCGCCGCGGGCACGGCCGACGGTGAAGTGCCCAAGCAGGTCGACGGGTTCAACATCGAAGGACTGGAGTTCGCCCCCGGCTCGACCACCACCGCGTACCTCGGCTTCCGGGCGCCGCTCGTACCGCCGAAGGAGGGCGGCAAGGCGCTCGTCGTGCCCGTCACCAACTTCGACAAGGTGGCCGGCAGCGGGGCGAAGGCAGTCATCGGTACGCCGATCGAACTGGACCTCGGCGGGCTGAGCATCCGCGACATCCGGAAGAACGCCGCCGACCAGTACCTGATCGTGGCCGGCTCCTGGGCTGCCGACGACAACTCCGACCCGTACGCCCTCTATTCGTGGGACGGCGTCGCAGGGCATGCGCCGGTCAAGCGGGTCGACCTGCCGACCGCCGACCCGGGCGGCTGGGAGGCCGTGGTGGACGTGCCGGACCTGACGGTGCCCGGCGCGCGGGCCCAGCTGATCACCGACGCCGGCTCGGCCGATCTGTACGGGGACGGCACGGAGGCGAAGGACCTCGACCACGCCGAGTGGAAGAAGTCCCGCTCCGTCTGGTTCACCGTCAGCAACTGACGGAGGCAAGCGGCTTCGCGTTTCCTTACGGCTGACGGCCATGGTCACCGGGCAGACTGGCGGGCATGGCCGTTTCCTTTTACTCCGTCGTCGTCGACGCCCACGATCTGCCGTCGCAGGCCCGGTTCTGGTGCCGGGTGCTCGATTGGAAGGTCCTCTTCGAGTCCCACGACGAGATCGTCATCGGCGCCGACAAGGACGCTGTGCCCGGGATCACCTTCGTCCCCGTACCGGAGGGGAAGACCGTCAAGAACCGGCTGCACATCGATCTCGCCCCCGACGACCAGGCGGCGGAGGTCGGGCGGATCGTCGGTCTCGGGGCCACCCGGCTGAACATCGGCCAGCCGGTCGACGTGGGCTGGGCGGTGCTGGCGGACCCCGAGGGGAACGAGTTCTGCGTGCTGAGTCCGAAGAACTCGCTCATCGACTGAACGGGGACCACCGGCCTTGCTGCGGGGGTGCGGCGGCCGCTTCGGCGAGTGCCGCGCCCAGGTTCTCGTTGCGTATCCGCCGGTCCACGTAGAGCAGCCCGATCACCAGGGGCGGGAACGTCGCCGAGATCAGCTGGCCGATCAGCTGGCCGATCAGCACCGCCGTCAGATAGCCGCCCATGGCCAGTACCACCGCGGCGGGAGTCGGATCGCTGCCCAGGTCCGAGGCGCCGACGGCGCTGGTGAACATGCCGACGAACGTGAACGGCAGCTGGATGATGTAGCTCGCCACGGCCGCCATGACGAAGGCCAGCGCCGAGATCCCGAAGATCCGCCACCACGCGCCGCGCACCAGCTGGGCCGAGCGGCGCAACGCGGCGACCGGGCGCTGACGCTCGAAGACCACGGCCGACGGGGCCAGCGAGAACTTCACCCAGAGCCACACCGCCACGGGGCCGAGGACCAGGAAGCCGAGGATGCCGACCGAGACCACCACGGCGGTGACCGCTCCGCTGTCCGACGCGACGGCGGAGACCATCAAGGCGACGAACGCGGCGATGGCGAGAAGCATCGGGACCATCGCGATCAGGGACGTCAGGATCACGGTACCGATCACGGCCGGTACCCGCGCCCACGCGCGCCGCCAGATGACGCCGAACGTGCTCCGCCTGCCCAGCACCGCGTCCTGCAGCACCGCCGGAGCGGTCGCCTGCATCATGGCGGTGCCGGTGATGAACAGCACCATGGCCACCAGCCAGACGGAGCCGAACGCGATGATCAGCGGTGCGACGTCCTCGCTGCGCGCGCTGGCTCCGGAGGGGAGGTCGACGATCCGGTGCAGATGGTCACTGGTGGCGGAGTAGGCGATCGCGGTCGCCGCCGCGATCACGGCCAGGACTCCGCCGTACACGGCCCCGCCGATGCCGAACAACTGCTTCCAGTGGCGGCCCAGCGTGGAGAACGCGCCGTTGACTATCTGCCCGAGGTCCAGCGGCATCAGCGGTATCACCCCCGGACCGGCCGGTGGGGGCGTCCAGCCGCCCCATCCCGGCGGGCCGGGAGGCCCTCCGTACGGCGCTCCTCCGTACGGCGCGTTCCCGTCCGCGCCGCCGCCCCACCCTGCGTCCTGCGCCACTGCTGCTCCGTTGTGTAGGTGTTCGGTGTACCGGTCGGGGACACCGTAGCGCGGCGGATTCTCCGCAGGCCGGCCAGGAGTTGCACGGCCGGGTGCGACGACGCGCACACTCGTGCACATGGGATACGGACTGCTTGCCGCGGCCATCGCGGCGGAGGTGGCCGGGACGACGGCCATGAAGTACAGCGAGGGCTTCACCCGGCTCTGGCCCTCCCTCATCACCGTCGTGGGCTATCTGCTCGCGTTCTCGTTGCTCGCGCAGACCCTCAAGACGCTGTCCATGGGCACCGCCTATGCCATCTGGGCGGGGATCGGGACGGCGGCGGTCGCCGCCATAGGGGTCCTCGTCATGGGCGAGTCCGGAAGCCCGGTCAAGGTGGCGGGCATCGCCCTGATCATCGCCGGTGTGGTCGTGCTCAATCTGGGTGGCGCGCACTGACGGCCCGCCCGGCGGGCGCCACGGGCCGGGCGGGCCGTCGGGGGCCGCCCGGTTCAGCTGCGGACCGCCGCCAGCGCCGCCTGCACGCTCGCCTCGATGTCCGTGATCGGATACAGCGCCTCGCGGACGGTCCGGTACCGGTCCACCACCAGGGTCAGCCTCTTGAGCCGCCTGATCCCTGCCGCCCGGAACGTCGGCAGCCGCAGCGCCGCCGTCAGTTCCAGCTCGGCGTCGGAGAGCAGCGGGAAGCGCAGCCGTTCCGCGTCCGCGAACGCCCGCTGTTCGTCGGGACGTTGGGTGGAGACGCCGTGCACGGTCGCCCCCGCCGCCGTGAACTCGGCCAACTGGTCACGGTAGGTGCAGGATTCGAGGGTGCAGCCGCTCGCGCCCGGGATCCCGGCCCAGCCGGGCGGGTAGGCGTCCCGGCGGGCGTACGCGCTCGGGAAGCAGTACAGGACGGTGTACGGGGTGTCGGCGACCGGGTCGCGCAGTGTGCCGTCGTAGTCGCGGAGCCGGAGCTCCGGCAGGCGGGTTCCCACCAGGGCGTGCACCCGCTCCGCCTCCTTGGACATCTCATCGGTCGTCGCCATCACTTCGCCTTCTCCCATCACCCAGGCGTCGCCCCAGTCCTGGAGCGCGATCAGTACAGGCAGCAGCGCGCGGCCGCGCGGGGTGAGCCGGTACTCGTACCGGGCCGGACGGTCCTGGTACGGATCCCGGGACAGCACGCCCGCCTCGACCAGCAGCCGCAGCCGCTCGGTGAGCACCTTGCGGGACACGCCGAGCTCCCGCTGGAGCGCGTCGAAGCGGTGCACCCCGCGCGCGGTGTCGCGCACGATCAGCAGGGTCCACCAGTCGCCGACGACGTCGAGGGCCTGGGCGATCGCGCAGTCGGCGTCGGTCAGGCTGGTGCGCTGCGGCATGACGGTGCCTTCTTTCCGTTCGTTCCCCGGGCCGCCGTCATGAGGTCTGCCGTGACCGCATCGGGATTGACCTGGGGAAAGCATGCTGCCATAGTCCGTTCCCAAAGGGAACTTACTGGGGGAGGGGCGTTGCGGACACGAGTCTTCGCGGTCGTGCGGGACGTACCGCGTACGGTGCGGCTGCTGGCCTTCGGCGCCTTTCTCAACGGAGTCGTCAGCTTCACCTTCGTCTTTCTCTTCGTCTATCTGACGGGCCCCCGCGGACTGCCCGTACCGCAGGCCGGAGTGATCGCGGGCGTCGGCGGCATCGGCCTGGTCGCCGGGAACTTCACCGGCGGCTGGTTCGGTGACCACTACGGCCACCGCCGGATGCTCCTGACAGGCGCGCTGGTGAGCGGCGCGGCGCTCACCACCCTGCCCGTCCTGCCGGTCGTGGCGATGTACGCGGTGCTGCCGCTCGCGCAGTACGCGGCCGGTGTCGTACGAGCCGCCAACGCGGCACTCGTCGCCGTCTCCGTCCCGGAGGGCGGCCGCCGCCAGAGCTTCGCCCTGATGCGCGCCGGCAGCAACGCGGCCTTCACCGTCGGTCCGCCGCTCGGCGCGCTGATCGCGGCCCGCTTCTCGTACGGCCCGCTGTTCGTCGCCGACGGCCTCGGGACGCTGCTCTTCGCGGTGTACGCGTCGAAGGTGCTCCCGGCGCGCGGCACCGCGCACGCCCGGCCGGCGCACGTCCCCGGGGCGCCCGGCCTCCGGCGGGAGCTGCGGGCCAGACCCGCGGTGCCGGTGCTGCTCGTCGCGATCCTCTGCGTCGACTTCGTCTACCGGCAGCAGTACTCGACCCTGCCCGTGTTCCTCGCCGACCACGGCCACGGCGCCCAGGTCTACGGATGGCTGCTCGCCATCAACGGCGGCGTCATCCTCTGTCTCGAACTCCCCGCGGCGCACGCGCTGCGCCGGCGGGCGCCGCTGAGCATCGTGGGCACCGGACTGCTGCTGGTGGGGCTGGGGTACGCGGTGCTGATCCCCGGGGCCGGGACGCTGTCGGCCGTCACCATGATGGTGTCGCTGACGGCGGGGGAGGTCCTCTACAAGACCACTGCCACCGCGTACGTCGCCGACCAGGCACCCCTCCACGCGCAGGGCCGCTTCCAGAGCCTGTACGCGGGGGCGTCCATCAGTGGTCAGGTGCTGGCACCGCCGCTCGGGGGAGCGCTCTACGCCGCCGCGCCCGGGCTGCTCTGGCCGGCCTGTGCGGTGCTGGCGGGCGGCGCGGGGGCGGCGGTGCTGGCGGCGGGGCGACTGCGGGGGCCGGCCGGCCCGCCGGCCGCCGAGCGGACCGCGGCCGCCGAGCGGCAGGCGCAGCCCGGCTGACCGGGGCGGACCGGCGGGGCGCGCGGCGACCATCCGGCGGGACCGGTTGGCTCCGGTGGTGCCTCGCCGGTTAGGTTTCGTGTCATGACCGACACGACTTCCCGCACCACCGGCGCCGTCGCCGCCGGCCTCGCCACCATCGCCGGCGACGGTTCCGTCCTCGACACCTGGTTCCCCGCACCCGCGCTCGCCGGCGAGCCCGGCCCGGCCGGAACCGAACGGCTCACCCCCGACCAGGCCGTGAACCTCCTCGGCGAGGGCGCCGCCAAGGCCATCGGCGTGGACGCCCGCCGTGGTGTCGAGGTCGTCGCCGTGCGCACGGTCATCGGCTCGCTCGACGACAAGCCGCTCGACGCGCACGACGCGTACCTGCGCCTGCACCTCCTCTCGCACCGCCTGGTCCAGCCGCACGGCCAGAACCTGGACGGCCTCTTCGGCCTCCTCTCCAACGTCGCCTGGACGTCGCTCGGTCCGGTCGCCGTGGACGACCTGGAGAAGGTGCGGCTCAACGCCCGCGCCGAGGGCCTCCACCTCCAGGTCACCTCGGTCGACAAGTTCCCGCGGATGACGGACTACGTCGCCCCGAAGGGCGTCCGGATCGCCGACGCCGACCGGGTCAGGCTCGGTGCGCACCTCGCCGCCGGCACGACGGTCATGCACGAGGGCTTCGTCAACTTCAACGCGGGCACGCTCGGTACGTCGATGGTCGAGGGCCGCATCTCCGCGGGTGTCGTCGTCGGCGACGGCTCCGACATCGGTGGCGGCGCCTCCACGATGGGCACCCTCTCCGGCGGCGGCAAGGAGCGCATCGTCATCGGCGAGCGCTGCCTGATCGGTGCCGAGGCGGGCGTCGGGATCGCGCTCGGCGACGAGTGCGTCGTCGAGGCGGGTCTGTACGTCACCGCCGGTACCCGGATCACGTTGCCGGACGGCCAGATCGTCAAGGCGCGTGAGCTCTCGGGCGCCTCGAACATCCTCTTCCGCCGGAACTCGGTCACCGGTTCCGTCGAGGCCCGCCCGAACAACGCGGTGTGGGACGGCCTCAACGAGGTTCTGCACAGCCACAACTAGCTGGTAGCGGCGAGGAGTTCCTCGTACGCCCTGCGCAGCCCGTCGGTCGCATCGCGCCCGGCGGGCTGCAGCGGTTCGCGGACCGGTCCGGCGCCGAGCAGCGCCTTGGCGGTCACGGTGCCGGGCAGACCCGACGCCATCATCAACTCCGCCAGTGGCACGGTGAGCCGGTTGAGCCGGGCCGCTCCGGTGGTGTCACCGGCATCGAACGCGTCCAGGACCGCCCGCAGTTGCCGGGGCGCGACATTGGCGACCGTACTCACGTAGCCTGCCGCGCCCACCGCGTACAACGGCAGATTCAGCTCCTCGCAGCCCGAGTAGTACGCGAGCGAGGTCGCGCCCATCACCTTGGTGGAAGCGAGCAGGTCGTACGCGCAGTCCTTCACCGCCACGACCCGTGGGTGGTCCGCGAGCCGCAGCAGCGTCTCCGGCTCGATCCGGGTGCCGGTGCGGCCGGGGATGTCGTACAGCATCAGCGGGATGCCGGTCGCGTCGGCGACGCGGCGGAAGTGCGCCTCGACGGCGGGCTGCGGCGGCCTGCTGTAGTACGGCGTCACGACCAGCAGCCCGTCGGCTCCCGCGCGTTCGGCCTGACGGGCCAGCTCCACGGTGTGCCGGGTGTCCGCGCTGCCGACCCCGGCGACGATCGGCACCCCGTCGCCGACCGCCTCCCGGACCGCGCGCAGCAGCGCGGTCTTCTCGGCGTCGGTGGTGGTCGGGGACTCGCCGGTGGTGCCGCTGAGCACCAGGCCGTCGCAGCCGTCGGCGACGAGACCGGCGGCGTGGGCCCCGGCGGCGTCCGGATCGAGACCGCCGCCCGGGGTGAACGGCGTGATCATGGCGCAGAGGGTACGGCCGAAGGGGGCCACGGATGCAGTCATGTCCGAAGTGTCCGATGACCGGACCGTGAAGGTCCACTTAGTTCTGCTAGAGGTGACGGCGAAGAAATGCTCAACGATCGGCATGGGCGGGCCCGCGCTCTGGCATGATCGAACGCCTATGCGGCAGGCCGATACGGGGGCGGATGCATGAGCGTGCAGCGACCGGCGGGTACGGGGAACGGGACACGGAGAGCGGTGGCGGCCGTGAGTCTGGCGGGGGCGCTGGCCCTCGCACTGTCGGGGTGCGCCGGATTCCTCGTACCGGCGGGGGAGGGGGAGGCGGCGCCGACGCCCGGCGGTTCGTCCACGCCGGGCCTCGTGCACGCGGAGAAGCTGCGCCCCGGCGACCTGTCCGCCGCACCGCCCGCCACGAGACCGCCCGCCACGGGGGACGCGAGCGGCCCCGCACCCTCGCCGAGCACCGCGGCACCGGGCGGCTGCCCGTCCTCCGGCGTCGTCGTGGACATGGGCGAGGTGCAGGCCGCGGTGGGTCACCGGGCCGTGTCCCTCACCCTCACCAACTGCGGCGGGAAGCCGTTCCGGGTGAACGGCTACCCATCCGTCCGGGCCCTGGACGACAAGGGTGACCCGCTGCCGGTCCCGGTGAATCCGGGTTCCTCGTACATGGGGACGGACCGGGGGCCGAAGGAGGTCATGCTGAAGCCGGGGGAGACCTTGCGCTCACTGCTGGCCTGGGTGTCCACCCCGACCGGCGGCGACCTCATCGAGGGCGACGCGCTGGAGATCGCACCGGCCCCCGGCCTGGAGGCGCGCACGTTCCCGCTGGAGGGCAACGATGTCCGGCTGCTCGACGAGCTGAACATGACTGCCTGGCGCGCCGAGTAGCCCCGGTGGGGCCGCCGGGGCGGCTCGGCGCGCGAGGACGGCGGGCAGGCCGACGCGGCCGGCGGTACGAAGGACAGCGGTACGAAGGACAGCGGTAGCGACGTACGGACGAGGTGCGTCAACGGGGGCTGGCGCACGGCGTGTTCGAGGTGCTGGGTTCGGATCCGGCAGCCGCGCGCTCAGCCGGGGCGCGGGACCGGAGCGGCAGTTGCGGAGTCCGGGCGGACGGCGTGGTGGCAGCGGGCGCCCCGGGAGCGGCGATGGGCGCCCGGCCGCACCGACTCCGGTGCTGTGCGGGGCAGTTGCCGATGGCGCTCCGGCGAACGGCCGCCGTCCGTCGTATGAACCGAGTGGCATGGGGTGAAATGCGTCTACGCTTGGTCGATCCGGGACCGCATCCCCCTGCGGGCCGGTCCGAGCCCGTACCCCCGTACGCCCGAGGAGAACCACCTGATGTCCGCAGAGCGCCCCACCCTGCCGCCGGTACGGCTGCACACCGAGGCCGAGCTGGCACGGGACGCGCTTGCCGCGCCGCTGCTCGCCCGTGCCGCACGGCTCGCCCGCTGGGCGGGACCCACGACCCGGGTCGGCGCCGGGGGCGAGCTCGTCGAGGCGCAGCTGCCCGCGGCAGCCGAGCACCTGGGGCTGGCGGCGGACGAGGACGGCGCCGCGGAGGCCAGTGAGGCGTGGCGGATCGCGGTCGACACCGGGCTCCTCGACGTCCACGACCCGGAGGGGGACGAGGCCGGGGACGACGCGGAGGGCACGGTCTCCGCGGGCGAGAACCTGGGGCTGCTGACCGGCGGTTCCCCGCAGGACGTCCTCGCCATCTGGCTCGACGGCCTGGAGGCCGTGTACGCCGACGCCACCGCGCCCGTCTTCGAGGACTTCGCCGATCTCGTCGGCGAGGACGGCTCGATCGATTTCGACGCCCTCGACTGGGACCCGGAGGCGGAGGCCGACTTCCTCGACGGTGTGCTCGGCAACCTGTACCTGCTCACGGTCGGTGACGGCGACGGTGACGGCGGCAGCGGCGAGGCTCCCGTGCCGCTGCCCGCGCTCGCCGCGTCGGTGATCGTGCCCGACGACATGGGCGAGCCCAGCGACGACGTCCTGGAACAGGTGTCGGAGGCGATGATGCGCCTGGACGACCAGTTCCGGCTCTTCGAGCCGATCGGGCTCGTCGAGTACCGGCCGGTGGACGAGGCGCTGCTCGCCGAGGAGGGCGACCAGGCGCAGCCGCCCGTGGACGACGAGGACGTCACCCGGTACGGCATGGTGAAGCTGACCCCGCTCGGTCTGTACGGCATCCGGGCCCGGATGCTGGACGCCGGCGTCGACGCTCCGGCTGTCGGTGATCTCGCGGACAAGGGAGCGGACGTGCTCCTCGGCTCCATCGGCCACTACCCGGAGTCGGCGGCCCGCAGCGAGGTCGAGCAGTGGCTCGCCGGCCGCGGGACGGACGGCGCCGCCGCCGACCTGCTGGACGCGGCCCGCGGTGCGGACCAGCAGGCGCCGCTGCGGCGGCTGCACTGCCAGCAGGCGCTCGCCCTGGTCGGCACGGAGGCGGAGCCCGCGGTCCGCGCGGTGCTTCAGGATCAGGAGCTGGGCGGACTCGCACGGGTCTGGCTCGCGGAGCGCGGCGCGGCGGACGTGCCCCCGCCGCCCGAATCGATGATCTTCTGGCTCGCCGTCGACACGATCGCCGCCCAGCTGCAGGCCGAGGGCGATCTGACCGAGCTCCAGGGGCTGGTCGAGGGGTTGTCCGGTCAGCACAGCGGGTTCTTCGACGAGGTCTGGCGGGTGGACCACCCGGCGACCGCGGAGGTCCTGGAGGCGATGGGGCGGGTGCACAGCGACAAGAAGAAGGCGAAGGAAGCCCGTAAGGCGGCGTTCAAGGCGCGTTCGCGGTCGGACGGCTGAGCCGAACGGCCCGTCGGCCCGGACGGGGCCGGCGGGCCGAGGCGGTGTGGGCGCCGTGAAGGTTCACAGCAACCATGCCACTCGAAGTCGCCCACCGTTCAACTGGAGTTGGCGCAAGGGCGGGAGCGTGAGCCCGCAAACAACCCGTCCCAGTCGCTCCAGGAGTTCGTGATGCCCTTCACGCGCAGGGAATTCACCAAGCAGTCCGCCGCCACCGGCGTCGGCATCGCCCTTACCGGCACCGTCGCCGCACTGGCCACCGCGCCCGGCGCCCTCGCCGCGGAGGAGTCCCGGCACGGCCACGACGGCCACGGGCACGACCACGACCACGGTCACCACGACGAGCTCGGCTACGGTCCGCTGGTCTCCGACCCGAAGGGCATAGTCGCGCTGCCCGCCGGATTCTCGTACCGCATCATCACGCACAGCGGTGTCACCAAACTGGACTCCGGCGAGTACACCCCCTCCAACCACGACGGCACGGCCACCTTCGAGGGTCCGCGCGGTGTCACTCTGCTCGTCAACAATCACGAGCTGAGCGGTACCAGGGCCGGCTGGGAGCACCCCGTCCCGCTCGCCGAGGGCCTGGTCTACGACCCGATCGCCGCCGGGGGCTGCACCGTCGTCGAGACCCGCCGCGACGGTCACACCGCCGAATGGGTCGGCATCGCCGGTACGTCCACCAACTGCGCCGGTGGCGCCTCCCCCTGGGGCACCTGGCTCACCTGCGAGGAGACCGAGGACAAGGCCGGCAAGAACGGTCTGCTCAAGGACCACGGCTATGTCTTCGAGGTCGACCCGTACGACAGGCGCGCCAACCGTGACCCGCGCCCGGTCAAGGCGTTCGGCCGGTT
Organism: Streptomyces sp. NPDC058231; assembly: GCF_042882275.1. Lineage (NCBI taxonomy): Bacteria > Bacillati > Actinomycetota > Actinomycetes > Kitasatosporales > Streptomycetaceae > Streptomyces > Streptomyces sp. NPDC058231. The sequence continues at coordinate 120,030 of NZ_JBHVWN010000003.1, read as the reverse complement.
CGCCCACGAAGCCGTCGTCATCGACCCCAGGCTCGGCCACGCCTACCTGACCGAGGACGCCGCCGGTCCCAACGGTCTGCTCTACCGCTGGGTTCCGCCGCACGGCTTCAAGCACGGCCGCGGCAAGCTGCGCACGCTCGCCGACACCGCGGGTGTCCTCCAGGCCGCCAAGTGCTTCGACAGCGGCGGCAAGTTCGTCGACGACCTGTCCCGTGCCACGAAGATCGGCACGGTGTACGGCGTGGACTGGGCCGAGGTCGTCGACCGCGACGCCAAGACCGTCTCCATCCGCAAGCAGTTCGGCGACCAGGAGGTCACCCGCGCCCGGAAGCTCGAAGGCATGTGGTGGAGCGACGGCGGCGCATACATCGTCTCCTCGTTCGCCCGCGAGGAGAGCCCCGTCCAGCACGACGGCCAGGTCTGGTTCTACGACCCGAAGCGGCGCACGCTGACGCTGAAGGTTCTCCTCGGCGTGAACGCCGACCCGTCGAAGGACGGCGCGTTCGACGGCCCGGACAACATCACCGTCTCCCCGTACGGAGGTCTGGTCATCGCCGAGGACGGCGAGGGCATCCAGCATCTCTTCGGGGCGACCGAGAGCGGCCGTACGTACCCGATCGCGCGCAACGAGCTGAACGCGGGCACCGCCGAGGAGCCCGAGTACAGCGAGTTCACCGGTGTCACCTTCTCGCCGGACGGGACGACGCTGTTCGCGAACATCCAGACGCCCGGCATCATGCTTGCCATCACGGGCCCGTGGAAGCGCCAGCCGAACCACCGCTGACGGGGGAGTCCGCCGACGCGCGGAAAAATCCGTCGTGTGTCCGGCGGCCGGTCGTCCAAGGTCCTGTCCGTGCCCAGGGGAGCAGGCAGGACTTGCTACCACTCTCCATGGGGATGTCGCCGGTTCGAGTCCCGCCACCGGTTCCCGAACCGGTGCAGCTCAGCCGGTGGAGCGCCTTCGTCGGTTCCGCCGACCGTTCGAGGAGCGGCGGGCCGTGGTCACCGCCCCCGGCGGGGCGGACCGGCCGGCGGCGGGCATGACCGCAGGGGGTGGGTGGTCGCCGCTCTCGGACCGTTCGCGGCTGAACCGGGCCGACGCCGCCACGGTCCTCGGTATGGCGCTCACGGTGCGGGCCGAAGAAGTCGACCCGGTGGCATTCGGCACAAGCGGCGCATCGGTGATATTTCGTACAGGTGAGTCCGTGCCGAAGATCCTTGAGCGGTTCGGTGATCCCGGCGGCACCAGTAGGGCGGAGGCGGTACGCCGGCACCACCGCGGCCACGACCGGGTGCTGGTCGTCACCGATGAGCAGGCGACGTTCACCCGCCACGGCGGCGCGACCACGGCCGTCCCGGCGAGCGCGCCCGTCCACACCTGGAATCCGGCCGGATACCGGGTCGGGCACGCCCCGTCCGGAAGCGGGAACCGCCACACCTTCGGAGAGCTTCCGGACGCGGCTTTCCGCATGGTTCCCCTGCTGGAAGCGGGGCGGGACGCCGACCGGCCCCGGGTCCGCTGATTACGAATCCGGCATCAGTGGGCCCCCAGGAGTGGTCGGGCATGGCGTCCGACGCTCCGGAGGCGCATACTCAACGTAATGAAACAGTCAGCCGGATCCCGGCGTCACCTGCCTTCCAGTCCCTTCAACCGCCCGGCCCAGGCGGCCCCACCGGTCGAGTGCTTCGATGTGGGCGACAGGGTTTCGCATGACCAGTTCGGACTCGGACGAGTCCTCGCTGTCGAGGGCGACAACGACGCAGTGCTCATCGACTTCTCTGGGCGACAGGGGAGGATCCTGAGCCCGTACTCCAAGCTGACCAAGCTCTGAGAGGCGCGCCGAGCACGCGCAGCGTCCGTCCTGTTCTCAGGATCAGGGGCACCCGCAGACAACGCGGGTGCCCCTGATGCCGTTCCGGCAGCGTTCGCGAAGCTCCTACAGCGCCTGGGCGGCAGGCTTGACCATGCCGCGGACGGTGCGCGACTTCGCGAAGTCACCCATCGCCGTCATCTCCCATTCACCGGAGAACTGCTTGATCAGCTTCGCCATCATGACGCCGGTCTGCGGCTCGGCGCCGGTCAGGTCGAAGCGGACCAGTTCCTCGCCGGTGGCCGCGTCGATCAGCCGGCAGTACGCCTTGGCGACCTCGGTGAATTTCTGGCCGGTGAACGAGTTGACCGTGAAGACCAGCCCGGTCGCCTCCGGCGGGATCCGTCCCAGGTCGACCACGATCACCTCGTCGTCCCCCGCGCCCTCGCCCGTGAGGTTGTCGCCGGAGTGCTTCACCGCGCCGTTCAGGATGGAGAGCTTGCCGAAGTAGCAGCTGTCCAGGTGGTTCCGGTCGGGGCCGTAGGCGATCACGGACGCGTCGAGGTCGATGTCCTTGCCGCGGAACGCGGGCTCCCAGCCGAGCCCCATCTTGACCTGGGAGAGCAGCGGGCGGCCGCCCTTGACCAGGGACACCGTCTGGTTCTTCTGGAGGCTGACCCGCCCCTTGTCGAGGTTGATCTTGCCGGAGCCGGCGGGTGCCGGAGCGGCTGCGGGCGGCGCCGGCGGGGCGGCCGGCACCGGGGGAGCGGCGATCCGCGGGTCCACGGGTGCGGCGGCGGGAACCGGCGGTGCGGCCGGTGCGGCGGGTTGCTCCTCGACCGAGACGCCGAAGTCCGTGGCGATGCCGGCCAGCCCGTCGGCGTACCCCTGGCCGACCGCGCGGGCCTTCCAGGCGCCGCCGCGCAGATAGACCTCGATGACCACGAGCGCCGTCTCGGCGCCCAGCCGGGGCGGGGTGAAGGTGGCGAGCACGCTGCCGTCGTCCGCGTTGCGCACGGTGGCGGTGGGCTCGATGCCCTGGAAGGTCTGACCCGCCGCGTCCGGGCTGGCCGTGACGACGATCTTCTCGATGCCGGGCGGTACCGCGGTGGTGTCCACCACGATCGCGTCCGGTGCCGTGCCGCTGCCGGAGCGGTAGGTCACACCGGGACCCGTGGGCTGGTTGTAGAAGATGAAGTCGTCGTCGGAACGCACCTTGCCGTCGGCGGTGAGCAGCAGGCCCGAGACGTCGAGCCGCACCGGGGCGGCGACGTCCACCGCCACGCGGGCGGCGGAGAGTGGAATGTTCGAGCCGGGTGTCATAGCGGTCATGCCCGGGGTAACGAACGGCCCGGCTTTGCCGTTCCCTTACCTTTACGGGCGTCCGGGGGCCCCACGGACGCCCGTACGTCGCCGCGCCTGGGGACGTCAGTACGGCCAGATCGGCGGGTTGGTGACGAAGTGGCCGCCGAGGTGGGCGTGGTCCGGGTTGGCCGGGTCGAGCTCGCCCTGCTCGGCGACGAGCTTCTCCGCGTACTGCTCCGAGTCGTCCTGCGGTTCGTAGCCGAGGGACCTGGCAGTCGTCAGGTCCCACCACAGGCGGGTGTTGTCGGAGGAGCCGTAGACCACGGTGTGGCCGACCTCCTCGGCGGTGAGGGCCGCGTGGAAGAGCCGGGCGCCGTCGCCGGGGCTCATCCATACCGACAGCATCCGTACCGAGGTCGGCTCCATGAAGCAGGAGCCGATGCGCACGGAGACGGTCTCCAGGGCGTGCTTGTCCCAGTAGAGCTGGGCGAGGTCCTCGCCGAAGGACTTGGAGAGGCCGTAGAAGGTGTCGGGGCGGCGCGGTGTGGCGACCGGCACCAGCGGGTCCCCGGGGAGCGGGCGCGGGGTGTAGCCGATGGCGTGGTTGGAGGAGGCGAAGACGATGCGCCGGACGCCCTCCTCGCGCGCCGCCTCGTAGAGGTTGTACGTCCCCTCGATGTTGGCCCGCAGAATCTTGTCGAAAGAGGCTTCCAGGGAGATGCCCGCGAGGTGGATGATCGCGTCGACGCCGCGCACGGCCTCACGCAGCGCGGCCTTGTCCCCGAGGTCCGCCGCGATCGCGTCCGGCTCGCCCTCGATGGGGGTGACGTCGAAGAGGCGGAGCTCGTAGCCGTATGCGGGCAGCAGTCCGCGCATCAGGGTGCCGAGGCCGCCGGCGGCGCCGGTGAGCAGGACGGTGCGGGGAGCGGGCATTCGCGGATCTCCTCGGTACATACGCGCGACACGTCAAATGCATGGACAGTATTCACATGCATGGACAAGCTAAGAAGTATGGGCGCCCTGCGTCAAGTGGTGCGGGCCTCCGTGCCGCAGGGGTTTGATCCGGCGCCGACCCCGCTTTCGTCCGGGCTCCGCGGGGGCGTTCCCTCCTTGACCTGTGCCGCGCCGCTGCCTTAGCGTGTAAGCGTTCATAAGTATGGACATCGATCAGAATTGTGCACGCCTGAACCTGCTCAGGGAGCGCCCGTGACCTCAGCCCCCCTTGCCGCCCGACTCACCCATGTCGCCGGGCCGCTCTTCTTCCCCGTCACCGCCTACGGGCCGGACGGCGCCGTGGACCTCGACGCCTTCCGCGCGCACGTGCGCAGTGGCATCGACGCCGGTGCCGCCGCCGTGTTCGCCTGCTGCGGGACCGGCGAGTTCCACGCGCTGACGCCGGAGGAATTCGGTCTCGTCGTCGCCGCCGCGGTCGAGGAGACCGCCGGGCAGGTGCCCGTCGTCGCGGGCGCCGGATACGGCACGGCGCTGGCGATCCAGTACGCGAAGCTGGCCGAGGGAGCGGGTGCGGACGGGCTCCTCGCCATGCCTCCGTATCTGGTCCACGCCGACCAGGAGGGCCTGCTCGACCACTACACGGCCCTGGCCGCCGCCACCGGCCTGGAGACGATCGTCTACCAGCGCGACAACGCCGTCTTCACCCCGGAGACCGTCGTCGCGCTGGCCCGCACGCCCGGGATCATCGGCCTCAAGGACGGCTTCGGCGACCTCGATCTGATGCAGCGCATCGTCAGCGCCGTCCGTACCGAGCTGCCCGGCCAGGACTTCCTGTACTTCAACGGGCTGCCCACCGCGGAACTCACCGGACTCGCCTACCGAGGCATCGGCGTCACGCTCTACTCCTCCGCCGTCTTCGCCTTCGCCCCCGACATCGCCCTCGCCTTCTACCGTGCGCTGGAGTCCGGCGACGACGAGTTCGCCAACGCCCTGCTCGACCACTTCTACCGGCCGCTCGTCGAGCTGCGGGCCAAGGGCCGCGGTTACGCCGTCTCGCTGGTCAAGGCGGCCGTCCGGCTGGAGGGCCTGGCGGTGGGCAACGTCCGCAGCCCGCTCACCGAGCCGCCCGCCGCTCATGTCGAGGAGCTGGTCGCGATCATCGGGCGCGGCCGCGCGCTGCTGGAGAAGTACGGGCAGAACGGGACCGCGGCCGAGGAGCGCGGGTGAGGGCCTCCGCCTTCCTCTACCCCTGGGACGTCGTCGGGGACCCGGACGCGGCCGCCCGCGTCGCGGACCTCGGAGTCCAGCAGGTGACGCTCGCCGCCGCCTACCACTCCACCCGTGCGCTGACCCCGCGCCATCCGGGCCGCCGTATCGTCACGGCCGAACACGCCGCGGTGCTGTACCCGCCGGACGCCGCGCGGTGGGCGGGGCGTCGGCTGCGTCCGTACGCGCAGTCCTGGGTGGCCTCCGGCGATGCGTACGCCGAGGCCGCGCAGGCGCTGACCGACGCCGGTCTGGAGGTGCACAGCTGGGTGGTGCTCGCGCACAACTCCCGGATGGGCGCGGAGCATCCGGAGACCTCGGTGGTCAACGCCTACGGCGACCGCTACCCCTGGGCACCGTGCATCGCCCGGCCCGAGGTCCGCGCCTACCTGGTGGACCTCGCGGCGGAGGCGGCGGTACGCGGTGGCATCACCGGCGGCACCGAGCTGGAGTCCTGCGGCTGGTACGGCTTCGCCCATCTGCACGCCCACGACAAGATCGCCGGCGTGGGCCTCGGGGACGCGGCGCAGTACCTGATGTCGCTCTGCTTCTGCTCCGACTGCCGTACCGGGTATGCCGGACAGGGGCTGGACGCAGACGAGTTGCGCCGCGCCGTGCGCGCGGCTCTGGAGCCGGCCTGGGCCGGTTCCGGCTCCCCCGACGCCGGCTGGTCGGGTGTCGAGAAACTTCTCGGCCCCGACCTCGCCGCCGCCACGCTCCGGTGGCGCGTCCAGGTCGCCCGTACCCTCCAGGAGTCCGCCGTCGAGGCGGTGCGCGCGGCCGCCGGGACGGGCTTCCAGGTGCTGCTGCACGCCGACCCCGCCCCGTACCGCTCGGGCGCCAATGTCGGTGTCGACGCGCAGCACGTCATGGACGTGGCCGACGGTGTGGTGCTGCCCTGCACAGGTGGTGACACCCAGCGGGAGACGTATCTCGGTCCGTTCGCCGGACGGCAGGGTGTGGTGGCCGCCAACTTCACCGTGGTCAGCGGCATGGGCGGCAGCCCCGCCACGCTGGAGCGCGACGCCGCGCACGCGGCCTCGCTCGGCGCGAACCAACTGCGCCTGTACCACGCCGGGCTGGCTTCGGCCCCGGACCTCGCGGCCGTCACCGAAGCGCTGTCACGCCTCGGTCGATGACGGAACCGGGCCGGTGGGGGCGACCGTCAGCCGTCCCCACCGGCCCGTGACCAGCAGCGCCGCGGGCCCGGTCGGCGGCAGCGGCGCCCGGAGGCCCGGCACCGCGATCAGCCCTGCGCCGACCGCCGGAGCCCCGCTTCGGGCACGGCACCCTCATCAGCGAGTCGGCGGTCGCACGCGTCCGGCCGGGGACGGTGTCCGGCGTCTCCCCCTGACCACTGCCCTCGCGGCGATCGGCGCATCCGGCAGCCCGGCCCGGCGCGCCTCCGCACCCGCAGCGGCGGGTGGACCCCGGCGGCCGGCGCGAACGACGCCGCGTCGAGGAGAGCCACCGCGCCGCTCCCGAAGCGGGCGTACAGCCCTGCCCCGGTGAGGTTCGACCCGATCAGCGGTGGTGTGCGGCGCCCCCGGCCGGCGACTGCGCCGAGCCCGGAACCGGTCGGCAGCGGAAGTCACAGGGTGAACCCATGAGTGCGGCCGAACCGGCCGACCTGGTGGGGACTTGACCTGGACTCTGCCGGCCGGCCACATCCCGGACGTCCGGAGCCGGACACCACCACCCCCTCGTGCGCGGCCCGGCGCTGCGTTTCCGCGGCATCACCCCCGCCGTCGGTCCCGCCGGCACGCTCCGCGAACTCCGCAGGATTTCCCGTGTGTTGTGGGAGCCGGGCCGGCGACCGAGGACGTATCCGGGCACCAGGAGGACTCCTTGATGCGGCCGGACGACCGCTGAGGCAGGACAGGTCGACGGAAGTTCTTTTGCCGGAAGCGTTGACGAAACATTGACCACCGCTCTAGCTTCAACGCGTCGTACTTCGTACGTCATATATGAGACGCGATACGCGATACGCGAGATGTGAGAGCCCTCCCCCATGATCTTTGCGCCCACCCCCATTCCGTCCCGCACCCAGTACGTGCTGGAGGCGATCAAGCACGCCATCCTCACGGCGCAGCTGAGACCGGGGCAGGCGCTCGTCGAGACCGAACTCGCCGCGCAGTTCGGGGTCTCCAAGACGCCGGTGCGCGAGGCGCTGAAGACACTCGCCGGTACCGGACTCGTCGTCATGAGCCAGTACAAGGGCGCCACCGTGCGACTGGTCGACGCGGAGATGGCACGCCAGGTGTACGACGTACGACTGCTCCTCGAGCCGGAGGCGCTGCGCCGCTCCATCACCCGCAAGGCGTCCCTCGACGAGGCCCAGGCAGCCCTGGAACGGGCCGACTCGGCGGGCGACAAGGCCGACCGGTCCCTCGCCAACCGGGACTTCCACCGGGCGCTGTACCTGCCCTGCGGCAACCCGCTGCTGGCCCGGATGCTCGACGAGGTCCGCGATCAGGCCGCGCTCGTGTCGACGGTCGCGTGGGCGACCATCCCGTCCTGGGAGCGGGAAGCGGCCGAGCACCGGGAGATCCTCCGGCTCGCGCTCGCCGACGACGCGGAGGCCGCGGTGGGCGCACTGCGCGACCACATCGCGTCGTTCGTCAGCCGCGCCTTCCCCGAGGGAGCAGAGACCGAGGAGGACGGCGCGTGAACCACCAGCACACCGATGAAAGGCCTGTCCGCATGGACCTCACACCGCTGAAGGCGGCCCTCGCAGATGTCGTCGCGATCCCGGTGACCCCGTTCGCCGAGGACGGGACCCTCGACGCGGCGGCCCACCGCAGACTGCTGCGACGGCTGCTGGACGGCGGCGTGCGCACCCTCACCCCCAACGGCAACACCGGGGAGTTCTACGCGCTCACCCCCGAGGAGCGGCGCACCGTCACCGAGATGACCATCGACGAGGCGGCCGGCCGTGCCACGATCCTGGTCGGGGTCGGGCACGACCTGCCGACCGCCGTGGCCACCGCCGAACACGCCCGTGACGCCGGCGCCGAAATGGTGATGGTCCACCAGCCGGTCCACCCGTACGTCTCGCAGGACGGCTGGATCGACTACCACCGGGTGATCGCCGAGGCGGTCCCCGGGCTCGGCGTGGTTCCGTACATCCGCAACCCGCTGCTCGGCGGGGAGGCGCTGGCAGCGCTCGCCGACAGCTGCCCCAACGTCATCGGCGTGAAGTACGCAGTCCCGGACGCCGCGCGGTTCGCCGCCTTCGCGCGGGACGCGGGCCTCGACCGGTTCGTCTGGATCGCGGGGCTCGCCGAGCTGTACGCACCCGCCTACTTCTCCGCCGGCGCCACCGGATTCACCTCCGGACTCGTCAACGTCGCCCCCGGTGTCTCGCTCGCCATGCTGGAGGCGCTGCGGGCCGGCGACCACCCGGCGGCGATGAAGGTCTGGGAGCAGATCCGCCGGTTCGAGGAGCTGCGCGCCGACCGGCAGTCCGCCAACAACGTGACGGTGGTCAAGGAAGCCCTGGCCTCGCTCGGGCTCTGCCGCCGCGATGTCCGTCCGCCCAGCCGTGCCCTGCCGGAGGCGCACCGCGCCGAGGTCGCCGACGAGATCGCCGGGTGGTCGATATGACCGACCAGGACCGCCGCATCACCGCAGAGGAACTGCGGAGCCATCAGTGGTACGGGACGGACGGGCTGCGCTCGTTCAGCCACCGGGCCCGCACCCGGCAGCTCGGCTACCTCCCCGAGGAGCACCTCGGCAAGCCGGTCGTCGCGATCCTCAACACCTGGTCCGACATCAACCCCTGCCATGTCCATCTGCGCGACCGTGCGCAGGCGGTCAAGCGGGGCGTCTGGCAGGCGGGCGGCTTCCCGCTCGAATTCCCGGTCTCCACCCTCTCCGAGACATTCCAGAAGCCGACGCCGATGCTCTACCGCAACATGCTGGCGATGGAGACGGAGGAGCTGCTGCGCTCCTACCCGGTCGACGGCGCCGTGCTGATGGGCGGCTGCGACAAGTCGACGCCCGCGCTGCTGATGGGCGCCGCCTCGGTCGACCTGCCGACCGTCTTCGTGCCCGCCGGGCCGATGCTGCCGGGCCACTGGCGCAACGAGGTCCTGGGCTCCGGGACCGACATGTGGAAGTACTGGGACGACAAGCGGGCCGGACTCATCGGTGACTGCGAGATGGCGGAGCTGGAGAACGGGCTCGCCCGCTCGCCCGGTCACTGCATGACGATGGGTACGGCATCCACCCTGACGGCCGCCGCCGAGGCGCTCGGCGTCACCGTGCCGGGAGCCTCGTCGATCCCGGCCGTGGACTCCGGGCACGACCGGATGGCGGCGCAGTCCGGGATGCGGATCGTCGAACTGGTGTGGCAGCAGCGGAAGCTGTCGTCGATCCTCACCGCGGAGGCGTACGAGGACGCGGTCGCCACCGTGCTCGCGCTCGGCGGTTCCACCAACGCCGTCATCCATCTGATCGCGATGGCGGGCCGGTCGGGAGTGAAGCTCACTCTCGACGACTTCGACCGGATCGCCCGGACCGTCCCGGTCCTCGCCAACCTCCGCCCCGGCGGGAAGTACCTGATGGAGGACTTCCACTTCGCCGGGGGACTGCCCGGGTTCCTGGCCCGGCTGACGGACGTGCTCCACCTGGACCGGCCCACGGTCTCGTACGACAGCTACCGCGAGCAGCTGGACGGGGCGCTCGTGCACAACTCCGATGTGATCCGGGAGCGGGACAACCCGCTCGCGGAGGAGGGCGGCGTGGCGGTCCTGCGCGGCAATCTCTGCCCGGACGGCGCGGTCATCAAGCACATCGCCGCCGAACCCGAGCTGCTGCGCCACACCGGACCCGCGGTCGTCTTCGACGACTACAAGGAGATGCAGCGCACCATCAACGATCCGGCGCTGGCTCTCACCCCGGACCATGTGCTGGTGCTCCGCAACGCCGGACCCAAGGGCGGCCCCGGGATGCCCGAGTACGGCATGCTGCCGATCCCCGACTACCTGCTGAAGCAGGGGGTGCGGGACATGGTGCGGATCTCCGACGCCCGGATGAGCGGCACCAGTTACGGGGCGTGCGTGCTGCACATCGCCCCCGAGTCGTACGTAGGCGGTCCGCTCGCCCTCGTCCGCACCGGTGACCGGATCACCCTGGACGTCGAGGCCCGCCTGCTCCATCTCGATGTGCCGGACGACGAGTTGGCGCGCCGCAGGGACGCCTGGACGCCGCCGCCCACCCGGTACGAACGCGGTTACGGGGCGCTCTACCACGAACAGATCACCCAGGCCGACACCGGCTGCGACTTCTCCTTCCTGGCCAGGCAGGGAGAGGTGCCCGACCCGTACGCCGGCTGATCCGCCCCACCGAGAATTCCGGCGCACCGCCCGTTCGGCATACCGAATGCCATGCGGTAAGCGCTTGCGCAATACACGCACTGCCCCGCCCGCACCCGCACTTCCCTCAGAACGGAGACGTGTCATGGCCCAAGCCACCGCTGTGGCCGCACCGCCCAAGGTTCCCCGGCGCCGCTCCGCGAACCCCCGTCGACTGCCGTACCTGCTCATCGCCCCCGCGGGGCTGCTGATGCTGGGCTTCATCGCCTATCCGGTGGTCAGCGTCTTCTACTACAGCCTGCAGAACTACAACGTCACCAAGCCGTGGCGGAACGGTTTCGCCGGCTTCGACAACTTCACCCGGATCTTCACCGACGACGACCAGTTCTGGTCGGCGCTCGGCTTCAGCGCCCAGTGGGTCGTCACCCAGGTCGTGCTCCAGCTCGCGCTCGGTCTCGCGCTCGCGCTGATCGTCAACCAGACCTTCATCGGCCGGGGCATCTCCCGCGCCATGGTCTTCTCCCCGTGGGCCGTCTCCGGCGTACTGACCAGCACCATCTGGATCCTGCTCTACAACTCCTCGACAGGCTTCAGCCGTTACCTCGCGGACGCCGGGATCGGCGACTACGGCACCTCCGTACTCTCCGACACCGGCACCGTCTTCTGGGCGGCGACGGTCTCGGAACTCTGGCGCGGAGTCCCGTTCTTCGCCATCCTCATCCTCGCCGACCTGCAGTCCGTCTCCAAGGAGCTGTACGAGGCGGCGGCGGTCGACGGCGCCGGACGGCTGCGCCAGTTCTTCCACATCACCCTGCCGCACCTGCGGGACGCGATCATCCTCTCCACGCTGATGCGCGGTGTCTGGGAGTTCAACAACGTCGACCTGCTCTACACCCTCACCGGAGGCGGGCCGGCCGGCGAGACCACCACCCTGCCGCTCTACGTCGCCAACACCGGCATCGAGGGCCACGACTTCGGGTACGCCTCCGCGCTCACCACCGTCGCCTTCGTGATCCTCCTCTTCTGCTCGATCGTCTATCTGCGCCTGAGCAAGTTCGGAGGCGACCACAAATGACTGCCGCACTCGCCGAGAAGCACACCGGCACCGTCGCGGAGCCGGTACGGGACACCCCGCCGCCTCCCGCGCGCCGCCCCGGGCGTGAGCGCGCCTTCGACGACGTACCGCGCTGGCAGATCTACGTGCCGCTCGGCATCTACCTGCTCTTCACCCTCATCCCCTTCTACTGGATGATCCTCTTCGCGGTACGGCCCACCGGATCCACCTCGCTGGTGCCGTGGCCGATCACCGGGGAGCACTTCCAGAAGGTCTGGACCGAGCGCAGCTTCGCCGTCTTCTTCCAGAACAGCATGATCGTCGGCGTCTGCACGCTGATCGCCACCACGCTCGTCGCCCTGGCCGGCGGCTACGCCCTGGCCCGGTTCGACTTCCGGATCAAGAACGGCTTCATGCTGGCACTGCTCTGCTCGCAGTTCATCCCGGGCGCGCTGATGCTCGTACCGCTCTTCGAGATCTTCAAGAACCTCCAGATGATCAACTCCCTCGGGAGCGTCGTCATCGCCGAGACGGTCTTCCAGCTGCCGCTCTCCATCATCCTGATCAGCGGATTCATCAAGAACGTCCCGGTCACGTTGGAAGAGGCGGCCTGGGTGGACGGCTGCTCGCGCTTCCGGGCCTTCTGCGCGGTGGTGCTGCCGCTGCTGCGGCCCGGGCTGATCGCCGTCGGCTCCTTCGCCTTCGTGCACAGCTGGAACCACTTCCTGTTCGCGCTGATGTTCCTCAGCGACCAGGACAAGCAGACGATCCCGGTCGGCCTGAACACCCTGATCGGCGCGGACAGCGTCGACCTGGGTGCGCTCGCCGCGGGCGGTGTGATCGCCGCGGTCCCCGTGGTGCTCATCTTCGCCTTCATCCAGAAGTGGCTGATCACCGGCTTCAGCGCCGGTGCCGTGAAGGGCTGACAGCCGCCCCGCGGCGCGCTGCCCCCACCCCCGTCCGCCCGGTCGAGGAGACTCCCCGATGATCGCAAACCCCCCAACAGGTCTCATGCGGAAACGAGATGTGCGGCAGTCCGCAGCCGCGAAGGCGCCCGCCCGCGCAGCGGCGACGGGGAGGATCGGATGACTGTCACCACACCCGTCCCCGTCGTCCTCGCCGGCGCGCGCGGACACGGCCGCTGGCACCTCGCCAACATCCGCCGCCTGCAGAACGACGGCCTGGTCCGTCTCGTCGGCATCTGCGAGCTGAATCCGCTGACGGAGGACGAACTCGCTCCCTTCGCCGGTGAACTGCCCGCTCAGTCCGCCGACTTCGGGGAGCTCCTCGACTCCACCGGTGCACGCGTCGCCATCATCTGCACCCCGATCCAGACCCACACCGATCTGGCGCTGACCGCCGCCGCCCGGTCCGTCCACCTCCTCCTGGAGAAGCCGCCCGCCGCGACGTACGCCGACTTCGAGCGGATACTCACCGGCGTACGGTCGGCCGGCATCGCCTGCCAGGTCGGCTTCCAGTCCTTCGGCTCGCACGCCGTGCCGGCCATCCGGGAACTGGTGGGCTCCGGTGCCATCGGCACGGTGCTCGGCATCGGCGCCGCGGGCGCCTGGACCCGCGACGACGCCTACTACCGGCGGGCACCCTGGGCCGGGCGGCGCAGGATCGGCTCGGTCGACGTCGTCGACGGCGTTCTCACCAATCCCCTCGCGCACGCCGTCGCCACCGCGCTCGAACTCGCCGGCGACGGAACCGCCGACGAGGTGGCGTCCATCGAGACCGAGCTCTTCCGCGCCCACGACATCGAGGCCGACGACACCTCCTGCGTGCGCGTCACCACCACCCGCGGGCTGCCGGTCACCGCGGCCGTCACGCTCTGCGCCGAACAGGCCGGGGAACCGTACGTCGTCGTCCACGGCGACCGGGGCCGGATCACCTTCTGGTACAAGCAGGACCGGGTCCTCGTCCAGCGCGCCGGACACGGCCCCGAGGAGTCCGTGCACGGGCGGACCGACCTGCTGGAGAACCTGGTCGAACACCTCGCGGGCCGCGCCGGACTCCTCGTGCCCCCGCACCGCACGGGCGCCTTCATGCGGGTCGTCGAAGCCGTACGGACCGCCCCCGAGCCGGTCGCGCTGCCCTCCGGCGCCTGGCACACCGAACCCGCGTCCGCCTCCACCGGCGTACGCCGGGTGGTCCGCGGTATCGACGCCCTGGTCGCGGCGGGCGCCGACACCCTCACGCTCTTCTCCGAACTCGGCGCCTCCTGGGCGCTCCCCACCGAGGTGAGGTCATCGTGACCCCGACAGCCGCGCTCCTGAGCTGCGCCGGACGCCCCGTGGGCCGGTACACCTACCGGCCCGCGTCGGAGAGCCGCCCCTACTTCCACCCGGTCACCACGCTCGGGGGGGTCGCGGTCACCGAGGAGCGCCCGGCCGACCACCTCCACCACCTGGGTACCTCCGTCGCCGTCCCCGACGTCGCCGGGCACAACTTCTGGGGCGGCCGTACCTTCGTGCGCGACCAGGGCCCCACGGTGCTCGACAACCACGGGGTCCAGCGTCACGTCGGCTGGAAGCTCCGCGACCCTGACGGCTTCGTCGAGGAGCTCAGCTGGGAGGCGGACGACACCGAGCTGCTGCGCGAGCACCGCACCGTCGCCGTCGCCGAACTCTCCGACACCGCCTGGGTGCTGGACTTCTCCTTCTCACTCACCAACCGGAGCGGCGCGGACCTCTCCATCGGCAGCCCCGCCACCAACGGCCGCCCCGGCGCCGGATACGGCGGCTTCTTCTGGCGCGCGCCGAAGGAGACGGCGGCGCCCGCCGTGTTCAGCGGCTCCGGCGACGGCGAGGAGGCGGTCCACGGACGGATCGCCGACTGGGTGGCGATGACGGGCGACGGGTGGACCCTCGTCTTCGCCGGCGCGACCGAGGAGACCCGGCGCGACCCGTGGTTCGTCCGGAGCAACTCGTACCCGGGCGTCGGCTCCTCGCTCGCCGCCACCGAGCGGCTGCCGGTCCCGGCCGGTGCCACCGTGGTACGCCGCGTGGTCACCGTCGTCGCCGACGGCCGGCTCGACCGCGCCACCGCGGCGGCGTACGTGCGCCGGGCGGTGACCGCGTGAGCCGTCCCTGGACCGCCGACCTCGGCGACGGCACCTACCGCAACCCCGTCCTGAACGCCGACTGGTCCGATCCCGACGTCATCCGGGTCGGCGACGACTACTACCTCACCGCGTCCAGCTTCGGCCGGGTGCCCGGACTGCCGCTGCTGCACTCCCGCGACCTGGTCAACTGGTCGCTGGTCGGTCACGCCCTCGAACGTCTCGAACCCGCCGCCGACTTCGCCGTACCGCGCCACGACTGCGGGGTGTGGGCACCGTCCCTCCGGTACCACGCGGGCCGCTTCTGGATCTTCTGGGGCGACCCCGACCACGGCATCCAGCAGATCAACGCCGAGTCCGTCCGCGGACCGTGGAGCGCCCCGCACCTGGTCAAGGGCGGAAAGGGACTGATCGACCCCTGCCCGCTGTGGGACGAGGAGACCGGCGAGGCCTACCTCGTGCACGCCTGGGCGAAATCCCGCTCCGGCATCAAGAACCGGCTCACCGGCCACCGGATGAGCCCCGACGGCCGGGAACTCCTCGACGAGGGCGCGACCCTGATCGACGGCGACACGATCCCCGGCTGGTTCACCATCGAGGGGCCCAAGCTCTACCGGCACGACGGCGAGTTCTGGATCTTCGCCCCGGCCGGCGGGGTGACGACCGGCTGGCAGGGGGCGTTCCGGTCGAGGGACTTCTTCGGACCGTACGAGGAACGTGTCGTCCTCGCCCGGGGCCGCACCGAGGTCAACGGGCCGCACCAGGGCGGCTGGGTCCGTACCGCGGCGGGGGAGGACTGGTTCCTGCACTTCCAGGAGCGCGGGGCGTACGGGCGAGTGGTCCACCTGCAGCCGATGCGGTGGGCCGAGGACGGCTGGCCGGTCCTCGGCGACGACGGCGAACCCGTCTCCGTCCACCCCCGGCCGGCCGCCCCCGAGCAGCCCGTCGAAGCCCCCGCGTCCAGTGACGGCTTCCCCGGCGGACGGTACGGCAGGCAGTGGCAGTGGACGGCGAACCGGCGGCCGGGCTGGACGGTCGAGCATGCCGGGGACGGGCTGCGGCTCAGCTGCGTACGGACCGCGTACGCACACGATCTGCGCGCCCTGCCCAACGTCCTGGTCCAGCGGCTGCCCGCCGAGACGTTCACCGTCGAGGTCGGTCTCGTCCTCGGCAGTGAGGAGGCGGGGGCCAAGGCGGGACTGGCCGTACTCGGCGACGCGTTCAGCTGGATCGGCCTCGAACGCACCGAGGACGGCGGGACCCGGCTCGTGCACCGGTACGCCGAGAGCGTCGCCGAACACGAACGGGACGCCGAACACAGCCGCCCGGCACCCGCGGGACGGGCCCGGCTCCGCGTCGAGGTCACCGCGGGCGCCCGTTGCCACTTCTCCGCGGACACCGGGGACGGGGCCGGGTTCCGGGCCTCGGGCCAGCCCTTCGCCGCGACCCCGTGGCGCTGGGTCGGCGCACTGCTGGGGCTCTTCGCCACCGCACCCACCGGAACGGGACCGGCCGGGACGGCCGACTTCACCGACTTCCGCACCGCGGCCTGAAGCGCGCCGGAAGGCAGCACACCACGTCAGGTCCGACGCACCGCCCCTGACTCACCCCCCATGCACCGCAACCGGAATGCACCCCGAGAAAAAGAGAGAAGAGCCGATCATGAACATCTCCAAGACGCACCGGGGGCGGGCCGCGGCAGCGGTGTCCCTCACCGCAGTGCTCGCGCTGACCGCCACGGCCTGCGGTGACGACGGCAGCGGGTCGGCGGGCGGCGCCGAAGGCAGTGGCAAGGGCAAGATCGTCTTCTGGGACAACAACGGTGGAGTCCGCACCGACATCTGGAAGGAGATCATCGCCGACTTCGAGAAGAAGAACCCGGACATCCACGTCCAGTACGTCGGGGTGGCCGCCCCCGAGGCCCAGTCCAAGTACGACAACGCCATCCAGGGCGGCGGCCTGCCGGACGTCGGCGGTGTCGGCGCGGCGATGCTCGCCGGGATCGCCGCGCAGGACGCGCTGGAGCCGCTGGAGGGACGGATCGCCAAGTCCTCCCTCGAAGGCAAGCTGAACAAGGGCATGGTCGAGTCGGTGAAGTCGGCCGGCGGCTCCGGCGAGCACATGTACAACGTGCCGATCTCCGCCAACAACGGTGTGCTGTACTACCGCACCGATCTGTTCAAGAAGGCGAAGCTGGCCGAACCCACCACCTGGGACACGTTCTACCAGGCGGCCGACAAGCTGACCGCTGCCAAGAAGAACGAGTTCGGCTACACCATCCGCGGCGGCGCCGGCTCCATCGCGCAGGCGATGGACGCGATGTACGGACAGTCCGGCATCACCTCCTTCTGGGACGCGAGCGGTGACAAGACCACGCTCAACGACCCGAAGAACGTCGCGGCGCTGGAGAAGTACACGGGCCTGTTCAAGAAGGTCACCCCGTCCGCCGACCTCAACAACGACTTCATCAAGATGGTCGCCCAGTGGGACTCCGGCACCATCGGCATGGTGAACCACAACCTGGGCTCCTACCAGGACCACGTGAAGGCGCTCGGAGCCGACAAGTTCCGCGGCATCCCGCAGCCCATCGGCCCCGGCGGCAAGCGGGTGCAGGTCTCCAACCCGGTCGACGGACTCGGCCTGTTCAAGTCCTCCAAGAACAAGGAGGCCGCCTGGAAGTTCATCGAGTTCGCCGCCTCCCACGAGGCGAACTCGAAGTTCAACGAGTCGGCGGGCCTGATCCCGGCCAACACGGAGGCCGCCACGGACGCCTGGATCTCCGAGACCGAGCCGACCAAGCTCGCGGCCCAGACCCTCAACGACGGTTCCACCAGCATCGTCCAGCTCCCGTACTACCTGCCGGACTGGAACACCGTCAGCAAGGCCGACAACGAGCCCGAGTTCCAGAAGGTGCTCCTCGGCAAGACCACCGCGAAGGCCTTCCTGGACAAGATGGCCGACGAGCTGAACAAGGCCCAGGCGGAGTGGAAGGACCAGAAGAAGAGCTGATCCGGCCGGCCGTTCCCCCACAGCCGGACCGCCCCCGGTGACCGGGGGACCGGGGGCGGTCCGGGTCGCGTCCCGCCGCCGGTCCCCTCCTCCCGCACGACCGGAACACCCCGACCGCTCGCACGCTGCCGGACAGGGGGCGTCCCCGCACCCCGCGAGGTGGACCGTCCCGACGAACCCGTCCCGGCGGTCCGGATTCACCCGGCCCCGGGCCCGGCGCACGCAGCGTTCCGTACGGCACCGCACCGCTTCATCACTCCACCACTCACCGTCGAAGGATCCGCCATGTCTGCACGCATGTCTCATGCACGCGCCATCGCCCTGGTGATGGGCTGCGCCTCGCTCGCACTTGCCGTGACCGTCCCCGCCCAGGCCGCCTCGCAGAAGGGACACCAGGCGCCCCGGCACCGGGGGATCGAGCGCGCCGTACTGCCCGCGGGTGACGGCTGGGCCGCCGCCGACGGCTCCACCACCGGTGGTTCCGCGGCGACGCCCGACCACGTCTACACCGTGTCCAACCGGGCCGAACTGATCGCGGCCTTCAAGGACGCGGGCGACGCCCCGAAGATCGTCAGGATCGACGGGACCATCCACGGCAACGCGGACGCGGCCGGCAACCCGATCGACTGCGACGCCTACCGGACCGACGGCTACACCCTGGACAAGTACCTCGCCGCGTACGACCCGGAGACCTGGGGGACGACCCTGCCGTCCGGGCCGCTGGAGGACGCCCGTGCCGCGTCCGCGGCCCTGCAGAAGGAATCGGTCGAGGTGGAGGTGCCGTCCAACACGACCCTCGTCGGTGTCGGCGACGACGCCACCGTCATCGGTGCCAGCCTCCAGGTGATGGACGTCTCGAACGTCATCGTCCGCAACATCACCTTCGAGGACACCTACGACTGCTTCCCGCAGTGGGACCCCACCGACGGGGAGACCGGAGCCTGGAACTCCGAGTACGACAACCTCGTCGTCACCGGTTCCGACCACGTCTGGGTCGACCACAACACCTTCAGCGACGGTGACCGGCCCGACGCCGACCAGCCGCACTACTACGGCGACGTGTTCCAGCAGCACGACGGCCTCTTCGACATCGTCCGCGGCGCCGACCTGGTCACCGTCTCCTGGAACGTGCTGAAGAACCACGACAAGACCATGCTGATCGGCAACAGCGACAGCGCCGCCACCGCGGCGATCGACCGCGGGAAGCTCCGTGTCACCCTGCACCACAACCTCTTCCAGGACCTCAAGGAACGCGCGCCCCGCGTCCGGTTCGGCGCCGTCGACTCGTACAACAACCACTTCGTCGCCACGGCGGACGCCCCGTACGGCTACAGCTACGGCGTGGGCATGGAGTCCCGGATCGTCGCGGAGCACAACGCCTTCACCCTCGCGTCGCAGGTCGACCCGGCGACCATCCTGAAGAAGTGGAAGGAAGCCCCGATCACCGCCGGGGACAACTACGTCAACGGCCGCATGACCGACCTCATAGCCGTCCACAACGCGGGTGTTCCCGCCGAGCAGCTCGTCTCCGGAGCCGGCTGGACACCGACCCTGCGCACCAGGATCGACAACCCGCGCGCCGTCCCGGGCATCGTCGACCACGGTGCGGGCGCCGGTAAGACCTGCTGACCCTCCCCTTCCGTACGGGGCCGGGGTGCTCCTGCACCCCGGCCCCGCCCTCTGTTCCCTGAGCCGCAACGGAGGCACCTCCCGCATGACTTCGCACCTCGCACGCCGGTCCGTCCTCAGCGGCGCCCTGGCCGCAACCGCCCTCGCCCTCGCCCCGCGGGCCTCCGCCGCCGGCCGGCAGCAGATCCTGCACGTGGACCCGCGCGGGCGGGGCGATCACACCACCGTCCAGGCGGCGGTCAGCGCCGTCCCCTCAGACGGCTGGACGATCGTCCTCGCCCCCGGCGTCTACCGCGAGACCGTCGTCATCCCCCTCACCGCAACCAATCTCACCCTGCGCGGGACGACCCGCGACCCACGCGACACCGTGATCGTGTACGACAACGCCGCGGGTACGGCGAAGCCGTCCGGTGGTACGTACGGGACGACGGGCTCGGCCACGACCACGGTCCAGGCCGACGGCTTCACTGCGCACGACCTCACCTTCGCCAACGACTGGCTGCGCGCGGATCACCCCGACATCACCTCCGGGACGCAGGCCGTCGCAATCAAGGTGCAGGGCGACCGCTCGTCATTCCTCAATTGCCGTTTCCTGGGTCACCAGGACACTTTGTACGCCGACTCGATGGGCCTGGGGATCTTCGCCCGCCAGTACTTCCGCGACTGCTACGTCGAAGGCGACGTCGACTTCGTCTTCGGCCGTGCCACCGCCGTCTACGAACACTGCCACTTCCGCACCCTGGACCGTACCGATCTGGCGGCCGCCCCCTACGGCTTCGTCTTTGCGCCCAGCACCGCGGTCGCGAACCCGCGCGGCTACCTGGTCCTGAACTCCCATGTCACCAGCGGCGCCCCGGCGGCCCACTACAAACTGGCGCGCCCATGGGTGCCGGGGTCGGACACCACGGCGAGACCGATGCTGACGGTCCGCGAGAGCGTCTTCGGCCCGGGCATCGACTCCGACGCCCCCTACACGAACATGCAGGACATCTATCCGTGGCAGGCCCAGCGGTTCGCCGAGTACCGGAACACGGGCCCGGGTGCGCGGATCAACGTCCCGGAGAACCGGCCTCAACTGACGGATGCCGAGGCCCAGGTGCAGACCCGGTCCGCCTATCTGGGTGACTGGACGCCATGGAAGCGGTGCTGAGACGCGCCGTAGCGCTCTACTGACAGGCCCAGCAGCGGGCTCCGGGCTCGGTCGCGACGCCGACGGCGCCTGCGCCGATGACCCGGCGGCGGGTGAGACGCCTCTCGCGGGTGCTCATGGGAGGGGAGTGCTCCGGACGGGTGGGGCGGTGCGGCGCGACCGGAGGGCGCCCGGTCGTGCCGCACCTGGGAACGGCTACTGGTAGCTGATGTCCGAGGCGGAGTAGCGGCAGTACGTGCCGTCCGGGCCGCTGCCCGTCTCGGTCGGCTCGTCACCCGTGCTGTTGCCCGTGTAGCGGACACACGGCTTGATCTTCTTGCTGCTGTCGCCGTGGATCCGTACCGAGCGCAGCGTCGCGCTGTCCCCGTAGTTGGTGTTGATGCCGGCGATGGCACTGCCAGGGGCCGTGACGTCGACATCGTCGACGGTGATGGTGCGCTTGTACTGGGTCGAGCAGTTGCCGCAGGAGCGGACCAGCTTGCCGAAGTCGGAGACCTGGAATCCGCCGGTGATGGTCAGGCTGCCCGCGCCGTTGAACTGGAAGACCTTGTCGGAGGCCTTCCGTGCGCCACCACCGGTCACCGTGTACACGGCACTCGACGAGGTGCCCTTGAAGGACGCCGCGTCCTCGCCGACGTCCTCCCACCACACGTTCTGAAGCGTGCAACTGCCCGAGCAGTGAATGCCGTCGGCAGCCGGCGAGCCCAGGATGACGTTCTTCAGGACCGCCCCGTTCGCCAGCTTGAAGATCGGATCCTGGTCCTCGTCCTGGCCTCCGGTGCCGAGATCCCCGGTCCCGTAGAAGCGCTTCGATCCGCCGTCGTACGTCCCCGAGACCGCGATGGTCGCCGAGACGGGCTGGGACCCGTTCGGGGTGGGCCAGGCGGCGACCGCGGCGGTCGCCGCGCCGGCCGGCTGGACCGTCAGGTTCGTGACGACAGCGGCGCCGGTGAGAGCCAGCGCGGCGGTCAGGGCGGCATAGATGCGGCGCCGACCGGTGCGCCGCCGACGGTGGTGGCGGAGTGCGGCTCGTTCCTTCATCTCGATGTCCCGTTCCTCGGGGGTGGGGGGAGCATTGCGCTCTCTGGTCGCCGCCGCCGGAGGAAGGGTTGCCGGGTTCCGGGATTCTTCTCGGGTCAGTGATCGGGCGTGAAGTCGTCGCCCACGGACACCTGCTGACCGGAGGTACGGGCAGCACTCGCGGTGATGTAGTCGCCGTCCGCGCCCCGGACGCCCTCCGCGTGGTTGTACTGGCCGGCGAACATGTGCGTACCGATCGGCACCGTGCGCCCCGGCTTCAGCGTCCACCGGTAGACGAGGAAGCCGCTCCTCTCCTGCGCCGAGGCGGTGAAGTCCTGCTCCGGCAAGGAGCGCCAGGAGCCGGTGGTGTTGACGCCGCCGGTCTGAGCGATACGCAGTTCCACCGTGAGCGAGGAGAGCGGCTGCGTCGTCCTGAGCGTCACATTGCTCTGCGCCCAGTACGCGTTGCTGTGCGGGTCGACGGCGCCGTCCACCCGTAGCGGCCCGTCCTCGGTACGCAGCTCGTGCACGCGACCCGGCGCCGCCGGGGCCGAGGCGGACGTGACCGGGGAAGCGGCCACCTGCCCGCGCCGCGTCTGCCCGGCGCCGGTCGAAGTGACGGCGTACGCCCCGACGGTCAGCACGCCGCAGACCGCCGCCGTCGCCCCGACCACCCGCAGCCACCGCAGCGGACCTTGCGGAGCGCGCGGAGTACGGGCGGAGGGACCCTCTGCCATCCCGCGTTCGACCCGGGCCAGCATCCGCTCCCGGTCCGGGCAGTGCGCCTCGGTAGCCGTGCGCAGCCACTCGCGCAGCTTGTCGTCCATCAGTGCCTTCCTCCGCCGCGCTGCGCCGCGACAGCCACCTGTACCTGCGCGGCGGGCTTATCGGGACCGAGCAGCCGTTGCAACTCCGCGACGCCGCGCGAGGTCTGGCTCTTCACCGTGCCGACGGATATCCCCAGCACCAGCGAGGTGTCCCGCTCCGAGAGGTCGAAGGCGTGCCGCAGCACCACGCACGCCCGCTTGCGGAAAGGCAGCCTGCGCAGGGCGCCCTGGACATCGACGACCGCCGGCACGTCGGGGTCGTCGACCGCGTATCCGTCCGCACCGCCGCGCGGCGCCCAGAACAGCGCGATCCTGCGGCGCTCGCGCACGGCGCTGCGGATCCGGGTACGGGCGAGATTGGCGACGACGCCCCGCGCGTAGGCGACGGGGTGGTCGGCGTTCCTGACCCGGTCCCAGCGGTGCCAGAGCGCCAGCAGCGCGTCGGCGGCCAGATCGTCCGCGGCGTCGGCCTCCCCGGTGAGCAGCCGGGCGAGCCGGGCGAGTTCGGCGTAGTGAGCCTCGAAGAACGCGTGGAACTCAGCGGCAGCGGCATCGTCGACAACTGTGCCCACGGGTACCTCTCTCTGCACTCGATCCCTGTACGCGCGTCGTGCCCGTGTGTACGTTCCCCGGTACCGTCCGCGGGACGCGGGCGGGGCGAGAGCGTACCAGCGCACCCCGGAAGCGCTTCGACGAGGTCACACGATCCGGCAAGGCGTAACACGGCGAAAACCTGAACTCCCGCCGCCGGGGGAACAATCCAGCTACCGACCGACGGACCGTCACGTACCGAGGGAGCGCCATGCCGGACAGCACCGTGGACAAGAGCGACAGCCCCGCCGCACCACCCGCGTCACCGGCCCCCGCGTCAGCCGTACCGGCGCACAATGCCGTGGACCGTTTCTTCTCCGTCACCGCCCGGGGCTCCAGCTTCGGGCGCGAGATACGCGGCGGCTTCGCCACGTTCTTCACGATGGCGTACATCCTGGTCCTCAACCCGATCATCCTCGGCTCGGCCGAGGACAAGTTCGGCGCCCATCTCTCAGGTCCTCAACTGGTCACCGCCACCGCCCTGGTGGCCGCGGTGATGACAGCGATCATGGGCCTCGGCGGCAATCTGCCGCTCGCCGTCGCCGCCGGACTCGGTCTCAACGCCGTCGTCGCCTTCCAGATCGCGCCGCTGATGAGCTGGCCCGACGCGATGGGGCTGATCGTCCTCGAAGGTCTGCTGATCTGCGTCCTGGTCGTCACCGGGCTGCGGGAGGCCGTCATGCGGGCCATCCCGGCGGCCCTCAAGCAGGCGATCAGCGTCGGCATCGGGCTCTTCATCGCGTTCATCGGCTTCGTCGACGCGGGGTTCGCCACCCGCATCCCCGGTGACACCGGTTCGGTACCCGTGCAGCTCGGCGCGACCGGGCACCTCTCCGGCTGGCCGGTCCTGGTCTTCTGCCTGGGGGTGCTGCTGACCGTCGCGCTGCTGGCCCGGAAGGTGAAGGGCGCCATCCTCATCAGCATCGTCGTCATGACGGTCGTCGCGGTCGTCGTCAACGAGATCGCCGACATCGCCCCGGCCGCGTGGGGCCTGACCGTCCCGGCCGTCCCCGACGACATCGTGGCCGCCCCGGACTTCGGGCTCATCGGGCACTTCAGCCTCTTCGGGGCGTTCCAGCAGGTCGGCGTCGTCACCATCGTCCTGCTGGTTTTCACCCTGGTCCTCAGCGACTTCTTCGACACGATGGGCACCGTCGTCGGTGTCGCAAACGAGGCCGGTCTCCTCGACGAACAGGGCAAGGTCCCCCACCTCGGGCGGGTCCTGCTGATCGACGGCGCCGCCGCCGTCGCGGGCGGCGCGGCGTCCGCCTCCTCCAGCACCTCCTACATCGAGTCCGCGGCCGGTGTCGGCGAGGGCGCCCGTACCGGATTCGCGTCGCTGGTCACCGGTGCGCTGTTCGCCGTCGCGCTGTTCCTCACCCCGCTCGCCACGGTCGTCCCGGCCCAGGCCGCCGCGCCCGCCCTGATCGCCGTCGGCTTCCTGCTGATGGCGCAGGTACGGCACATCGACTGGGAGAGCTACGAGATCGCCATCCCGGCCTTCCTCACGATCGCCGTGATGCCCTTCACGTACTCGATCACCAACGGCATCGGCGCGGGCTTCCTCGCGTACGTCGTCATCAAGACCGTCCTCGGCAGGGCCCGTGAGGTGCACTGGCTGCTCTGGGGTGCCTCGGCACTGTTCGCGGTGTACTTCGCGATCGACCCGATCGAGCAACTGCTCGGCGTGAAGTAGCCGCGGCGGCGGGGCGGTCGGGATCGCTCAGGTCCCGAACGCGCGCAACGCGGCCCGCGCCGCCCCGCACAGCTCGTCGTCCTCCGGTACGGATTCCCAGCCGCCGTGCCGGACCGGGCGCTCATCGGCGGCCAGCACGGCCCGCAGGACCGGTGCCGCCGCGGCGGCCGGCGGACCGATCTCGGCGAGGTGGTGGACGGCGGTGATCGTCGCCCGGTAGGCGTGCCTGCCCTGCTGCAGCGGGCTCAGAAGCCCGAGCAGCGCGGGTACCGCCTCACCGCTCTCCCCGGTGATCCGCCACAGGGCGTAGCCGCACCTCAGCGGCAGCCATCCCTGCTCGCGCTCGGGGAGCAGGGCCCGGATCCGGTCGGCGTACGGCGCCGCGGACGGGCCCAGTTCGCCGAGGAAGTCCACCGCCTCCTCGCGGCCCCAGCGCGCGCCGAGCTTCGGCAGCAGCACATCGAGCGCGGGCTGCGGATCGCCGGTCAGCCGCCAGTAGGCCCTCCGAAGCCGGGGTACGGCGAAGTCCTCACCCGGTGCGTCGATCAGCGCCCGCAGGCGGGTGCGAGGGACGGCGCCGACCGCCGCCGGGCCGATCGCGGCGAGGGCCTCGAGCGCCCAGACCGCCGCGTCGGTGTCCAGCAGCGGCAGCAGCTCCGGGACGGCGGGCGCGGCTGCCGCACCCCACGCCGTCACCACCTGGCACAGGGCCCGCCGTTCGTCGTCGAGCGTCGCCGCCGAGAGCCGCCGCCGCAGCGGCCCCAGCAGTTCGTCGGCGCACCCGGCCAGCGGGGAGAGGGCGTCCAGCAGCGCCAACCCGTACATCCACCAGCCGTCGGCGTGCGACTGGCACAGGGCGAAGCCGAGCCGGCCCCCGGAGAGCCGGTCCGCCAGGGGACCCACGCAGCGCCGGTCGCCGAGCCGGGCGAGTGCCCACACGGCGGTGGACCGTGCGTCCGCGTACACCTCGTCGCCCGAGCGCAGCGCCGCCAGACCGTCGGCCCACGGCCGGGCGGCCTCGCCGCACATGCCGAGCACCCGCGCGGCGAACTGCCGGTTCTCCGGCTCGGTGTCGGTGAGCAGCGCCGCGACGGCGGGCAGCAGCACGGGCACGGTGGAGCGCCAGGTGCTGATCACCTCGGCGGCGGCCCGCAGCGCGCCGGCCCGGTGATCCGCCGCCGGATGGCCGAGGAGCCGCAGGGACAGCTCCGTACGCGCCTCGCGGTCCGGTCCGAACGCCTCGGCCGTGCACGGCACCAGCCCCCTCGCGTTCCGGGATCCCGCTCTGCGTCCCGGTCCGTCGAACCGGACATCCCGCAGGACCGCCGCGGCCGTCTCCAGATGTTCCGGGTCCCGCTGCTCCGGGAGGGCCCGGCGCAGCGCGGTGACCGCCGCGAGCCGTTCGGCCGGGCGGCCCCGCGCGGCGATGTCCCGCAACCGGTCACGGGTCGAGGTCAGTCCGGGCGCCCGGAGCAGCAGCCGGCCGGCCGCCTCGGCGAGCTCCGTCCGGACCTCGCGGTCCGGCTCCACGTCCGACCGAGCCCACAGCGCCCCGGTCACCGCCTCCGCCTCCGCCTCCGCGTGCGACAGCGGCCCGGCGACCGCCCGGCGCACCTCCGGATCGGGGTCGTCCAGCAGCGTGAGCAGTACGGGCAGCGCCCCGGCCCACGCCGCGGACCAGCCGGGGTCGACGAACCGGCGCTCCGCCTCCCAGCAGCCGACCCGGGCCAGACCGCCGACGAGGTGGAGCAGCTTCGCACGGACCGTCACCACCGGGTCGGCGGCCGTCGCCACCAGATGCCGCAGCAGCGGGGGCGCCGCCGAACAGATCTGACCGCCCTGGTGGTAGACGGAGACGTGCATCTGCTCCACCGCGTCATCGGCGCGCTCCGGCGCGTACACGTCGCGCACCCAGCCCGGCACCTCGGCCGCGGAGCCGTACACATGGTCCAGAGCGGCCCAGTCGGTCCGGTCCAGTCCGTCGAGCGTGCGGGGGCCGGCAGGTGTGGCGGTCATGATCCGGATTCTCGCAGCCGAGACCCGGCCCCCGCGCCCGCC
Source organism: Streptomyces sp. NPDC058231 (assembly GCF_042882275.1). Classification (NCBI taxonomy): domain Bacteria; kingdom Bacillati; phylum Actinomycetota; class Actinomycetes; order Kitasatosporales; family Streptomycetaceae; genus Streptomyces; species Streptomyces sp. NPDC058231. The sequence goes on along the minus strand of NZ_JBHVWN010000003.1, from coordinate 93,278 downwards.
TTTCTCACCCCTTGAGCGCCGCCTTCATCATCTTCTGCGCGATCGGCGCCGCCAGTCCGTTGCCGCTGACCTCCGAGCGGGCCGAGCCCGAGTCCTCGACCACCACGGCGACCGCGACCTGCTTGCCGGTGGACCGGTCCTTCGCGTACGAGGTGAACCAGGCGTACGGAGTGTTGCTGTTGCCCACGCCGTTCTGTGCCGTGCCCGTCTTCCCGCCGACTTCGGCACCGTCGATCCGGGCATTCGTGCCGGTGCCCTGCTCGACGACGGTGACCATCGCGCTGCGCAGCTGCTCGGCGGTCCTCGCGGAGACGACCCGTTTCGTGTCGCCGTCCGCGAACTTCTGCAGAGCGGTGCCCTCCGAGTCCGTGACCGCGGACACCATGTGCGGCGCGGCCAGCTCGCCGCCGTCGGCGAGGGCCGAGGAGACCATGGCCATCTGCAGCGGGGTCGCGGTGACCTCGAACTGGCCGATGCCCGTCAGCGCCGTCGACGACCTGTCCATCCCTGACGGGTAGACGCTCTGCGAGGCGCGCACCGGCACATCGAGCTTCTCCGTGTTGAAGCCGAACTTCTCCGCCATCGCCCGCACCTTGTCCTGGCCGAGATCGGCGGCGACCTTCGCGAAGACGTTGTTGCAGGAGTACTGGAGAGCCGTACGCAGCGTGGCGTTCTCGCAGGGCGCGGAAGCGCTCTCGTTCTTCAGGACCGTTCCGGTGCCCGGCAACGTGTACGGATCCGGGCTGTCGGTGCGCTCGTCGACCGAGCTGTAGAGGCCGTTCTCCAGCGCCGCGGACGCCACCACCAGCTTGAACGTCGAACCGGGCGCCAGCGGTTGCCGCAGCGCACGGTTGACCAGCGGCTTGTCCGGATCGGCGAGCAGCTTCTGCCAGGTGTCGCCGTCGTTCGTCCCGCTGATCCGCGAGGGGTCGTACGAGGGGGTGGAGACCATCCCCAGGATCTTCCCGGTCGACGGGTCGATGGCGACCGCCGCCCCCTTGTCGTCGCCGAGCGCCGCGTACCCCGCCTTCTGCACATCGGGGTCGATCGTCGTCAGCACACTGCCGGGCGCGGTCCGCTTGCCCGTGACCACGTCGGCCGGATTCCTCAGCCGGTCGTCGGTGCCGTCCAGCACATGGCTGTAGATCCCTTCGAGCTGGGTCGCTCCGTACGCCTGCGAGCTGTACCCGGTGACGGCGGCGTAGAGGTCGCCCTTCGGATAGGTGCGCTTGTACGCGAGATCGCCGTCACTGGTCCTCTCCGAGCCGGTGACCGGTGATCCGGCCACGATGATGTCACCGAGCGGCTGCGCGTACTGCGCGATGGTGTTCCGCCGGTTGTGGTCGTCGTCCGCGAGTGCCTGGGCCCGGTAGGTCTGCACCCAGGTCGCCCGCCCCAGCAGGGCGAGGACCAGGAGCAGACAGAAGACCGAGGCGCGCCTGATAGTTCTGTTCATCCCGCTGGAGGGACGAGCGGCGGTGCCCGGCACGTTCCCGTCTGTGCCGCTTCTCACCGCTTTCTCATCCGTGCGTTCCGGGTCGTACCGCCCGCACCCGGCTCTCAGCCCAGCGTGAAGAGCAGCTCGTCGGTCAGCTCGCCGCGGGCGTTCGCGAAATTCCGGTCCTTGCCCGTGACGGTGAACCCGCACTTGCGCAGCACCGCCACCGAACCGGTGTTGTCGGCCGCCGCCCCGGCGTGCAGGGGCCGTTCCGGTACGGCGGCGAGCAGCGCCCGCAGCGCAGCCGTCGCGTACCCGCGCCCCCAGTGCGCCCGGTGGATCCAGTACATGACCTGCCGGTCGCCCTCGGGCCCGTACACCCCGGTGTTGCCCACCACCTCACCGTCGGCGAGCACCGTGCGCAGCACGACGGAGGAGTCGGCCCGTATCCGGGCCCAGTGGGCGTCGAACGCGGCCCGGTCGTCCGGGTCCTCGGCGGTGAAGGCCGCCATGCGGACCGACTCCGGGTCGGACATGTACGCGTGGAAGAGCGGTAGATCGGTGTCGCGCACCTCGCGCAGCGTCACCTCGGCCGGGCCCACGGGTCAGAGCCTGCGGGTGGCGAGCGTCAGCCGGTCCCGCGCGTCGAACAGCGCGTCCTTGACCATCTGCTCGTGCGCCGGGGTGAGCCGGGCGACCGGAACCGAGCAGCTGATCGCGTCCCGGGCCGGGGTCCGGTACGGGATGGCGACCCCGAAGCAGCGCAGCCCCAGCGTGTTCTCCTCGCGGTCCACCGCGTACCCCTGCTCGCGGATGAGGTGCAGCTCCTCGATCAGCTTCTCGCGGTCGGTGAGGGTGTGCTCGGTCAGCGCGGGCAGTGTCTCCGGCAGCATCTTGCGGACCTGCTCGTCGCTGTGGGTGGCCAGCAGCGCCTTGCCGAGCGAGGTGGAGTGTGCGGGCAGCCGCCGACCGACCCGGGTGAAGGGCCGCAGGTAGTGCTGGGACTGGCGGGTGGCGAGGTAGACCACGTTCGTGCCGTCGAGGCGGGCGAGGTGGATGGTCTCCGTGGTGTCGTCGGAGAGCCGGTCCAGCGTCGGGCGGGCGGCGGCGACGACCTCGTCACCGTCGATGTACGAGGTGCCGACCAGGAGCGCCCGCACGCCGATGCCGTACCGGGTCCCGGTCGCGTCGGTCTCCACCCAGCCCAGTTCGACCAGGGTGCGCAGCAGCATGTAGAGGCTCGACTTGGGGTATCCGACTGCTTCCTGCACCGCCGCCAGCGAGTGCATGCCGGGACGGCCGGCGAAGTATTCCAGCAGTTCCACCGTCCGTACCGCGGACTTGACCTGTGCCCCACCTGACTCGGCAACCGACATCGCCCTACGCCCCTTCCAGCCCACTTACGAAACCCTGCGACTTCTTGCCAACACTGAACGGCCGGAAATAGAGTCGCCGCATATTCACGATCAGGAACTCTGTTCAGAATACCGAACAACTTCTGATGTGTGGCAGTGGAGCGGAAGGAAACACGGTGGCAGCAGCACCAGTCTGGAGCGTCGACCCCCGAACCGGGAACCCGCGTGAGCAGGTTGCCGTGGAGGCTACAGCGGAGGAGGTCGACCGCGCGGTCAGAGCGGCACACGCGGTACGGGAGTCGCTCGCCGACCGAACCGTACGCGCCGCGTTCCTGCGCACCGCGGCCGATCTGCTCGCCGAGGCGGGGGAGCACGTCATCGAGGCCGCCGACGCGGAGACCGCGCTCGGCCCGGCCCGGCTCACCGGCGAACTCGCCCGCACCGCCGCCCAGCTGAGGGCCTTCGCCGAGGTCGTCGACGAGGGCGCCTTCCTCGACATCCACATCGACCACGCGGACGACACCAGGACCCCGCCCTGGCCCGACCTGCGCCGCTACAAGATCCCGCTCGGTGTCGTCGCCGTCTACGCGGCCAGCAACTTCCCGCTCGCCTTCTCCGTGCCCGGCGGCGACACCGCCAGCGCCCTGGCGGCCGGCTGCCCGGTCGTCGTCAAGGCGCACCCCGACCACCCCGCCACGTCCGAGCTCTGCGCCTCCGTGCTGCGCAGGGCCGCCGCCCAGGTGGGGCTGCCCGAGGACGTGCTGATCCTGGTGCACGGCTTCGAGGCCGGCGTCGAACTGGTCAAGCACCCGCTCGTGGCCGCCGCCGGGTTCACCGGCTCGGTCCGCGGCGGAAGGGCGCTCTTCGACGCTGCGGCCGCCCGCCCCGCCCCGATCCCCTTCCACGGCGAACTCGGTTCCCTCAACCCCGTCGTCGTCACCGAGGCGGCAGCCGCCGAGCGCGGCGAGCAGATCGGCGCCGGGCTCGCGGGCTCGATGACCATGGGCGCCGGCCAGTTCTGCACCAAGCCCGGCTTCGTGCTGGCCCCCGCGGGTGAGACCGGCGACCGGCTGCTGAAATCGCTGACCGAGGCGGTCAGCGACAGCGAGGCCGGAGTCATGCTCGACCACCGGATGCGCGACGCCTTCCTCGCAGGCGTACGCGAACGGGCCGAACTGCCCGATGTCGAAGCCCCGGTCACCCCCGGCGCGGGCGGCGAACACACCGTGTCCGCAGGCTTCCTGACCGTACCGGCGCAGCTGCTGGCGGCCGAGGGGCCGCACGACGCGCTCCTGGAGGAATGCTTCGGGCCGGTCACCGTCATCGCCCGGTACGGATCCGAGGACGAGGTCACCGCCGTCCTCTCCCGGCTCCCCGGCAACCTCACCGCCACCCTCCAGATCGCCACGGAGGGTGCCGACGCCGACGCCCCCGGACTCCTCGCGGCCCTCACCCCGCTGGCCGGCCGGGTCCTCGTCAACGGCTGGCCGACCGGTGTCGCCGTCGCTCCTGCCCAGCACCACGGCGGCCCCTACCCGGCCACCACCTCCACCTCCACCTCGGTCGGCGCCACCGCGATCGAGCGCTGGCTGCGCCCGGTCAGCTACCAGACGACGCCGGAGGCCCTGCTGCCGCCGGAGCTCCGCGAGGACAACCCGCTGGGTCTGCCGCGCCGCGTCGACGGGCGTCGCGCATGACGGTGGACCTGCCCGAGCTTCCCTTCGAGCTCAGGCCGCTCGGCCCCGAAGGGGAGTGGACGTACCGCGACGGCGTCCTGACCGGCCGGGCGGGCGCCCGGCAGGACCGGTTCGTGCCGCCCGGCGGCGATGCGCTCGAACCCGCGGCCGACGCGCCGCGGCTGCTCGGCGCCCCGCCGCAGGGCGACTTCCAGCTGATCGCCCGGGTGAAGGTCGGCTTCGCCGCGGCCTTCGACGCCGGAGTGCTCTATCTGCACGTCGGGGAACGGGAGTGGGCGAAGCTCTGCCTGGAACTCTCCCCGGACCGCCCCACGGTGTGCACGGTCGTCACCCGTGGCCACTCCGACGACGTCAACTCCACCGTCGTGGAGGGCGACAGCTTCTGGCTGCGGCTCAGCCGCACGGGCAGGGCCTTCGCCTTCCACTCCTCCGCCGACGGCGAGAAGTGGACCTTCGTCCGCACCTTCGCCCTCGGCGACGTGGAGGCGACGGCGGCGGCGTCCGTCGGCTTCATGGTCCAGTCGCCGACCGGCGGGGGCTGCGAGGTGGCGTTCGACCGGATCACGTTCCGCCCGGAGGGGCCGGCAGACCTGCGCGGCGGCGTCTGAGCGCTTGGGGTGGGGCGCCGCGGCGGCCCTGTCCCCGGGCGGGGGTTTGTCCTCAAGCGCCGGACGGGCGTGGGCGTTCTCCCGGTCCGGGGCGAGAAAACAGGCACCCCGGACCGGAGGAGCACTGCCCACCGAGGCGGCCGAGGCAACCGCGGGCCGGTCCGCCGCGTCCCTTCCCGCATGATCAGAACAGCCACGCCCGTCGATCTCGACGCCATGGTCCAACTGCACACCGAGGCCCGCGCCACCTACTACCGGGGGCACCTCCCGGAGGAGGAGTACGCGGGCGCCGCGGAGGTCGGGCGCAGCCGCGGTGGCTGGTCCCGGGCGATAGACCGCCCCGACGCCACCGTGCTCTGCGCCGAACGGGACGGTGTCCTCGTCGGCATCGCCGCCTACGCCGTACGCGAAGGGGACATGACGCTCACGCAGCTCCATGTCGCGCCGGCCCACTGGCGCACCGGAATCGGTACGGAGCTCCACACCGCGTGCGTCGACGCCTGGCGGCTGGCCGGGGTGGACGCCGCCCGGCTGGAAGTCTTCGTGCACAACACCCGCGCCCAGGCCTTCTACGTCCGGCACGGCTGGACCCCCGACCCCGGGCGCCCGCAGCACGGCACCCATCTGTCGCTGCGGCTCGCGGTGGCACGCTGACCCCGGAGTGCCTCGGCGGAAGAGCGGGCCCCGGTACGCAGACAACAGGGCCGACGGGGGCGCGCGAAGGGACCGGACGCCGGTGCGCTGCAGCCGCTGCCGAGCCCGCTGGACCGGGCCATGCTGTGACCGGGTGACCGGCCCGGTCCGGCGGTACGGGAATGACCGGGTCCGGACGCGTGTTCCGGGGAGAGCGGAGGGTCCCTCCGCGCTGCCCGTACGCGAACCGTGCGGGCCGAACCACATTCCGGAGAGAAGAAGAGTCATGCGCGTCGAGATCTGGAGCGACATCGCCTGCCCCTGGTGCTACATCGGCAAGGCCCGCTTCGAGAAGGGCCTGGCGGGGTTCGCCCATCGCGACGAGGTCGAGGTCGTGCACCGTTCCTTCGAGCTCGACCCGGGCCGGGCCAAGGGCGACACCGCGCAGGTGATCGACATGCTGGCGCAGAAGTACGGGCGTACCCGTGAGGAAGCCCGGTCCATGGAGGCCGACGTGGCGGCCAACGCACAGGCCGAAGGGCTCGGCTACCGGACCGAGGGGCGCGATCACGGCAGCACCTTCGACATCCACCGGCTGCTCCACCTCGCCAAGGCCCGCGGTCGCCAGGACGAGCTGCTGACGCTCGCCTACCGGGCGAACTTCGCCGAGGAGCGGTCCGTCTTCGACGACGACGTGCTGGTCGAGCTCGCCGTCGAGGCCGGTATCGACGGCGGCGAGGCGCGCGCCGTGCTCGCCGACCCGCAGGCGTACGCGGCCGAGGTGCGGGCCGACGAGCAGGAGGCATCCGAACTGGGCGCCAACGCCGTGCCGTTCTTCGTCCTCGACCGGCGGTACGGGATCTCCGGTGGCCAGCCCGCCGAGGTCTTCGCGCAGGCGCTGGAGCAGGCGTGGAAGGACCGCCCGCTGACCGCCATCGGTTCGGACGGGGCGGCCTGCGACGCCGACGGGACGTGCGAGGTCCCGCAGACCGGCGCCCAGGGCTGACCCGTACCACCCCGCCCAGCGGCACGCATGAGCACTGCTGGGGAGTTCCCCTCAATTCTTCGTGATTGACGATGAGTTGAGGGGGATCCAGGGTAGGTGCATGGAGACCTCCTCGCTCGTCCAGGTGGCAGGCGCCGAGTTTGCGCCCAAGACCACGTATCTCAACACCTCCAGCTGCGGGCTGCTGCCCCACCGCACCGTCGAGGCGGTGAAGGCGCTCGTCGACGAGAACGCCTCGGGCACCGGCTCGGGTGCGGGCAGCTTCGAAGTCGTGGACGCCGCGCGGTCCCGGTTCGCCGCGCTCGTCGGCGTCGGCCCCGACCGGGTCGCCATCGGCAGCTCGGTCGCCGTCCACGTCGGTCTCATCGCGGCCTCGCTGCGGCCGGGCGCCGAAGTGCTCCTGCCCGAAGGGGAGTTCAGCTCGGTCGTCGGCCCGTTCGCGGCCCGCGGGGATCTGCGGACGCGGTACGTCCCGCTGGACGGCATGGCCGAGGCGATGCGGCCCACGACCTCGCTCGTCGCCCTCTCCTCCGTGCAGTCCGCCGACGGCCGCCTGGCCGACCTCGACGCGGTCCGCGCGGCGGCCGCCGCGCACGGGGCCCGGGTCCTTCTCGACGCCACCCAGTCCGCCGGCTGGCTGCCGCTGGACGCCGGAGCGTACGACTACACCGTCACGGGTGGCTTCAAGTTCCTGCTCTGCCCGCGTGGTACGTCGTTCCTCACCCTCACCGAGGAGGTGCAGGATTCCCTGCCGCCCCTCTTCGCGGGCTGGGTGGCCGCAGAGGACCGCTGGAACAGCACCTACGGTCCGATCGACCGGCTCGCGGCGACCGCACGCCGCTTCGACGAGGCACCCGCCTTCCTCGCGTACCACGGGGCCGAGCGCTCCCTCGCGCTGCTGGCCGAGATCGGCATCGATGCCGTGCATGCCCACAACACCGCACTCGCCGCCCGGTTCCGTACCGGGCTGGCCGCGATCGGTCACGAGCCGGTGCCCGGCGGGACCGCGGTCGTCGCCGTACCGGGGCTCGGCAGCCGGGAGCCGGCGCTGGCACGGGCCGGCATCACGGTCTCGGACCGGGCCGGGAACCTGCGGGTGGCCTTCCACCTCTACAACACGCAGGCCGACATGGACCACGCGCTGGAGGTGCTGGCGGGCTGACCGGCCGCCCCGCTTCCGGTCAGCCGCCGCCGGGGCAGTCCCCGGCCTGCCGGGAGAGGTTCTCCTCGACCTTGGCGAGCAGCCGGGCCAGCTCGGTGCGCTCCGTCGCGTCCAGGCCGGCGAGCGTGTGCTCCTCCAGATCCGTCCAGGCCCGCTCCACGTCGGAGTGGAGTGCGCAGCTGTCGGCGCTCGCCTCGACCAGGACGGCCCGCCGGTCGCCCGGGTCGGGGCAACGGCTGACGTGGCCGGCCTGTTCGAGCCGCTGGAGCATCTTGGTGACGGTCGACGGGTCGAGGTCGACCGCCTTGATCAGCTCCGACTGCCGCACCGCGCCCGTGTCCCACAGGTGCATCATCAGGAATTCCTGGCCGGGGTAGAGCCCGGCCCGCCGGAGCGCCCGGCCCGCAGCGATCCGGTGCAGCCGGGCGACGCGCGAGACGGCGTGACTGACCGGCCCGCCGCGGGCTGCGCTCGGCAGCTCGGTACAGACGGGGTCGACGGGTTCGGCCTTCATGGGGACTCCTCGTGGCTGCTTTCCGCCAGGTTCAGGCAGCTGTCCAAGACTTTACCTTGGTCGGCCAAGTAAATGCGTTACAGTGGCGCCGCCGCATTTAATTGGCCGACCACATAATCTCTGGGGGTTTCCGTGACCACCGTATTCGACCCGATCGACCTGTCCGGCACACAGCTTGCCAACCGCATCGCCATGGCCCCGATGACCCGCAGCCGGGCCGGTGAGGGCGGGACCGCCACCGATCTCACGGTCGAGTACTACGCGCAGCGCGCCTCGGCCGGGCTCATCATCACCGAGGGCATCCAGCCGTCGGTGGTGGGTCAGGGCTACCCCTTCACCCCGGGGCTGCACAGCGCCGAGCAGGTCGCGTCGTGGCGCAGGGTCACCGACGCGGTGCACGCGGCGGGCGGCCGGATCTTCGCCCAGATCATGCACGCGGGCCGGATCGGCCACCCGGTCCTGCTGCCGGACGGACTGACCCCGGTCAGCGCCTCCCCGGTCAGCGCCCCCGGCCAGGTCCACACCCACGTGGGACCGAAGGACTTCGTCGAGCCGCGCGAGCTGACCGGCGACGAGGTCCGGCAGACCGTGGCCGACTTCGTGTCCGCCGCCCGCAACGCCGTCGACGCCGGCTTCGACGGGGTGGAGCTGCACGGCGCCAACGGCTACCTGATCCACCAGTTCCTCGCGCCCAACACCAACCTGCGCACCGACGAGTGGGGCGGCTCCGACGAGGCCCGCATCCGGTTCGCCGTCGAGGTGGTCAGGGCCGTCGCCGCCGAGATCGGCGCGGCACGGACCGGGCTGCGCATCTCGCCCGGAAACCCGTACAACGGCATCGACGAGCCCGCGCCGGACGCCGTCTACACCGCGCTGGTGCGGGAGATCGAACCGCTCGGCCTCGCCTATCTGCACATCATGGAGGCGGTGGAGATCCGCGAGCTGACCCTCACGCTGCGCAAGCAGTTCTCCGGCACCCTGGTCGTCAACGTGCTGACGGACGGACCGACCGGACCGGACGACCACTCGGTGATCGACGACGGGATCGCCGACATCATCTCGTACGGCGCCCTCTTCCTCGCCAACCCGGACCTGCCCGCCCGGCTGAAGGCAGGCGGCCCGTTCAACACCCCGGACCCGTCCACCTTCTTCGGCGGGGACGCGAAGGGGTACGTCGACTACCCGGCGCTGGGAGCCTGAGGGCCTACGCCGAATCCCGGCGCACCAGTTCGGTGGGGAGGATCACCGCGGACGGCTCCTCCCCGCCGATCCGGGCCAGCAGCACCCGTACCATCTCGGCGCTGATCCGGTCCCACGGCTGCCGGATCGTGGTCAGCTCGGGCCGGGACGCGAGCGCCGCGGGCGAGTCGTCGAAGCCGCCGACCGCGACATCCTCCGGCACCCGCCGCCCGGCTTTCTCCAGCGCGGCCAGCACGCCCTGCGCCATCAGGTCGGAGGCGACGAACACCGCGTCGAGGTCGGGGGCCCGCTCCAGCAGCAGCGCGGCGGCCGCCTCGCCGCTCGCCCGGCTGTAGTCGCCCGGGACGATCAGCGCGTCGTCGGCGGGCAGCCCGCACTCGGCGAGCATCTCGCGGTAGCCCGCCAGCCGTTCCACGCCGCCGGGGGTGTCCAGCGGGCCGCTGACCGTACCGATCCGGCGGCGCCCCGACCCGTACAGATAACGCACCATGTCCCGGGCGCCGTCCCGGTCGTCGGCCGCCACATAGCTGACCTTCGAGCCCTGTCCGAGCGGCTTGCCGCAGGCGACGAGCGGGACCCCGGCCTCGTGCAGCCGGGCGGCGACCGGGTCGCCGGAGTGACTGGAGACCAGCAGCACCCCGTCCACATGACCGGCGATGTACCGCATGTTCCGGCGGCGTTCCGCCTCGGTCCCCGCGATCATCAGCAGCAGCGGGATGTCGTGCGCGGCGAGCGCGGCGGTGCAGCCCCGCAGCAGCACATTGAAGTTCGGGTCCTCGAAGAACCGCTCCTGCGGCTCGGTGAGCAGGAACGCCACCGAGTCGGAGCGGCCGGTGATCAGTGACCTGGCGTGCCGGTTCACCGTGTAGCCGGTCTTACGGATCGCGGAGTTGACCGCATCGAGCGCGGCCGGGCTGACGTTGTGCCCCCCGTTGAGTACCCGCGAGACCGTGCCGCGCGAGACCCCGGCCTCCCGTGCCACGTCGTGGATGGTCGGCGGCCTGCGGCGTCCCGTGCCGGACTGTCCGTGCCGGCCGGGCTGCCCGGGCTGTTCTGTGCGGCTCATGGTGCATGATCTTTCATCAATGGAAGCCCTGGCGGGGACCGGTCAGGACTTTACGGCGCCGGAGAGCAGGTCGAGGCTCCAGAAGCGCTGGATGACGAGGAACAGCGCGATCAGCGGGACGATCGCCAGCAGCGCCCCCGTGATCACCAGGGTATAGAGGGCCGGGGTGGTGGAGCCCTGCTGGAGCAGGGTGTAGAGGCCCAGGGTGACCGGGAACTTCTCGTCGTCACCGAGCATGATGTACGGGAGCAGGAAGTTGTTCCAGATCGCGACGAACTGGAACAGGAAGACGGTCACCAGACCCGGCAGCATCATCGGCAGAGCGATGGTGCGGAAGATCCGCCACTCGCTGCCGCCGTCCATCCGTCCCGCCTCGATCACATCGCCCGGTACGGCGGAGGCCGCGTAGATCCGGGCGAGATACACACCGTACGGGGACAGGATCACCGGCAGCAGGACCGAGAGGTAGGAGTCCGTCAGGTCGGCCTCGGCCAGCAGCAGGTACTGCGGTACGGCGAGGATCACCGGCGGCATCAGCACGCCGGCCAGCAGGATGTTGAAGATGCTCTCCTGCCCGCGGAACCGGTACACGGCCAGGGCGTACCCCGATACCGCGGAGACGGCCGTGGACAGCAGGGCGCCGGCTCCGGCGTAGAACGCCGAGTTGGCCATCCACTTCCAGTACACACCGTCGCGGTACGCCGACAGATCGGCGACGTTCCGGCGGAAGCCGGTGCCCGGCAGGAACGTGAAGGTGGAGAACAGCTCGCTGCCGGACTTGGTCGAGGCGACCAGTACCCAGGCGACGGGCAGCAGGCAGTAGAGCGCGCCGAGGAGCAGCGCGGCGGTCGGCACGAGCGCGAAGCGGCGCGGACCTGCGGGGGTGGATGCGAGGTGCGGCGTACTCATCGGGAATCTCCCTTCGGCGTACGGGAGTTGGCCGCCCTGAGGAAGCCGAAGGACAGGGCCAGGGTGGCGACGGCGATGATGACCGCCTGAGCGGCCGCCGCGTAGATGTCGTTGTTGACGAAGGCGTCCTGGTAGACCTTCATCAGCGGACTCCAGGTGGTGGAGAGCGAGTTGGTGAGCGGCTTCAGCGTCGTCGGCTCGCTGAACACCTGGAGCGTCGCGATGATCGAGAAGAAGAACGTCAGGACCAGTGACGGCGCCACCATCGGGATCTTGATCCGGAGCGCGATCTGCAGTTGCGAGCAGCCGTCCAGCCGTGCCGCCTCGAACACCTCGCCCGGGATCGCCCGCAGCGAGGTGTAGATCACGATCATGTTGAAGCCGGTGCCGCCCCAGACCGCGATGTTGGCGAGGGCGAGATACAGCGGCCCGCCGTCGAGCAGATCGGGCTGCGGGAGCCCCGCCCTGCCGAGAAGGTAGAAGAAGGGGCTGACGTCCGGGAGGTAGAGGAAGCCCCACATGAGTGCGGCGACGACGCCCGGGATCGCGTACGGCAGGAAGATCGCGAGCCGGGAGAAGCCCCGCAGCCGGAGCCGGTCGGTGTCCAGGAGCAGGGCGAACAGCAGGGCGAGGCCGAGCATCACGGGGACGACGATCACGCCGTAGCCGAGGATGCGCAGCGCGCCGTGCAGCAGTTCCGAGTCGGAGAGCGCGCCGGCGTAGTTGGCGAAGCCGGCCCAGATCTCCTTGCGGGCGCCTCTGCCCAGACCCAGCCCCTCGACCTCGGTCCTGCGGAAGCTGAGGTAGAGCGCGTACCCGATGGGAAGGGCGAAGAAGAGCAGGAAGAGCACGATGGCGGGAGCCAGGAAGGCGTACGGGGCGCTCTTGACCCCGTACGCACTCCTGCGGCGTGCGCGTGTCACTCGGAGACTCCGAAGCCCTGCTTCTTGAGGTCGGCGACGGTGGCGTCCTGCATCGCGGTCAGGGCGGGCCCGAAGTCCGACCTGCTCTTGGCCGCTTCGGCGAAGTTGTCCTTGAAGGCGGTGTACGCGACGTTCACGTTCGGGCCCCAGGCGGCGGGGGCGGTGCCCTTCGCGATCTCGGCGGCCTTCGTGTAGAAGTCGGACTGGTTGGAGAAGTAGTCCGGGGCCTGGGCGAGCGCGCCCCCGGTCTGGGCGACCGTGGCGGCGGGGTAGATGCCGCTCTCCTTGACCAGCGCGGCCAGCGCCTCGGGGTTCGTGTTCAGCCACTTCGCGAAGGTCGCGGCGGCGGCCTTGTTCTTGGAGTCGTTGGTGACGGCGGTGGAGGAGCCGCCCCAGCTTCCGGTGACGTTCTGGCCGGCCGTCCACTGGGGGAGCGGGGCCATGGCCCACTTGCCCTTGGTGTCGGGCGCCGCCGTGGTGAGGGTGCCGGGCGCCCAGACCGCGCTGACCCAGGCGATCTGCTTGCCGGTGTTGAGCGCCTTGTTCCAGGCCGGGGTGTACATCGGCTGGTTGTCGATGGCGCCCTCCTTGACCAGACCGCCCCAGAAGTCGGCGACCTTCCGCGTGGCGGCGTCGTCGATGGCGACCTTCCACTTGTCGCCGCCGGTGGTCCACCACTTCGCCCCGGCCTGCTGGGCGAGGCCCGCGAAGAGACCGGAGTCGTTCGAGGAGAACGTGGTGAGGTCCTTGCCCGGCGCCTTCTTCTTCAGCGTGCGGGCCGTCTCGGCGAACTCGTCCCAGGTGGTGGGCACGGACAGGCCGTACTGCTTGAACAGGTCCTGGCGGTAGTAGAACATCAGCGGGCCGGAGTCCTGCGGTACGGCGTACAGGGCGTCCGATCCGAGGGTCGTCTGCTGCCAGATGCCGTCGGCGAACTCGCCCTTCGCGTCGCCAGCCTCCTTGGATATGTCGGCGAGCACATCGTTGGAGACCAGGGTGGGGAGCGCCTGGTACTCCGCCTGTACCAGGTCGGGGGCCTTGTGGGCCTTGGCCGCTGTGATGATCTTGGTGACCAGGTCGTCGCCCGACGCCTGCTTCTTCACCGTGACCTTGACACCGGTCTTCTTGCCCTCGCCCGCGTTCCAGATGTCCGCGACCTTGTCCAGGCCGGGCGCCCAGGCCCAGTAGGTGAGTGAGACGGGGCCGGATGCGGCCGGGCCGTCCCCGCTGTCGCCGTGCGACGAGCCGCAGCCCGAGAGCAGGCCGGTGGCGGCGAGTGCAGCGGCCGTGGACACCGCGACGATGCGGTACTTCATGGAATTCTCCCCTGACGAGAAGCGAGGGTGCAGCGCCGAGATGCGCTGTGAGCGTTCACAGTAGAGAAACGAATCCGACGCTTGTCAATGGTTGTTGCTGTGCGGTTATGTTGGCTCTGCGCCACCCAGAGTGTGTGTGCACGTTCCCAGAAGTTGTACCAAAGAGCCCAGGAGACCCCCATGCCGCACACCGCGCCCGAGCCTGCCCCGCACGGTCTGCGCAAGCTCGCCTTCGGCGGCGACTACAACCCCGAGCAGTGGCCGGAGGAGGTCTGGCACGAGGACGTGGCCCTGATGCGGGAAGCCGGCGTGACCATGGTCAGCGTCGGGATCTTCTCCTGGGCGCTTCTCGAACCGGAGCCCGGCGCATACGACTTCGGCTGGCTCGACCGGGTCCTCGATCTGCTGCACGAGGCCGGTATCCGGGTCGACCTCGGCACCCCCACCGTCGCCCCGCCCGCCTGGTTCTACCGCGCCCACCCGGAGGCCCTCCCGGTCAGCCGCGAGGGTGTCCGCTACGCCTTCGGGTCACGCGGCGCGATCTGCCACAGCAACCCCGCCTACCGGTCGGCTGCGGCGAACATCACCGAACAGCTCGCCCGCCGGTACGCAGACCATCCGGCGCTCGCGATGTGGCACGTCCACAACGAGTACGGCGTTCCGGTCAGTGCCTGCTACTGCGACAACTGCGCCGCTCACTTCCGCCGCTGGCTGGTAGGCCGCCACGGCGGCGTCGACGCCGTCAACGAAGCCTGGGGCACCGCCTTCTGGGGCCAGGGCTACCGCAGTCTCGACGAGATCGACCCGCCCCGCGCCACTCCGACCGTCGCCAACCCGGCGCAGCGCCTGGACTACGCCCGCTTCGCCGACGCCACCATGCGCGAGAACTTCTGCAGTGAACGGGACATCCTGCACCGCCTCGCCCCCGGCATCCCGGTCACCACCAACTTCATGACCGCCCTCAGCCAGTGCGACTCCGTCGACTACTGGGCCTGGGGCCGCGAGACCGATCTCGTGACCAACGACCACTATCTGATCACCGACGGCCGCCGCACCCATGTCAATCTCGCGATGGCCGCCGACCTCACCCGCTCCGTCGCGGGCGGTGCACCCTGGCTGCTCCTGGAGCACTCCACCAGCGGCGTCAACTGGCAGCCCCGCAACCCCGCCAAGCGCCCGGGCGAGATGGCCCGCAACAGCCTCGCCCATGTCGCGCGCGGCTCCGACGGCGCCATGTTCTTCCAGTGGCGGCAGTCCCGCAGCGGCGCGGAGAAGTTCCACTCGGCGATGGTGCCGCACGCCGGTACGGACTCCCGGGTGTGGCGCGAGGTCTCCGGGCTCGGCGCCGACCTCGGCCTGCTGAGCGGCATCCGCGGGACCCGAACCGTCGCGGACGCGGCCATGCTCTGGGACTGGCAGTCCTGGTGGGCGCAGAAGCTGGAGTGGCGCCCGAGCGAGGACCACGACGCCCGCGAGCGCGCCGACACCTTCTACGCCTCGATGTACGACCGCCACCTCACCGTCGACTTCGCCCACCCGGACGCCGATCTGTCCGGGTACCCGCTGGTCGTCGTCCCGGCCCTCTACCTCGCCACCGAGGAGACCGGCCGGAACCTGCGGAGCTACGTCGAGAACGGCGGCACGCTCGTCGTCTCCTACTTCTCCGGCATCGTCGACACCCAGGACGCCGTGCACCCGGGGCCCTACCCGGGCGCCCTGCGGGACGTACTGGGGCTGACGATCGAGGAGTTCTCACCGCTCGGCGAGGGCGGGACGGTCCGCCTGATCACGCCCGAGGGCGCCACCGAAGGTCCGGAGCTGACCGGCGACCTGTGGTCGGACGTGGTGATCCCGCGCGGCGCCGAGACCGTCTGGTCCTACGCCGACGGCATTCCCGCGGGCCGCCCCGCCGTCACCCGGCACCGCCTGGGCAGGGGCACCGCCTGGTACATCTCCACCCGGCTGTCCGGACCCCACCTCGACGCCGTCCTCGACCGGGCCTGTGACGACGCCCGGATCGCACCGCGCACCGGCCTCCCGCATGACGTCGAGGTCGTACGCCGCACCGGCGGCAGCGGCACGTACCTCTTCGCGATCAACCACACCGGGGACGACGCGAAGGTACTGCTCGACGGCCCCGGCACCGAACTCCTCACCGGCGAGCACACCGTGGGCCGCCTCGCCGTTCCGGCGGGCGCGGTCCGGGTCGTCCGCCTCGACGGCTGAGTCGCCCAAGCCCCGCAATTCCCGCGCAACGGTCGAAGGGACATCGACGATGTACGGAAAGACGCACGGAAAGCCACCTGGACGCGCGCGAGCGGCGGTGGTGTCGGCCCTCGCCGGCCTGCTGTTCGCCGCACTGCCCGCCCAGGCCGCCCACGCGGCCACCACCCCCACCGACACCGGCTTCGAATCGGGCAGCACCGGCTGGTCGGCCTACTCGGCAGACGGCCGGACCGACGCCTCCTTCACCGAGGCGGGCGGCCACGGCGGCAGCAACCGGCTGACCCACTGGTCCGCTTCGGCCTACAAGGTGGAGACCTACCAGTACCTCTCCGGGCTCACCGACGGCACGTACACCCTGAGCGCCTGGGTCCGCTCCAGCGGCGGCCAGAACTCCGCGTACATCGCCCTGCGCAACTGCGGAAGCGCCGAACAGCGCACGGACCTGCCACCGACCGCGAACGGCGCCTGGATCCGTCTGGTCACCTCCGTCAAGGTGACCGGCGGAGCCTGCACGATCAGCCTCGACTCCGATGCGCACGCGGGGGAGTGGGCAAACTTCGACGACATCTCCTTCACCTCGGGAACGACCGGCCTCACCGTCAAGGGCGGTGACCTCTCCACCCTCCCGAAGAACGAGGCGCACGGCGCGACCTACCGGGGCGCGACCGGAACGGCCGGCGAGGCGATGAGCATCCTCAAGGCCTCCGGGATGAACTACGTCCGCCTCAAGGTGTGGGTGGACCCCGCCGACGGATACAACGACAAGACCCATGTCCTCGCCATGGCCAAGCGCGCCAAGGCCCTCGGCATGAAGGTGCTCATCGACTTCCACTACTCCGACAGCTGGGCCGACCCGGGCAAGCAGAACAAGCCGGCCGCCTGGGCCGGCCATACGTACAGCCGGCTGAGGACGGACGTCTACGACCACACGTACGACGTGCTGAACGCCCTCAAGGCGCAGGGCACCACGGCCGACATGGTGCAGATCGGCAACGAGATCAACGCCGGGATGCTCTGGCCGGAAGGCTCCACCGACAACTGGTCGCAGCTGGCGGGTCTGCTCACCTCGGGCGCGAACGCAGCGAAGGCGGTCTCGTCGAGTACGAAGGTCGCGCTGCACCTGGCCGAGGGCGGCGACAACGCGGGCACCCGCTGGTGGTTCGACAACGCCGTGTCGTACGGGGTGCCGTTCGACGTCATCGCGCTCTCGTACTACGGCTACTGGCACGGACCGTTGTCCGGCCTCCAGGCCAACCTCGACGACGCCGCCTCGCGGTACGGCAAGCCGGTGCTGGTCGCCGAGACGGCGTACGCCCACACGCTGGCCAACGGTGACGCGCTGGAGAACAACATCGCGACACCGGACCAGCTGGTCGCCGGCTATCCCGCCACACCGGCCGGTCAGGCGGCGAACCTGCGGGACGTCATGAACGTCGTCGAGGCCGTCCCGAACGGCCGTGGTCTCGGCGCCGTGTACTGGGAGCCCGCCTGGACCGCCGTCAGCGGCAGCGGATGGGATCCGGCAGACCCCGCGTCCGGCAACGCGTGGGAGAACCAGGCGTTGTTCGACCACAACGCGACGCTGCTCCCGGCAGCGAGCTGGTTCTCCCACCGGTAGAAAGCTGGGACGTCAGGCGGCGTCGAGCGGCGCGCTGCGCCACTTCCACGAGGTGAGGCGCTCCCGCCCGGGCAGCTCGGTGCGGCCGGTGGACCAGAGCAGCACGGTCCACCGGTCGGCGTCGTCCGGGGCGTCCGGGAAGAGCCGGGCCAGCACGCGGTCGCACAGGTCGGCGGGCGGCGCCCAGGAGATGTCCAGGCCCTGGACGACATCGTGGGTGTGGACCAGGGTCTCCACGATGCCCATGGCCGCGAAGCCCTCCGGGTCGGACACCCCGTACGAGTGGTAGGAGCGGACGTCCGCCGCGGTCGTCCGCACCATCGCAGTCAGCAGGGCGCCGCTCGCCTCCAGGGTCTGGAGCAGGCCGACCGGTCCTGCGTCGGGGTTCGCGAAGATCGAATTCGCCGGGCCGCCCTTGCGGTCGGCTCCCCAGCGGAACGGGACCTCGCGGTCCAGTGGCGGTCGCTTCGGGCCCAACTGGGCCGCATAGGCGAAGAGATCGTCGTTCAGATGCTCCACGGTCTCCCAGGAGTCCCACTCCAGCGACCCGGCGGGTGCCCGCCAGTGGTCCTCCGGAACCTCACGGAGCGCGGCGAGCGAGAGGTGGACCGCGGTGGTCACGTCGTCGGCGGTGACCGGCAGCCGGGCGGCGGTCAGCGTGGCCAGCTCGACGGCTCCGCACTCCACGCAGAACTCGTTGCCCTCGGGGTCGGCGAGGGTCGCCCAGCCCCGGCCGTTCGGCCTGCGGTGGTCGCCGACGAGGGTGGCGCCGAGGGCGAGCAGCCGCTCGACCTCCTCGTCACGCGTGCGGTCCTGCGGCTGGATGTCCAGATGGACGCGGTTCTTGACGCTCTTGGGTTCGGGCACCGTGACGAACAGCAGCTTGACCCCGGGCGTCTCGACGAGCGCCTCGGGATCACCGGGCCGGTCGTCGTCGTGGAGCGCTGCGCCGAGCACCTCGGCCCAGAAACCGCCGAGCCGGTAGGCGTCGGCGCAGTCGATGGTGACGTGACGTACGAGTGAAGTCATGCTCTCACTCTCGCTGTTGGCGGACGTCCCGGTCCACCGGGTTGTACCGGTGGGCGGGGACGGCCAGGACCGTCCCCGCCCACCGCGCCACCGCCTCAGCCCACCGGTGTGAACTCACGCGCACCGATGAACTCCGGGCGCCTGGCCGGCGCCGCGAACGGCTCCTCGGCCGTGTTCTCCACGCTGTTGAAGACGATGAAGACATTGCTGCGCGGGTACGGGGTGATGTTGTCCCCCGAGCCGTGCATGCAGTTGCAGTCGAACCAGGTCGCCGACCCGGCCGGGCCCGTGAAGAGCCTGATGCCGTGCCGGTCGGCCATCCTGGTCAGCGCCTCGTCGGACGGGGTGCCTGCGTCCTGCGTCTTCAGCGACTTCTTGTAGTTGTCCTCCGGCGTCGCGCCCGCGCAGCCGAGGAACGACTTGTGCGAGCCGGGCATGATCATCAGCCCGCCGTTGGTGTCGTGGTTCTCGGTCAGCGCGATCGACACGGACACGGTCCGCATGTGCGGCAGACCGTCCTCGGCGTGCCAGGTCTCGAAGTCCGAGTGCCAGTAGAACCCCGAAGCCCCGAAGCCGGGCTTGACGTTGATCCGTGACTGGTGGACGTAGACGTCCGAACCGAGGATCTGGCGGGCCCGGCCCACCACACGCTCGTCCTCGACCAGCCGGGCGAACACCTCGCTGATCCGGTGCACCTCGAAGACCGACCGGACCTCTTGCGACGACGGTTCGATGACGGACCGTTCGTCGGCGCGGACCGCGGGATCGGCGATCAGCCGGTCGAGTTCGGCCCGGAGGACGGAGACCTCGTCGGGCGTGATCAGCTGGTCGACGGTGAGGAAACCGTCCCGCTCGAAGCCCTGCAGGTCCTTCACGGCGACCGGACCCGGGGCGCCCGGGGTGGACCAGATGACCGGGTCCTGGCGGGGAGTCGCCATCTCGGCCGCGCCCCGGCTGGGGTACAGGTCGACACGCACGTCGGTGGTCATGGTTCAGCCCTCCTCGGTCAGCAGCGGGTAGACACCGTTCTCGTCGTGGTCCTCCCGTCCGGTGACGGGAGGGTTGAAGACGCAGACGCAGCGGAAGTCGGTCTTGGGGCGCAGGGTGTGGTGCTCGTGCCCGTTCAGCAGATACATCGTGCCCGGGGCTATCCAGTGCGTCTCGCCGGTGTCGTCGTCGGTCAGCTCTGCCTCGCCCTCGGTGCAGAGCACGGCCTCGATGTGGTTCGCGTACCACATGGACGTCTTCGTGCCCGCGTACAGCACGGTCTCGTGGAGTGAGAAGCCCACCCCCTCCTTGGCGAGCACGATGCGCTTGCTCTCCCAGGTGCCGGAGGCGGCCTTCACATGCCGGTCGGTGTTCTCGATGTCACTGAACGATCGGACGATCACGGTGTTCTGCCCTTCTCTTCCTTGTTGCTGTGCCGGACGTTTCAGGCGGTCTCGCGAACGCAGCGGGCCAGCGTGCGCAGGCCCTCGTCCAGCTCTTCCGGGGTGATGGTCAGGGGCGGCAGCAGCTTCACGACCTCGCTCTGCGGGCCGGACGTCTCCAGCAGCAGACCCAGTTCGAAGGCGCGGGCGCAGACCGCGGCGGCGCGTGAGGCGTCGGCGAACTCCAGGCCCCAGACCAGTCCGCGACCGCGGAACTGTGCGCCGAGCCGGGCGTGTTCGTCGCAGATCGCCAGGAGGGCCTGTTCGACCTGCTCGCCGCGGGCCAGCGTCTGCTTCTCCATCTGGCCGTCCGCCCAGTACGCGTCGAGCGCGGCGGCGGCGGTCACGAAGGCGGGGTTGTTGCCGCGGAAGGTGCCGTTGTGCTCGCCCGGGCTCCACACGTCCAGCTCCGGCTTGAACAGGCAGAGCGACATGGGCAGCCCGTAGCCGCTGATGGACTTCGACAGGGTGACGATGTCCGGGGTGATACCGGCCTCCTCGAAGGAGAAGAACGCACCGGTGCGGCCGCAGCCCATCTGGATGTCGTCGACGATCAGCAGCATGTCGCGGCGGCGGCACAGATCGGCCAGCGCCCGCAGCCACTCGGGCCGTGCGACGTTGATGCCGCCCTCGCCCTGCACCGTCTCGACGATCACGGCGGCCGGTTGGTTGAGCCCGGAGCCCTGGTCCTCCAGGAGCCGCTCGAACCAGAGGAAGTCCGGGACCCTGCCGTCGAGGTAGTTGTCGAAGGGCATCGGGGTGCCGTGCACCAGCGGGATGCCGGCCCCGGCGCGCTTGAAGGCGTTGCCGGTGACGGCGAGCGAGCCCAGCGACATGCCGTGGAAGGCGTTGGTGAAGGAGACGACGGACTCGCGCCCCTTCACCTTGCGGGCCAGCTTCAGCGCGGCCTCGACCGCGTTGGTGCCGGTCGGGCCGGGGAACATCACCTTGTACGGGAGGTCCCGCGGGCGCAGCACCACGTTCTGGAAGGACTCCAGGAAGGCGCGTTTCGCGGTGGTGGCCATGTCCAGGCCGTGGGTGATGCCGTCGCGCTCGATGTAGTCGATCAGCGCGCGTTTCAGCACCGGGTTGTTGTGGCCGTAGTTGAGAGACCCTGCACCGGCGAAGAAGTCGAGGTACGAGTGACCGTCCTCGTCGGTCAGCCGGGAGCCCTGCGAGCGGTCGAACACTGCGGGCCAGCCGCGGCAGTAGCTCCGTACCTCGGACTCCAGGGTCTCGAAGACACTCAGGGCGGGCGGGGTGATGGTCACAGGGGATCTCCTGCTTGAGGGGGGTGTGCGGGGGTGGCGGTGAAGCGGTGGACCGGTCGTCGCGGGGAACGGCCGGGTGGCGCCGGGCTCGTACGCGGGCCTTCGGAACGGAAGCCGGGCGGGGACGTCAGCGCCGGACGTCAGCGCCGGACGTCAGGAGTGGAACGGGCCTATGCGGTACAGCACTTCCGGCAGGTGCGTCCCCTCGGGGAAGAGCCCGCCGTCGAAGAGCACCTCGCGCTCCATGGCGACGTCCTGGCGGAGCGCGTACGAGGTGAAGAGCCGGTCCGACGCGGTGTTGTCCGGGGTGACGGTCGTCTCGACCCAGGCCAGTCCCTGCTCCGCGGCGACCCGCGCGGTCAGCGAGTCCAGCAGCTCGGCGGCCAGCCCGGTCCCGCGGTGCGCGTGGCCGACGGCCACCTGCCAGACGACGAGCGTCTCGGGGCGGTCGGGGCGGATGTAGCCCGTCACGAAGGCGACCGGTGCGCCGGTCTCGTCGCGGGCGACCACGGAGGTGGCCGCGAAGTCACGGCACCACAACAGGTAGCTGTAGGAGGAGTTGAGGTCCAGGACCTCGGAGTCGCGGGCGATGCGCCAGATCACGGCTCCGTCCTCCACTCGCGGAGTATCGATCGTGAGGAATTCGCTTCGGGCACGTGCAAAGTCTGCTGGTGCGGCGGTCATGCGAATTGAATTTACCCAGCAAATTCTGAAATTGCATCGAGCCAAGGGGTTGGGTGGAGCGCTCCTCCGTGTTATCACGCGGGCGCGCGCCCCGGCGTGAATCGAGAGGGATTTCTATCGGTCTGTCCTACATTTAACCGGCAAATCGACCAGCGGTGTGGAGTCGATCACAAGGATCGACCCGGGCGTCACGTGACCGGATTGCGCGACTCGGAACAATGGGAATCCGGGCGTTTAACGCCTGGGAAAGCGGGCAGAAGAATGCGGGGAGCTGATTTCCATGAAGCAGCTCCCCGCATTTACGGATTACCTGGGGCCGGATTGTGTTTCCGCGGACCAGGTCGAATTTATTCGCTCGGCCAGGTTTCCGTGACGGCCTTGCGGGCAGCTTCGAGGTCGACCTGCCGGCCCTCTTCGGCCAGCGCCGCCCCGAGTGCCGCGAGCGAGGACTGCACCGCTCCCCGCGTCGCGTCCACGCCGTAGTGATTGACCCGGATCATTTCCTTGGACAGCGCCCCGCCGCCCGCGATCAGCGGCAGCGAGGGGTCGGCCGCGAGCGCCTTGGCGACCAGCCCGGCGGCGTCGACTCCCGCCGGGGAGCGCAGCGTTGTGGCGACCGGCGCCGCGTCCTTCGCCTCGTGCACGTACGGCGCCAGACCGCCGCCGAGCGCCAGCGCGCCCGCCCGCGTCGCCGCGGCGGCCGCCGCGTGCCGGGCCGTCAGCGTCTCCAGCCCCTCGGTCTCGATCCGCTCCAGACAGGCTTCCAGCGCCAGCATCTCCAACTGGGCGGGGGCGTGCAGCAGAGCCTTGCGGCCGCCGTCGATCCAGCGCTCCTTCCAGTCCAGGAGGGAGAGGTACGAGTGGCGCGGGGCCTCGGGGTTCGCGGCGATCCGCTCCCAGGCGCGCCCGCTCACCGATACCGCGGACACCCCCGCGGGGCCGCCCATCGCCTTCTGCGCGCCGATCACGCACAGGTCCACGCCCCACACGTCCGGCAGCAGGGGCTCGGCGCCCACCGATGCGACGGCGTCCAGCATGAAGAGCGCCCCGTGCGCCCGGACCACCTCGCCGATCTCCGCGACCGGGTTGGTGTTGCCGGTCGCCGCCTCCGCGTGGACCAGCGAGACGAAGTCGATCTCCGGGTGCGTGGCGAGCGCCTGCGCGACCTGGTCGGCGGTGACCGCCGTGTGGAACGGCACCGCCAGGTCGATGACATTGGCACCGCAGTCCCGCAGCCAGTTCCCGAAGGTCTGCCCGTACGGCCCCGTGACCACGTTCAGCGCGGTCGAACCGGGCCGGGCACCGCCCCGGATGCAGCCTTCGAGGGGCAGCAGCGCCTCGCCCTGCATGATGACGACGTCCTGCTCGGTGGCGAGGAGACCGGCCACCCGCCGCTCGATGGCTGCGAAGTGCGCGGCGGTGAGCGGTGCGAGGTCGAGGAAGGGGTGCGTCACGGTGGTGCTCTCTTCGGATCGGATCGGTCTGCGGTTCGGTGGACGAACAGCGCTTGCGTCGAGAGTACCCAGGGCCCTGCGGGCGGCCTCGTACAGTGCTGCCCATGAGTGATCACAAGCCGCAGCCGCCGCTGCACGTGAAGGGGCGGGTGCTCGTCGGTCCCGACGAGGTCAGGGACGAACTGTGGGCCGTCGGCGGGCGGATCTCGTTCGAGCGGCCGCCGGGTGCGGACGCCGCGGTGACCGTGAGCGGCTGGGTGCTGCCGGGGCTCGTCGACGCCCACTGCCATGTGGGGCTCGACCGCCACGGCCCGGTCGACGCGGCGACCAGCGAGAAGCAGGCCCTCACCGACCGGGAGGCCGGCACCCTGCTCGTCCGGGACGCCGGATCGCCCTCCGACACCCGGTGGATCGACGACCGCCAGGACCTCCCGAAGATCATCAGGGCGGGCCGCCACATCGCCAGGACCCGCAGGTACATCCGGAACTACGCCCATGAGATCGAGCCCGGCGACCTGGTCGCCCTTGTGGCACAGGAGGCGCGGCGCGGCGACGGCTGGGTGAAGCTGGTGGGCGACTGGATCGACCGGGAGGCCGGCGACCTGACCGCCTGCTGGCCGCGCGGCGAGGTCGAGGCCGCCATCGCCGAGGCGCACCGGCTCGGCGCCCGGGTCACCGCGCACTGTTTCGCCGAGGCCGCCCTGACCGATCTGGTCGAGGCCGGGATCGACTGCATCGAGCATGCGACCGGCCTGACCGAGGACACCATTCCGCTCTTCGTCGAGCGGGGCGTCGCGATCGTCCCGACGCTGGTCAACATCGCGACCTTCCCCGACCTCGCGGCGGGCGGCGAGGCCAAGTTCCCGCGCTGGTCGGCGCATATGCGGCGGCTCCACGCCCGCCGTTACGACACGGTGCGCGCGGCGTACGACGCCGGTGTGCCGGTCTTCGTGGGCACGGACGCGGGCGGTTCGCTCGCCCATGGGCTGGTGGCGTCGGAGGTCACCGAGCTGGTCACCGCGGGCATCCCGGCCCGCGATGCGCTCTCCGCCACGGCCTGGGGTGCGCGGGCCTGGCTCGGGCGGCCCGGGCTGGAGGAGGGCGCCCCGGCGGACCTGGTGGTGTACGACGAGGACCCGCGGGCGGACGTGCGCGTGCTCGCGGCGCCACGCCATGTGGTGCTGAACGGCCGCGTGATCGGCTGACGCCCGTCGCGGCGCCGGGTTGACCGCCGGTGACCGAACCCCGCCCGTGCTCGTTGAAGCACCTCGGCGCACGCTCGGGCGTGATCGGCCGACTTGTCGCACACGCTCGGCGGAACGGGTGACGTACAGGAACGCGCGTGCCGAGATAATCGAATACAGGCACGGAAACCCCCCTTTGGAGTGAACTCGCCTTGGGTGTCCGCCAGTTCACCCTCTGTGCGTAAAGATTCACGGAGTCGAGGCCGCCGGTGCCCGCGATGTCCCCCATTGGACGGCGCCGGCGGCTCCATGTCTCATGTGGGGGTTCCACCATCTTGAACAGCAACACCTTCCGCCTGGCCGCCCTGGTGGCCGCCGCTGCTCCTGTCGCCCTGCTGGTCGCCTCCCCGGCGTACGCCCACGGGGCCACCACGGCCTCCGGTGGCGGGAAGGCGAGCGCGGTCGTGCTCCGTACCGCACTCGACGTCTCACTCCTGAACAAGACGGTCGATGTGCCGCTCAAGGCCACGCTCAACGAGGTGCAGGCACCGGCCAGCGCCGATGAGACCGCGCTCAGCGTGCGGCTGGACGGCGTGGACCGCGGGCGGCAGGTCAGCGTGTTGCGTGCCGATGTGGCCACGGCGGACGCGACCGTCGGCAAGCGCCGGGCGGAGGGCCACAGCAATCTGGTCAATGCCCGCCTGCACGTGCCCGGGCTGCCGCTGCTCTCGCTGATCGAGGTCGAGAAGGTCTCTTCCGAGGCGGTCTGCGTGGTGGGCCGCAGGCCGGTCGCCGAATCGAATGTGCTGGGGCATGTGCGCGTGCTCGGCCGACGGATCACGCTGTCGGCCGGCGGCACCACCCGGGTCCACGTCCCGGGTGTCGGCGAGGTGACCCTGGACCTGTCGAAGACGCGGACCACGTCCCGTACGGCCGCGGCCGTCGCGCTGCAGCTGAAGGTGTCGGTCAACCCGCTCAAGCTCAATGTCGCGGACGTCCAGGGCGAGGTCACGCTCGCCGAGGCGACCTGCCGGACCCCGAAGGCCGACGGGCCCCACTCCAAGCCCACGAAGCCGGCCGGCAGCACCGGTGGTGACAGCGAGGGTGGATCCGGCACGGGCGGCGACGGGAGCACCGGCGGTGGCAGCGGCACGGGCGGTGACGGCAGCACCGGTGGCAGCAGCACGGGTGGCAGCAGCACCGGTGGTGACAGCGGCGGCGATGTGAAGACCCAGACCGGGACCGGGCACGCCCCGGCGGCTGTCGACACCAGCCTGGCGGAGACCGGCAGCAGTTCCGCGACGCCTTACGTCGCGGGCGGAGCGGCGTTCCTGCTGGCGCTGGGCGGCGGCGCCATGGTCGTGGCCCGCAGGCGCGCCCAGGACTGATCAGACCGGTCCCGAGCCGGCACCGGGCCCGGTGCCGGCGGGGGGAGGGGACGGAGTCGCCCCGCCCGGACAGAAGTCTGGACGGGGCGGCAGCCGTCACCGGCCGACGAGCACCAGCGCCTGGTCGAGCGCCTGCAGAAAACGGTTGGTCGTCACCCGGTCGCGCACGGCCAGCCGAAGCCACTGCGGGCCGAGTCCCGGAAACGTGTCACCGCGCCGCGCCGCGAACCCCAGGGCCCGCAGCCGCTCCCGCACCTCCGCGGCCCGCTCCAGCCGCACGAGCACGAACGGGCCCTCGGCCGGATCCGCCACCCGGACCTCCGCGAACTCCATGAGTCCCGCGATCAGATGCGCCCGGTCCACCGCGATCCGCTCCGCCGCGGCAGCCGCCTCCGCAAGCGCTCGCGGACCCATGCACGCCTCCGCGGCGGCCAGCGCCGGGGAGGAGACCGGCCACAGCGGCTGCGCCTCCTGGAGCGTGGCAACGGTCTCCGGGGCGGCCAGCACGTAACCGATCCGCAGCCCCGCCAGCCCCCAGGTCTTGGTGAGGCTGCGCAGCACGACGAGGCCGGGGACGTCCGTACGCCCGCCGAGCGCCTCGGTCTCGCCGGGCACCGCGTCCATGAACGCCTCGTCGACCACCAGGGTCCGCCCGGGGCGCGCCAGTTTCTCCAGTGCGGCCGCCGGATGCAGGACAGACGTCGGGTTGGTCGGATTGCCGACCACCACCAGATCCGCCTCCTCGGGTACGGCCGCCGGATCCAGCCGGAAACCGTCGTCGGCCCGCAGCAGCACCCGCTCCACCTCGTGCCCGGCCGCGCGCAGCGCCGCCTCGGGCTCGGTGAACTGCGGATGCACGACGACCGGCCGCCGGGCCGGCAGCGCCCGTGCGATCAGCACGAACGCCTCCGCGGCCCCCGCGGTCAGCAGCACCCGCTCCGCCGGAAGTCCGTGGCGTCGCGCGACCGCTGCCCGCGCCCTGTCCCCGTCCGGGTAGGCGGCAAGTGTGGAGAGGGACGCGGCTATTCGCTCCCTCAGCCAGGCCGGCGGCGTATCGGTGCGTACGTTGACGGCGAGATCGGTCAGATTCGCGCCGCGGACCTCCACGTCACCGTGGTGCCGCAGATCGTGCCCGTCCGCGCTGTTGACATCGGAACTCTCAGTGGGAGTGTGCATGACTTCCAGGGGGGTGTGGGGGTGGGTTCGTACACACGAGTCGGTACACATCAGTTCGTAGGCACGAGGTGGAGCTACGGCAGGACGACTATGTGCCCGGCACCGCACTCGACGCAACGGTCGGATCGCGATGCGTGTGCGACGCCCGCCGTGCCACCGCGCACGTCACCTTCCCCGGCCGCCCCGCGGGGCTCGACTTCCGCTTCGGTACGAGCAGTTCGTCGGCGTGGAAGAGAGCCGCGGCCTCCGCCACCGACGCCGTGCCGACCGCGGCGAGCGCGGCACCGGACGGATTCGGTACGGCGACCGCGGCCAACTCCTCCGGGCGGTACCCACGCACCGGAACGCCCAGCCGAGCCGCCGCCGCCACGATCCCCGGCTCCTCGGCCCGCGCGTCGAGCGTCGCCAACTCCACGACACCACGTGGTGAGAGCCCCGCCTCGCGCAGCACGGACGAGACGAGCTCCAGCACCTCCTCGGCCGGCACGCCCCGGCCCGCCCCGACCCCGACCACCAGCACAGCCACAGGACAGAACCTTTCGGAGCACGGGAGCACGTGAGCACGGGAGCACGGGAGCACGGGAGCACGGGAGGAGGAGACGAGGGACAGGTCGGCCGGGGCTGAGATGCGGGGACCGGGGTCAATCGGCTAGCAAGACCCCATGGCGGTGCTTGTCGCGCTCGGCGCGTTCCTGATGACCCTGGCGGGTGGCTGGGTCGCCCAGCGCGTCACCGACCGTCGCCATCTGGTGCTCGGCTTCGCGGGCGGGCTGATGCTCGGCGTCGTCGGCCTCGACCTGCTGCCGGAGGCGATCGAAGCCGCGGGCGGGAAGGTCTTCGGCGTCCCGGCGGCGCTGCTGCTGTTCGTCGGCGGCTTCCTCGTCGCCCACCTGGTGGAGCGTCTGCTTGCCGTACGCCAGGCGGCACACGGTGCGGGCGAGGAGCGGGTGCCGCAGGTCGGTCTGACGGCGGCGGCGGCGATGGTCGGCCACAGCCTGATGGACGGGGTGGCGCTCGGCGCGGCGTTCCAGGTCGGCGGTGCCATGGGCACCGCCGTGGCGCTCGCCGTCATCACGCACGACTTCGCGGACGGCTTCAACACGTACACGATCACCAGCCTGTACGGGAACGCGCGCCGCAAGGCGTTGGCGATGCTCTTCTCGGACGCCCTGGCACCGGTCGCCGGAGCGGCGACGACGCTGGTGTTCACCCTTCCGGAGGAACTCCTCGGCGGCTATCTCGGTTTCTTCGGCGGGGCACTGCTGTACCTCGCCGCCGCCGAGATCCTTCCCGAGGCACACCACGAACACCCGGCCCGCTCCACGCTGCTGTGCACCGTGGCGGGGGTCGGGTTCATCTGGCTGGTGGTGGGCATCGCGGACTGACGCCGTCACACCGCGGCCCGTTCGACGAACCGCCGGGCGATGCCGGGTGCCGAGGCCCAGTGCGTATGCAGATAGCTGGCGTGGACGCCCTGCTGTACGAAGCCCTCCACACGCCGCTCCGGCAGATGCATGCCCCAAGCGGGGGTGGCGCCGGCGCCCGGCTGCAGCACCGTGCGGTGGAACTCGTGCCCGCGCAGCCGGGTGCCGACCGCCGCCAGCGGACTGTCGGTGATCGCCACGGCCTCCCGGTAGCCGAGTGTCAGCCGCTTCGACATCCGGCCCTCGGCCTCCAGCACCCCGCACATCGGCAGCCCGTCGAGCGAACGCGACAGGTACAGCAGTCCGGCGCACTCCGCGGCGACGGGTGCCCCGGCGGCCGCGAGAGCGGCAACGGCCCGGCGGAGCGGTTCGTTCGCCGACAGCTCGGGCGCGTACACCTCCGGGAACCCGCCACCGATGACGAGCCCGCGGGCGCCCTCGGGCAGCCTCTCGTCCCGCAGCGGATCGAACGTCACGACGTCGGCCCCGGCAGCGGCGAGAAGTTCGCTGTGCTCCGTGTAGGAGAACGTGAACGCCGGCCCACCGGCCACGGCGACGACCGGACGCGGTCCGGGCAGGGGAGCGGACCCGCCGGAGGCGTCCCCGCCCACGGCCGCGCCCCGCACGGCCTGCGACGGATCCCAGACCTCCGACGCGGCCGGCATCCCGGGCGCCGTCCGCGCCAGCGCCATCAACCCGTCCAGATCGCAGCCGTCCCGCACCTGCGCGGCCATCGCCGCCACGGCGGCCACCGCGTCACCGCGGCGTTCGGCCACCGGCACCAGCCCGAGATGGCGCGCAGGTGTGGCCACCTGCTCGGCGCGGCGCAGCACGCCCATCACCGGCACGCCGGACTCCTCCAACGCCTCCCGGAGCAGCATCTCGTGCCGGTCCGAGCCGACCTTGTTGAGGATCACCCCGCTGATCCGTACCTGCGGATCCCACGAGGCGAAGCCGTGCACCAGTGCCGCCACCGACCGCGACTGCGACGAAGCGTCGACGACCAGCACCACCGGCGCCCGCAGCAGTTTCGCCACATGGGCGGTCGACGCCAGCTCGCCCTGCCCGGACGCCCCGTCGTACAGCCCCATCACGCCCTCGACCACGGCGAGGTCGCATCCGCGCGCGCCATGGGCGAACAGCGGAGCGATCAGATCCGGCCCGCACATGTACGCGTCGAGGTTGCGCCCCGCCCGCCCGGTGGCCAGCGCGTGGTAGCCGGGGTCGATGTAGTCGGGCCCGACCTTGTGCGGCGAGACGGCGAGACCGCGCTCCGCGAAGGCCGCCATCAGACCTGTCGCCACCGTGGTCTTGCCGCTGCCGGAGGCCGGCGCGGCAATCACCAGTCGCGGAACCGTCACCACTCGATGCCTCTCTGGCCCTTCTGGCCGGCGTCCATCGGGTGCTTCACCTTGGACATGTCGGTCACCAGATCGGCGGCCGCGACGAGCTTCTCCGGGGCGTTGCGCCCGGTGATCACCACATGCTGTGTGCCCGGCCGGCCGCGCATCACCTCGACCACCTCGTCGGTGTCGATCCAGCCCCAGTGCATCGGGTACGCGAACTCGTCGAGGACGTAAAGCCGGTACGTCTCGGCGGCCAGATCGCGCTTGACCTGCTCCCAGCCCTCCCGGGCCTTCGCCTCGTTGTCCGCGTTGTCGCCGTGCAGTCCGCGCTGGACCCACGACCAGCCCTCGCCCATCTTGTGCCAGGCGACCGTGCCGCCCTCGCCGCTCGCGCCGAGGACCTTCAGCGCGTTCTCCTCGCCGACCTTCCACTTCGCCGACTTGACGAACTGGAACACCCCGATCGGCCAGCCCTGGTTCCAGGCGCGCAGCGCGAGGCCGAACGCGGCCGTCGACTTGCCCTTGCCGATGCCGGTATGGACGAAGAGCAGCGGGCGATTACGTCGCTGACGCGTCGTCAGTCCGTCGTCCGGCACGGTGGTCGGCTGTCCCTGTGGCATCAAGCGGCCTTCCTGTTGACTCCGTTGGTTCCCTGAACATCCCTGACGAGCCCGGCGATCGAGTCCGCGCGCAGCTCGTCGAGCGTGACGGCGGTGCCGCCGAGGTCGTGCGCCAGGCGGCCGGCCAGTCCGAGCCGCACGACCCCCGACTCGCAGTCCACGACGACGGACGCCGTGCCCTCGGCCTCGAGCAGCCGCGCGGCCCGCGCCGCCAGGGCCACCGGCTCCGGACCGCCGGTCGCCCGTCCGTCGGTCACCACGACCAGCAGCGGCCGCCGCGACGGATCGCGCAGCCGCTCCACCCGCAGCACGTCATGGGCCTTCAGCAGCCCGGCCGCAAGGGGCGTACGCCCGCCGGTCGGGAGCGTCTCCAGCCGTGCGGCGGCCGCGTCCACGGAGGAGGTCGGCGGCAACGCCACCTCGGCCCCCTTGCCCCGGAAGGTGATCAGACCGACCTTGTCCCGCCGCTGGTACGCGTCGAGCAGCAGCGACAGCACCGCGCCCTTCACGGCGCCCATCCGCTGCCGGGCGGCCATCGACCCGGATCCGTCCACGACGAAGAGCACGAGATTCCCCTCGCGTCCCTCCCGGGTCGCCTGCCGCAGATCGTCACGCCGCACCACGAGCCCCCGGCCCGACCGCCCGCGCGCCCGCTGGTGCGGGGCGGCCGCCTGCACGGTCGCGGCCAGATGCAGTTTGGTCAGTGCCCCCTCGGGGCGCCGCGCCCCGGTCGTACGACCGTGTTCGGTACGTGCCCGGGACCGCCGCCCCGCCGCTCCCTCGCCGAGCCCCGGCACGCTCAGCATCTTGGTCCGGAACGGCTCGGCGGCGCGTACGGGCTGCTGCTCGCCGCTGCCGGCGGGCCGCCCCTGCGGAGGCAGCCCGGGCGTGTCCTCGTCCTCGCCCCCGGACTCCGGCGGCGTGTCGGGGCCGTCCTCCCGAGGCGGCCGGCCGCCCCCGCCGGGGCCGTCCGGATCCGGATCGTCCTCCTCGCCGTCCCCCCGGCCGCTGTTCTGCTCCAGGGTGTCGTCGAGCTTGTCCTCGTCGAGGCCGGGCGCGTCGAAGGGGTTGCGGCGACGCCGGTGGGGGAGCGCGAGGAGGGCGGCCTGCCGGACGTCGTCGGCGAGTACGTCGGTACGCCCCGCCCACGCGGCCAGCGCGGTCGCGGTGCGGGCCATCACGATGTCGGCGCGCATCCCGTCGACCTCGAACGCCGCGCAGGTGGCGGCGATCTGCCGCAACGCGCGGTCGCCGAGCGCCACTTGGGGGAGCAGCGACCGCGCGGCGGCGATCCGTTCGCGCAACGCTCCTTCCTCCTCGGCCCACCGGGCGGCGAAGCCGGCCGGGTCGTCGTCGTACGCGAGCCGCCGCCGCACCACCTCGACCCGCTGATCGGTCTCGCGCGACGCCGCGACCTCGACGGTCAGCCCGAACCGGTCGAGCAACTGCGGTCGCAGTTCGCCCTCTTCGGGGTTCATCGTTCCGACCAGCAGGAACCGGGCGGCATGCCGTACGGAGACACCCTCGCGCTCCACGTACGAGGCACCCATGGCCGCCGCGTCCAGCAGCAGGTCGACCAGATGGTCGTGGAGCAGGTTGACCTCGTCGACGTACAGGATCCCGCGGTGCGCGTCGGCGAGGAGTCCCGGCTCGAAGGCCTTCACTCCTTCGGAGAGTGCCCGTTCGATGTCGAGCGCCCCGACGAGCCGGTCCTCGGAGGCCCCCACCGGCAGCTCCACCGTCCGCGCCGCCCGCGACACGCCGTCCCCGGCCCCGTGGGGCCCGTCGGGACACGCCGGATCGGGCGACGCCGGATCACACGAGAACCGGCAGCCGGGGACGACGCCGACCTCCGGCATGAGCGCGGCGAGCGCTCGTACGGCGGTGGACTTGGCTGTTCCCTTCTCACCGCGCACGAGCACGCCGCCGACGGCCGGCGACACGGCGTTCAGCAACAGTCCGAGCCGCAGGTCGTCCTGCCCGACGATGGCGGTGAAGGGGTACGGGGTACTCACAAAGCCTCCTTGACGACGTCGTCCATCCATATACCTGGGCCCCGGTCACGGCGAAGGGCGGACAGCGTGACCTGGCCCGCCACGAGTGTCCCGCCGGCCCCTCTCACGCCGGACCCCCGGCGGCAACTCCCGCGCCACGCGCCGCCGGTACCTCCGGCGCCCCCGGGCCCACGAAGGGCAGCCCGGCCGGCGCCCCCGACTCGATCAGCCGCAGCAGCGCGTCGGTATCCGCGTGCTCCTCGATCAGGTCCCCCAGCCGGTCCAGCTGCTCCTCCCGCAGCGCCCCGAAACTCGTGTCCGGCGCCGGCACGAACCGCCGCCCCGCCGCCCGCGCGACCTCGGCCAGGAACCGCCGCCGGAAAGCGTCGCTCTCCAGCGAGCCGTGCCAGTGCGTCCCCCACACCGCCCCCACCCGGCAGCCGTCCAGGAACGGCTCGCCGCCCCGCACATCGGCGACCCCGTGGTGGATCTCGTACCCCTCCACCGGCTCCCCGAGCGCGGTCCCGACCGGCCGTGCGAGGGTCTTCTCCCGGTCGAACCGGATCCGCACCGGCAGCAGCCCGAGTCCGTCGACCCGCCCCGCCCGCGACTCCACCTCGTCGTCGATCTGTTCCCCGAGGAGCTGGAACCCGCCGCAGATGCCGAGCACCGGCAGCCCCTGCGCCGCCCGACGCACCAGCGCGTCGGCCAGCCCCCGTTCGCGCAGCCAGGCGAGCGCCTTCACGGTGCCGCGTGTACCGGGCACGATCACCAGGTCCGCGTCGGCCAGTTCCTCCGCCCGGTCCACGAAGCGCACGACGACCCCCGGTTCGGCGGCCAGCGCGTCCACATCGGTGAAGTTGGACATCAGCGGGACGGCGCACACCGCGACGCGCAGCACGTCCTCACCGTGCGGCGGCGCGACGACCGACTCGCGCACGGCACCGCGCAGCGAGACCCGCAGCCCGTCCTCCTCGTCGATGCCCAGGCCGTGGGCGAACGGCAGCACCCCGTACGTCGGCCGCCCGGTCAGCCCGTGCAGCATGTCCAGCCCCGGCTCCAGGAGCGACACGTCGCCGCGGAACTTGTTGACCAGGTAGCCGGCGATCAGCGCCTGGTCCTCCGCGCTCAGCAGCGCCGTCGTACCGAAGAAGGAGGCGAAGACACCGCCCCGGTCGATGTCACCGACGACGACCACGGGGAATCGTGCGGCCCGCGCGATCCCCATGTTCACGATGTCGGTGCGCCGCAGGTTGATCTCGGCCGGGCTGCCCGCCCCCTCGCAGATCACCGCGTCGTAGGCGGAGCGGAGCTGCTCCAGGCAGTCCACGACCGTGGAGAGCAGGGATTCCTGCCGCCCTCCGTGGTAGCCGCGGGCGCTCATCTCGCCCACCGGCCTGCCCATCAGGACGACCTGGCTGGAGCGGTCGCTGCCCGGCTTGAGCAGCACCGGGTTCATCAGCGCGGTCGGTTCCACCCGGGCCGCCTGCGCCTGCATCGCCTGGGCCCGTCCGATCTCCGCCCCCTCGCGGGTGACGAACGAGTTCAGCGACATGTTCTGCGCCTTGAACGGTGCGACCTTCACACCCTGCCGCACCAGCCAGCGGCAGATGCCCGCCGTGACGACGCTCTTGCCCGCGTCCGACGTGGTTCCCGCGACCAGCAGTCCGCCACTCATTTCCCTCTCCGTCCCGCGGCCGGAAGCCGCCCCGCGGGCGACCGCCGTCCCGCGATCAGCCGGCCCGCCGCGCACACGCCCAGGGCCAGCACTCCCACCCGGCGCGACAGCCGCACCGCACGTTCGATGTCCGCGGTCTCCACCGCACGGCCGGCCCCGCCGTTCAGCACCGGTCGGTGCTCGACCCGCCCTCCGTACGCGAGGGTCCCGCCGAGCCGTACCCCGAGCGCGCCCGCGAACGAGGCCTCCACCGGGCCGGCGTTGGGGCTCGGATGTCTGCCGGCGTCGGCCCGCCAGGCCCGGAGCGCTTGCCGTGGCTGCCCTCCGGCGGCCACGGCGAGCGCGGCCGTGAGCCGTGCACCGGGCCAGCCCGCCACATCGTCCAGCCGGGCCGAGGCCCAGCCGTAGCGGCGATGGCGGGGCGACTTGTGCCCGACCATCGCGTCGAGGGTGTTGACGGCGCGGAAGGCGACGAGTCCGGGCACGCCGCCCAGGGCGCCCCAGACCAGCGCGCCGACCACCGCGTCCGAGGTGTTCTCGGCGACGGACTCCACCACGGCCCGGGCGATCTGTGGTCCGTCGAGGGACTGCGGGTCGCGGCCGCACAGGTGGGGGAGGCGTGCACGGGCGCGTTCGATGTCACCGGCGGCCAGCGCGGCGCCGATCGCGCGGGCCTCCCGGCCCAGCGAGGTGCCGCCTACGACGGACCAGGTGGCGGCGGCGGTCAGGGCGACGGCGGCGGGACGTCGGCGGACGGCGCGGGCGGCCAGTGCGGCTCCGCCCGCGGCGCCGCCGGCACAGATCAGGGTGTGCAGCGCGCCCCACCCGCGGTGGTCGCGCCACAGACGCCGCTCGACACCCGCCGCGGCCCGCCCGAACGCGGCGACCGGGTGACCCCGGCGGGGATCGCCGAGCAGCAGATCGCCGATCAGACCGGCGGTGGCGCCGTACGCGAAGACGCGGTCGGCTCGCACGCTCAGCCGGCCGTCGCGCCTCGAAGGACCTTCGTGCAGCCGGCTCTCGGGGAGAGCGGCACGACAACGGGCGCAGGGCAGCCGGGCATGGCGATATGTCCTCACTCAGGGTCCGCGCCCTGGATCGACGTGACCGGCGGCGAGAGTCTCCTGGCTCCCGGATCCGCAGTTCCCCCGGCCTTCCAGCCCGCCTGCGCGAGCCGTGACTTCCGGTGTGGGGGACTGCTCCCCGGTGACAGTGGCGGGACCGCGCCGGATTCGCACCGGCTTCCTCTGCTGTCGCCGTAAATGGCTCCGGCAGTCCACCACGCTCCGCGAACGCCCGTCAACCCGGCGTTGACCTGCGGCGGCGAGTGTGCGCAGACGCACACCGGGCCGGCCACACACGAGGTGTGACCGGCCCGGCGGGGAGTGCGGGACGCGACTCAGGCGACGATCAGGTAGATCCCGTACGCCACCGCTGCCGCGCACAGTGCGAAGCAGAGGTACGCGCCCGTGCGGACGAGCGCCGTGGAACCTCCGGAGGCGCCGCCGCCCTGCGCAGCCGGTTCCGGCTGCCTGGAGAGACCTGCGATGCCGAGGGTGAAGAGGCCCACCAGTGCGACGGTGACGACGAGCGAGACACCGAAGACGGAGCCGAGAGCTGCCCAGTCGATTTTCATGGTGATCTGTCCTTACACCGTGGCGGGCCGCGCCGGGTCGGCGGCGACGGTTGCGGGCTGGGCCGGGATGGTGGTCGTGAGGTCGGTGGTGACGTCCACCGCCGTGGCGGCCGTGACGACGGCCCCGGCGGGCGGCGGCGGGGTGACGGCCGCGATGGCGGTGGTGATGACACCCGCCGGCTCGGCGGCCCGCCTGTCGGGTGCGACATCGTCGCGTCCGACCGGCTTGCGCCGCGACAGCAGCCAGATCGCACCGGAGCCCGCGATAAGCAGGACGGCGACGACGACGACACCCCAGGTGCCCTGCTTGGTGAGGAACTCCGCGCCCGCGCCGACCAGACCGGCGGCCGGCAGGGTCAGACCCCAGGCGACGAACATCCGGGTGGCGGTGGACCAGCGGACCACACCGCCGCGGCGGCCCAGCCCGGCGCCCATCACGGCGCCGGAGCAGGACTGGGTGGTGGAGAGGGAGAAGCCGAGGTGCGAGGAGGCCAGGATGACCGTCGCCGCGCTGGTCTGGGCGGCGAAGCCCTGCGGCGGCCGGAGCTCGGTGAGGCCGCTGCCCATGGTGCGGATGATGCGCCAGCCGCCCAGATAGGTGCCGAGCGCGATGGCCAGACCGGCGGAGAAGATGACCCAGACCGGCGGGTTCGAGCCGGGGGAGAGGACACCGCCGGTGACCAGGGCCAGGGTGATGATGCCCATGGTCTTCTGCGCGTCGTTGGTGCCGTGCGCGAGCGAGACCAGCCCGGCCGAGGCGATCTGGCCGGCCCGGTAGCCCTTGGCGGTCGCCTTCTCCTGGGCTTCGTTCCGGGACTTGCCGCCGATCCGGTACGTCAGCCTGGTCGCCAGCAGTGCGGCGAGACCGGCGACGAACGGGGCGGCGATCGCGGGGAGCAGCACCTTGGTGACGACGGTGCCGCCGTCGACCGAGGACCAGCCCGCCGACATCACCGCGGCGCCGATGAGGCCACCGAAGAGGGCGTGGGAGGAGCTGGACGGCAGGCCGACCAGCCAGGTCAGCAGATTCCACAGGATGGCGCCGACGAGCGCGGCGAAGATGACTTCGGTGCGCAGCCCGTTCTCGTTGATGATCCCGCCGGAGATCGTCTTGGCGACCTCCACGGACAGGAACGCGCCGACGAGGTTGAGAGCGGCGGACATGGCCACCGCCGTCTTGGGTTTGAGGGCACCGGTCGAGATGGTGGTCGCCATCGCGTTCGCGGTGTCATGGAAACCGTTCGTGAAATCGAACACTAGAGCTGTCACGATCACAATCGCGAGTAGCAGCGTGATGTGTTCCATTTACCCAGGCAATCGTTCGACGTCATTGGCACGTGGACCGTAGGCAATCTGAGTGAACGGAAGATGAACTGGGCAGGGCGCTGTGGTGTCCCCAAGCGGAGTGGGGTCGTCTTCTTTGCCCGGCGGGAGATGTCCGGAGTGGGGCGCAGGGCCCGTAGTGGCTGGTTTTCGACCCTCTCGCCCGGCCTCGTGACCGTGTGGGCCGTGGGCGGAAACGGCCCGCAAAGAGATGTCCGTCACCGGTCGGTCCCCGCCCCGCCCGCGGCGCTGACAGGATTCCCCCATGAGCGATCGGCACGAGGACGCACCGGACCCGGGCGGCACACGGCGCACACCGCACGCGCACCAGGGGGACGGCGCCGTCGGACGGGCGTGGCACGACGTCGTCGCCACCGCCCGCAGGACCGCGGCGGAGGGCCTGGTCGTCGGGACCTCGGGCAACGTGTCGGCGCGCGTCGGCGACCTCGTCCTGGTCACGCCGAGCGGGGTGCCCTACGAGCGGCTGGGGCCCGGCGACACCGTCGCCGTCGACCTACGGGGCGACCAGGTCATCGGCGACCTCGTCCCGACCAGTGAACTCCCGCTGCACCTGGCGGTCTACCGCACCACCGACGCCCTCGCCGTCGTGCACACCCACGCCGTCCACGCCACGGCCGTCTCCACCCTCGTCCCCGAGGTGCCGCCGGTCCACTACGCCGCCGCCATGCTCGGCGGCCCCGTCCGCACCGCGGAGTACGCCCGGTACGGGACGCCGGAGCTGGCCGAGAACATGCTGGAGGCCCTGCGCGGCCGTACGGGATGTCTGCTCCGGAACCACGGGACCGTCACCTACGGGTCCACCCTCGACGAGGCCTACGACCGCACCGCCCAGCTCGAGTGGATGTGCAGGCTCTGGCTGGCCGCGAGCTCCGTACCCGGACTGACCCCGTCGCTGCTCTCCCCGGCCCAGCTGCGCGACGTGCAGGACGCCCTGAAGGGGTACGGACAGCCCGGCTGACCGGAACGCGGTGCCCGGCGGGCCACCGGACGGCCCCGCCCACTGGCAGGGCGCACCGGGCGCCCCGACACTGGAGCAGTGCGCCCGGCAACAGCGACGGCGATAGCCGTCACCACCATCCTCGGCGTCGGTGCGGCAGCGGTCGCGGCCGGCCGGTACGCCAGCGACGCCGCCCTCAGGACGCCGTCCGGACAGCCGCTCCCCGCCGACCGCAAACTCACCGTGCACGCCACGGCGGCCGGACAGGTCACGCTGACCCGTTCCTTCGCCGCGCTCCGGCCGGGGACGTACGGGCTGGTGGGCGACGGTGTCCACGCCGTCGTCGGTCCGGTGATGGAGCAGGCTCCGCACGCCGCGGACGCCGTCGTGCGCAAGCTGGAACGCGTCGACAGCGGCAGCCTGGAACCCGGCGCCAAGGTCCGGATCACCCCCGCGCTGTACAGCGGTGATCCCCGCAGCGCCCTCGGCCTCGACCACCGGGACGTCGAGATCCCCGGTGAGCTCGGTGCCCTGCCCGCCTGGTTCCTGCCCGGCCCCCGGGACACGTGGATCATCACCGTGCACGGCCTCGGGACCACCCGCGAACACCCCATGAACGTCATGGAATTCCTGCACGGCCTGCGGCTGCCGGTGCTCGACCCGGCGTACCGGGGCGACCCAGGCGCCCCGCGCTCCCCGGACGGTCTCGCCCACCTCGGCGAGTCGGAATGGCGCGACCTGGACGCGGCCGTCCGCTTCGCCGTGCGGTACGGGGCGG
Organism: Streptomyces sp. NPDC058231; assembly: GCF_042882275.1. Lineage (NCBI taxonomy): Bacteria > Bacillati > Actinomycetota > Actinomycetes > Kitasatosporales > Streptomycetaceae > Streptomyces > Streptomyces sp. NPDC058231. The sequence goes on along the minus strand of NZ_JBHVWN010000003.1, from coordinate 54,234 downwards.
AGAAGGTCGTCCTGTACGGCTGGTCCACGGGCGCCTCGATGGCCCTGCACGCGGCCGTCAACTCCGCGCTCCGTGACCGGATCTGCGGCCTCGTCCTGGACTCCCCGGTGCTCGACTGGGCCACCACCCTGCGCGCCCTGGCCACCGCCCGCGGCGTCCCGGCACCGCTGCTCCCGCTCGCCCTGCGCGCCGCCCAGGGCCAGACCGGGCTGCACGGAGCGCGGCTCCTGGACACCTCGCTCCCGCAGACCCTGCGCGTCCCGACGCTGATCTTCCACGGCCCCGACGACACCCTGGCCCCCTGGCGGCCGAGCCGGGAGCTCGCCGGCCGCCGCCCGGACCTGGTCGCTCTGCACACCGTGCCGAAGGCTCCGCATGCGGCGATGTGGAATGCCGATCCGGACCGTTACGAAGAGGCCCTGCGACGCTTCCTCACGCCCCTGATGTGACCTGATGCGCGGGATCGGCCGGTTGGTACCGGCGCCGCCCGACGCGCGTTCCCCCGCGAATTCGGGTTCCGTTTGGGCTTTCGGGCCGTCAGAGGCAAGACTGCTCCCCGTGACGTCCCGTACCCCGCGCGACTCCAGGCTGCGACTTGTCCGCCCGCGACCCCTTGCCGCTGCCCGCAAGGCCGTGACCGCCCGGCGCACCAGGCCGGCCCCTCGCCCACCCGAGGGCACCCCGCCCCGCTCGGAACTCGCCCGCCAGGCCAGGGCCGCGCTCGCCGACGCCGTACGGATCGCCCGCTGGGCCGCCGACGGCGCGAGCCCGGGCACCGCCCTCCTCGCGGCCCACGCCCTCGAGCGGGCCGCGACCGCGCTGGAACTGTCCCCGGCCCAGGTGCGCTCCGGCTGGGACCGGGCCCGCCTGGCCGGCCTCGTCGAACTGCACGGCGAGACCGCGCGCCCCGGCTGGCGGCTGCGCGCCTGGGACCGTGACGACTCCGCCGTGCTCCGCGGCTGGGTGGCGCTCTTCGACGCCTGGTCGCTCGTCCACCCGGCGCCCGAGCACATCGAGTCCGCCGCGGTCGCCGAGGCCGTCGAAGCCGTGCCCCAGGTGCTCTCCCTGCTTCAGCTCTCGGCGGGCCCGGTCACCGTGCCCGCTCTCCTCGACCTCCTCGGCCAGCGCGTCGCCGAGCTCCACGAGGAGCGCTGCGAGGTGCCGTACGGGCCGCAGACGCCCACCGAACCTGCGGAACCCGCCCCCACCGCGCACCCCGCCGCCCTGGTCGCACTCCTCCTCGACTGGGCCCTGGAAGGGCTGGCCGCCGTCGGCGCGCTCACCCTCGAAGCGGACCACGCCACGCTCACCCCGCTCGGCAACTGGGCGGTCTGGGTCAAGCTCGAACAGATCTGCGTCGCCGCCCAGAGCCCGGCCGGGAACATCGAGCAGTCCGCCGCCGACATGCTGCTCGGCTGCGCCCGGCTCACCCCGGGACCGGCCCGTGACGAGTACCGCGCCTGGCTCGCCGCCCGTCCCGTCGGCAGCGCCGTCGCCGAGCTGCTCGCCGTGGCCCGCGGCGAGGACGCACTGCTGCGGGGACTCGCCTTCGAGGCGCTCCGGGTCGTCGGCGCCCCCGCCGAGCCCGTGGTGCGCTCCGTCGTCACCGAGCCGCCGCTGCGCCCGTACGCGCTGCTCTGGCTGGCCGAGTACGACGGGACCGACCCCGAGGACGTCCAGGAGATCCTCAGCCGTGAGGAGGCCACCTGGCTCTGGGTGGACACCGCCGCGGCCGTCGCCGACCACGGTGAGACCGCCCTGCTGGTCCGCCACCTCGACTCGGCCGTCCAGGGCACGGTCCCGGCCCTGCTCGACGAGGTCCGGGCCGTCGGCCACCCGCGCACCGTCCAGGTACTGGTGGCGCTCGCGGCGGCGCACCCGGACCCGGCCCTGGCCAAGGCGGTCCGCCGGGCGGCCTTCCAGGTGCACACCGGCGGCGCGTAGGGACGGAAGGGTCGCCGGGGCAGGTCACCCGCCCCGGCGGCCCGGGTGCCCGTCCGGCGCGGACTCAGTCCGCGGATCCCGGGGCGTACGTCCCGAAGCTCCACACATTGCCCTCCCCGTCCCGCGCGATGTAGTCGCGTGCCCCGTAGTCCTGGTCCGTGGGCGGCATCAGGATCTCCACCCCGTGCTCCACGGCCCGGGCGTGGTGCGCGTCGACCTCGTCCACCACGACGTACACCCCGCTCGGCCCCGCGCCCGCCATGGCCTTGGCGAAGACGCCCTCGCGGCCCTTGGACCCCAGCATCACCCTGCCGTTGCCGCAGGAGAGTTCGGCGTGGAGCACCATGCCGTGCTCGCCCTCGTACACCGCTTCCTCGGTGAAGCCGAGCCCCTCGGTCAGCGTCCTGATCGCGGCCCTCGCGTCGTCGTACAGGATCGTCGGGTAGATCGTCGGAACTCCGGCCGGTGCGCCCGCCATGGCGCTCACCCCTCTCTCCACTGTGATCTGTGTCTCGGTTCCCCGGCCGCCGGCGACGGCCGGAGCGGCTCACCGGAAGGTGTTGCAGTCGGCCATGTCGCCGCTGCGGTAGCCGGTGGTGAACCACTGCTGGCGCTGCGCCGCCGAGCCGTGCGTCCAGGACTCGGGCGTGACCCGCCCCTGGAACCTCTCCTGGATCCGGTCGTCGCCCACCGCCGCGGCCGCGTCGAGCCCGTCCCGGATGTCGGCCGATGTCAGGGAGGTGATCAGCGGCCGCCCGGTCGACTCGTCCGGCGTGGTCGTCGCGTGGTGCGCCCAGACCCCGGCGTAGCAGTCCGCCTGCAGCTCCACCTTCACCGCGTTGCTGCCCGAACCGGTACGGCCGTCCTGCGCGCGGCTCAGCGTGCCCATCTGGTCCTGCACATGGTGGCCGTACTCGTGCGCGACGACGTACGCCTGGGCGAACGGTCCGCCGCTCGAACCGAACTTGTCCCGCAGCTCGTCGAAGAACCCCAGGTCCAGATAGACCTGCCGGTCGCCGGGGCAGTAGAACGGCCCGACCGCCGAGGTCGCCGCACCGCACGCGGTCCCGACCCGGTCGGTGAAGAGAACCGTCTTCGCGGGCCCGTACCGCGCGTCACGGCGGGCGAACTCCTGGCGCCAGTAGTCCTGCACGCTGTTGACCACCGCGACGGTCCGGCAGTCCTCCTTGGTGTTCGCGTCCTGGCCGGTCCTGCAGTTCTGCGCCACCTGCGCCGCCGACGAAGCGGTCGCCGTCGTGCCGGAGCCGCCCGACGAAAGGCCCAGCTGGTCCGGGCCGACACCGAAGAACAGCCCGAGGATCAGCGCGATGATGCCCGCGATGCCGCCGCCGATCGTGGCTCTGCCGCCCGGGATCCGGCTGCTGCGCCGGTCCTGGACCTCGGACGTGTCCAGGTCGGCGTCGTCGTCGAACTGCATGGGCCACCACTTCTCCGCTCGGGCCGCGGCTGCCTCACCGCCCTGCGCCGAGTATCGGATAATTCACACCGCTATGCCTGTTCTGGTCACTGGGTGCGGTCGGCCGGCGGCTCCGGGCGAGCGAACGGCAAGTGCCGCGGGAGCACGCGGAAAAGCAGGTGGACACCGCCAGTAGAATGACCCCTATGGCAATTCTCCTTGTGCATTAGACGGCGTCGAGACACCTCCGCCCTCGTCCCGTCCGCCGTCCACAACGCCCTGGAGTTTTTCCGTGATCACCGCTACCGGCATCGAGCTGCGCGCCGGCGCCCGCATCCTCATCGAGTCCGCGAACTTCCGCATCGCCAAGGGCGACCGCATCGGCCTCGTCGGCCGCAACGGCGCCGGCAAGACCACCCTCACCAAGTGCCTGGCGGGCGAGGGCACCCCCGCCGGCGGCACCATCACCCGTTCCGGTGAGGTCGGCTACCTCCCGCAGGACCCGCGCACCGGGGACCTCGACGTCCTCGCCCGCGACCGCATCCTCTCCGCCCGCGGTCTCGACGAGATCCTGCGCAAGATGCGGGAGAACGAGGAGCGGATGGCGAACGGCAAGGGCGCCACCCGTGAGAAGGCGATGAAGAAGTACGAGCGCCTGGAGACGGAGTTCCTGACCAAGGGCGGGTACGCGGCCGAGGCCGAGGCGGCCACCATCGCCGCCGCGCTCAGCCTGCCCGACCGGGTGCTCGGCCAGCCGCTCCATACGCTCTCCGGTGGTCAGCGCCGCCGTGTCGAGCTGGCCCGCATCCTCTTCTCGGACGCGGACACGCTGCTCCTCGACGAGCCGACGAACCACCTCGACGCCGACTCCATCGTCTGGCTGCGCGACTACCTGAAGAGCTACCGCGGCGGCTTCGTCGTGATCTCCCACGACGTCGACCTCGTCGAGACGGTCGTCAACAAGGTCTTCTACCTGGACGCCAACCGCTCGCAGATCGACATCTACAACATGGGCTGGAAGCTCTACCAGCAGCAGCGCGAGGCGGACGAGAAGCGTCGCAAGCGTGAGCGCCAGAACGCCGAGAAGAAGGCCGCGGCCCTCAACACGCAGGCCGACAAGATGCGCGCCAAGGCCACCAAGACCGTCGCCGCGCAGAACATGGCCAAGCGCGCCGAGCGGCTGCTCTCCGGCCTGGAGGCCGTCCGCGTCTCCGACAAGGTGGCCAAGCTCCGCTTCCCCGAGCCCTCCCCGTGCGGGAAGACCCCGCTGATGGCGGAGGGGCTGTCCAAGTCCTACGGCTCGCTCGAAATCTTCACCGATGTGGATCTTGCCATCGACAAGGGCTCCCGCGTCGTCATCCTGGGCCTCAACGGCGCCGGCAAGACCACCCTGCTCCGGCTCCTCGGCGGCGCCGAGAAGCCGGACACCGGCGAGGTCATCGAGGGCCACGGGCTCAAGCTCGGCTACTACGCCCAGGAGCACGAGACGCTCGACCCGGAGCGCACGGTCCTGGAGAACATGCGCTCCGCCGCCCCGGACCTCGACCTCGTCGAGGTCCGCAAGACGCTGGGCTCGTTCCTCTTCTCCGGTGACGACGTCGACAAGCCGGCCGGAGTCCTCTCCGGTGGCGAGAAGACCCGTCTCGCCCTCGCCACCCTGGTGGTCTCCTCCGCCAATGTGCTGCTCCTCGACGAGCCGACGAACAACCTCGACCCGGCCAGCCGCGAGGAGATCCTCGGCGCGCTGCGCACGTACAAGGGCGCGGTCGTCCTCGTCACGCACGACGAGGGCGCGGTCGAGGCGCTCCAGCCGGAGCGGATCATCCTGCTGCCGGACGGCGTCGAGGACCTGTGGGGCGCGGACTACCGTGACCTCGTCGCCCTGGCCTGATCCGCGGTCCGGCCCGCGGCGACGCCGAATGATCCACTCCGACTGGATCATTCGGCCCACACGTGATCCATCATCTGCGTGAGGACGTCTCATACCCCTCCGCGGCACCTGGCAGATATCTGCCAGGTGCACCCATATGGGGTCGCGCCCTGCGTGCGGCCCTGACCTGCTCGTTCGTCTCGAACTGTGGACCGCTCCGCACCGCCGCCCGGCGGAATTCAGGATTCCGATCGTGATGACGCGCGGCCGGGGTGCGAATCCGGTCGCACGGACCTTGCCGAATGGGTGGCCAGGAAGCCGCGTAGGGGTGATCATGAGAATCCAGAGCGCACTTCCCACGAGGAGGCACGGGTGGCCGAGACTCTGAAGAAGGGCAGCCGGGTGACCGGCACCGCGCGCGACAAGCTCGCGGCAGACCTGAAGAAGAAGTACGACTCCGGTGCGAGCATCCGGGCGTTGGCCGAAGAGACCGGCCGCTCCTATGGATTCGTGCACCGGATGCTCAGCGAGTCCGGAGTCACGCTGCGGGGACGCGGCGGTGCGACACGGGGCAAGAAGGCCGCCACGGCCTGACGGCCGCAGGCGGATCGGGACAGGCCGCGGTACGGGCGTGCCCCGAGGGCTCACCGGTTTCGGGTGGTGGCCACCCGGTCGATCGTGCGGTCGGCCGGGTGGTTACTGTTCAGTCACTTAGCTTGAACTGCTGACTGGATCCGAACCGGAGGCCCGCCATGACCTCGCTCGACCCTGTGCTCGACAAGGACGGCGTACGACTCACCGTCGACGACGCGGTTGCCACGGTGACCCTCACCAATCCGGCCAAGCGCAACGCTCAGTCCCCCGCTCTGTGGCGGGCGTTGACGGAGGCCGGACGGGCTCTGCCCGGCAGTGTGCGGGTCGTCGTGCTCCGCGGCGAGGGCAAGTCCTTCTCCGCGGGCCTCGACCGGCAGGCGTTCACCCCCGAAGGATTCGACGGGGAGCCGTCCTTCCTCGACCTGGCACGCGGCCCGGAGGCCGAGCTCTCCGCGACCATCGCCGAGTACCAGGAGGCGTTCACCTGGTGGCGCCGCAACGACATCGTGTCGATCGCGGCGGTCCAGGGGCATGCCATCGGCGCAGGCTTTCAGCTCGCCCTCGCCTGCGATCTGCGGATCGTCGCGGAGGACGTGCAGTTCGCCATGCGCGAGACCAGCCTCGGCCTGGTTCCCGACCTCACCGGCACGCACCCCCTGGTGAACCTGGTGGGGTATGCCCGCGCGCTCGAAATCTGCGCCACCGGCCGTTTCGTGCACGCCGACGAGGCCGAGCGCACCGGCCTCGCCAACCTCGTGGTCCCCGCCGACGAGCTCGACGCGGCGGCCCGGGAGCTGTCCGGCGCGCTTCTGGCGGCCCCGCGCGACGCCGTCATCGAGACCAAGGCGCTGCTCGGCGGCGCGGTCTCGCGTACCTACGAGGACCAGCGCGCCGCCGAACGCGCCGCCCAGGGCCGGCGCCTGCGCGACCTCGCAGGCCTCACGGACTGACGGACGCGACGGCACGGCAGCGGCGACGGACGCACGGACCGTCACCCGGTCGGCGGCCGCCCGGTCACTCCGCGTCCACCACCGCGGTGACCAGCACCGTGACCGGCGGATGTCCGGCCAGGGCCGCTGCCACCACCACGCGCACCGCCAGTGCCACATCGAGCGCCTGGTGGCTCCCGTCCGTCGCCAGTTCCACCCGCACATGGTCCGCATCCGTGTGCACCGCGTTGCCCAGCACCCGGGTCAGCGCTGCGACACCGGGAACTCCGGCCGCCGCCACCCCCGCCGTGCCCTCCGGCTCCGCCCCGCGCACCCCGCTCGCCTCAGGGGCGGGCCGGTCGGGGACCGTGTCCAGCAGCTCCGTCACCCGCAGATCCACTTCGGTGACCACCAGGCCCAGCCGCGCGGCGGCGGCCTCCAGCAGCGCCGAGCGCAGCACGGCCGCGGCGGCGGGAAGCGGCTGGTCGGCCGTCGCCGACATGGCCGCCTCGATCCGCAGCGGCCCCGGCGGCAGTGCGCTCGGCGGTGGCGGCAACGCCGGCGCCGGCGCCGCATCCGGGTCGGCCGGCACGATCCTCATCTCGCCCAGCACCGGACCCGGGCCCGATACGCAGACCCAGCGGCGCAGCACCGAGACGGCGGCCCGCTCCGAGATCCACACGCCGTCCGCCGGACCACCCAGAGGGAGCAATCGGCCCAGGCCGAGCCTCTGCCGTACCGCAGCCGTCCATCCGTCGGCCCTGTGCGGGCTGTCAGCTGTCGTCATTGCTCCAGCCTGCCGCATCCGCGGCGCGAGACGGGGCAAGCGCACTTAATGTGGGCGAGGAAGTCCAACCCCTGCCCCGAAGGGAAGAGTGGCGATGACCGACACCCCACAGCGGAACCGACCCGAGAGCCCCGACAGCGTGACGGGGGACGACGGCAGGAAAAGTCCGCTGACCAAGCGCGGCGGGGGAGATCCAGCCACCCGCGGGCGCACCACCATCGCGGACGGGGTGGTCGAGAAGATCGCCGGCATGGCGGCACGCGACGTGGTCGGCGTCCACGCGATGGGCAGCGGCCTCTCCCGCACCTTCGGTGCGGTGCGCGACCGTGTCCCCGGCGGCGGCAAGTCCGTCACCCGGGGCGTCAAGGCGGAGGTCGGCGAGTCCCAGACCGCCCTGGACCTGGAGATCGTCGTCGACTACGGAGTATCGATCGCCGATGTCGCCCGCGACGTACGGGAGAACGTCATCGCGGCGGTCGAGCGCATGACGGGCCTCGAAGTCGTCGAGGTCAACATCGCGGTCAGCGATGTGAAGCTGCCCGACGATCCCGACGACGACGGCCAGCCCGAGCCACGTCTCCAGTAGGCCTTCCAGCGGAGGCAGTTGAGGAGCACACGATGAACATGGCTGTGGTCGGCATGGTGGCCGGCATGGCACTCGGTTTCGCCGGGTACTTCGGCGGGTTCGGGGCCTTTCTGCTGGTTGCCGCATTGGGGGCGATCGGGTTCGTCGTCGGGCGCTTCGCCGACGGTGACCTGGAACCCGGCGACTTCTTCCGGAGTCGCGAGCGCGGCGACCGACGGCGGTGACGGCATTGTCGGGGATGCTCGGCCGGGTCCCCGCCGCGGAACGCGGGGAGACCCGGATCGCCGACCGGGTGGTTGCGAAGATCGCCGCACAGGCGGCCAAGGAGGCGGTCGACGAGCCGCCGGAGGACGGTGATCCGCCGCGCGCCACTGTCACGGTGCGCCGTGACACCGCCCGCGTGCGGGTCAGCCTGGATCTCGGATATCCCACCGACATCGGCCGCCAGTGCGGCGCGGTGCGTCGGCGTGTCGTCGAACGGGTAAAAGCGTTGGCGGGGATGGAAGTGCCCGAAGTGGCCGTACAGGTCGAGCGTCTGCACCCCGCGGGAGCGAGCGCCGCGGCACAGGGGAGGATCCGATGACCGAGCCCCAGGACCCGGAGAGCAGCACCCGGCGCCTGCCCACCGTCGAACACGGTGGCGCACTGGCGCTGGACCAGTCCGCCTCCGCCGCGTCCTACGATCCGGCGCCGGTGAAGGAGCACGGCGGAGGCGGCGCCGGCCGCTTCTGGTCCGCGCGCCGGATCCCCGCCGGTCTTCTCGCGCTGGTGCTCCTCGGCGGCCTCGGCCTGCTGCTGTACGACGTGGCGGCGGTACGGGCCGACCACCCGGCGATGCGATGGCGCCGCTGGCTCGCCGATGAGCTGGCGCGCCGCCCACTGGACAACGTGTGGGTGCTGGCCGGCGCGGCGGCCGCGGCGGCGATCGGCCTGTGGCTGGTCGTCCTCGCTGCCACCCCAGGGTTGCGTGACGTGCTGCCGATGCGCCGCGACCGCCCCGGGGTGAGGGCCGGGCTCGACCGGACCGCCGCAGCCCTGGCCCTGCGCGACCGGTCCGTCGAGGTGGCCGGCGTGCAGTCGGTGCGGGTCCGGATGGGGCGCGGCAAGGTCACGGTGCGCGCCGTCTCCCACTTCCGTGAACTCGACGACGTACGGGCCGACTTGGACACGGTTCTGGGAACAGGGATCGAGGAGCTCGGCCTGGCGAAGCCGCCGGGTCTGTCGGTGCACGTCCGCCGTCCGACGAGGAAGGGGTGACCGCTGTGCTCAGGACCGTCAACCGGGTACTGCTCGCACTGGCCGGGCTGGTGCTGATCTGTGGTGGTGGCGCGGTGCTCGCCGCCGGGCTCGGTCTTCGCGTACCGTCCTGGTGGCCCTTCCGCGGCAGGAACGACGTACTGCTCAGCAGCGCCGACCGGGACCGCTGGCACGGCGAGAGCTGGTGGTGGCCGACCGTGATCGTGGTCCTCGCGGTGCTGGTCGTCCTCGCCCTGTGGTGGCTGCTCAGCCAATTCCGCCGCGCCCGTCTCGCCGAAGTGCTGGTCGACAGCGGCGACGGCGAGGGGGCGCTGCTGCGCGGCCGGGCCCTGGAGGGCGTCCTCGCCGGTGAGGCGGGAGCGCTGGACGGGGTGGCCCGCGCGCAGGTGATGCTGGTGGGCCGGCGCAGCTCGCCGCAGGCGCGGATCCGGCTGCTGATGGAGCCGCACGCGGCGCCGGACGAGGCGCTCGGCCGACTCACGGACGAGGCGCTGGCCCATGCCCGGGACTCGGCGGGCCTGGCGGAGCTGCCGGCCGAGGTGCGGCTGCGGGCCGTCAAGCACCGGGCGGAACGGGTGAGCTGACGGCTCAGCAGGAGCCGCCCGGAAGGCGCGGGAGCACACCGCCCCCCGCCGGACGGCCGCCGCACACCGACCGTCCGGCGGCCGGGGAGGGCCACCGGACGCCCCGGTCACGCCCCGCCCAGAAGCCGTGCCGCTCAGAAGCCGTGCCGCGAACCGCCGTCCACCGGAACCATGATGCCGGTCAGGTACGACGCCGCAGGCGACAGCAGGAACGCCGCGGTCCGGCCGAACTCCTCCGGAGTGCCGTACCGGCGCAGCGGGATGCGTGCCTCGGCCGCCGCACGCGAGGCCTCCGCATCGCCGGACAGCGCGTCCAGCTCCCGCACCCGGTCCGTGTCGATCCGGGCGGGCAGCACGCCCACCACGCGGATGCCCCGCGGCCCGAGCTCGTCGGCCAGGGACTTGGCGAACCCGGCCAGACCGGGCCGCAGGCCGTTCGAGATGGTCAGCCCGGCGATCGGCTCGTACACCGAGCCGGAGAGCACGAGGCCGATGACCCCGCCCTCGCCGAGCACCGCGGCCGCCGTACGGGCCATCCGCACCGCACCCAGGAAGACCGACTCGAACGCCGACTGCCACTGCTCGTCCGTGTTGTCGGCGAGCATGCCGGGGGCCGGTCCGCCGACGCTGATCAGGACGCCGTCCAGCCGCCCGAATCGCTCATGGGCGGCATCCACCAGACGCTGCGCCGCGGCGGGCTCCGCGTTGTCGGCCACGAGACCGACCGCGTCCGGTCCCAGTTCGGCGGCGGCCGCCTCGACCCGCTTCTCGTCACGGCCGGTGATGATCACCTTCGCGCCGTCCGCCGCCAGCTCCCGCGCGGTGGCGTTCCCGAGCCCCCGCGTCGCGCCGGTGACGATGTACACACGGTCCTTCAGTCCAAGATCCATGGGCCCTATCCTGCCGTCTCGGCCTCCATCATGTCGTCCCCGGCCAGGGCCACGGCCGTGCTCACCAGGCCGATGTGGCTGAACGCCTGCGGGAAATTGCCCAGTTGCCGCTGTCCCGTGGTGTCGTACTCCTCGGCGAGCAGCCCCACATCGTTGCAGAGCGCGAGGAGCTGCTCGAAGAGTTCCGTGGCCTCGTCGGTGCGCCCGGTCAGGCGCAACGCGTCCGCCAGCCAGAACGAGCACGCCAGGAAGGCCCCTTCACCGCCGGGAAGCCCGTCGATCGAGACTCCCTCGGTGCTGTAGCGGCGGACCAGTCCGCCGCTGCCCAGCTCGGCCCGGACCGCGTCGACCGTGCCGACGACCCGTGGATCGTCCGGCGGCAGGAAGCCGGTCCGGGCGATCAGCAGCGTCGCGGCGTCCAGGGCCCGGGAGCCGTACGACTGCGTGAAGGTGTTCCGTACCGGGTCGTAGCCCTTCTCGCACACCTCCCGGTGCACGGCGTCCCGCATCGCCCGCCACCGGTCGGCGTCCCCGGCCAGCGACGGATCCGCCTCCAGGGTCCGCACGGCGCGGTCGGCGGCGACCCAGGCCATCACCTTCGAGTGCACGAAGTGGCGGCGCTGACCGCGGATCTCCCACAGCCCCTCGTCCGGTTCGCGCCAGGTGGACTCCAGGAAGCCGAGCAGGCTCAGCTGCAGACTCCAGGCGTGCGGCTTGTCGTCCAGGCCCGCCTCGCGTGCCAGCCGCAGCGAGTCGATGACCTCTCCGTACACATCGAGCTGCCGCTGCCGGACCGCCGCGTTGCCGATCCGGACCGGGCCGGAGTTCTCGTACCCGCGCAGCCACGGCAGCTCCGACTCGGGCAGCCGCCGTTCGCCCGCCAGGCCGTACATGATCTGGAGATCGGCCGGGTCGCCGGCGACGGCGCGCAGCAGCCAGTCCCGCCAGGCCGCGGCCTCCTCCAGGTAGCCGGCCGAGATCATCGCGTTGAGCGCCAGGGTGGAGTCGCGCAGCCAGCAGAAGCGGTAGTCCCAGTTCCGTACGCCGCCGATCTCCTCCGGGAGCGAGGTGGTGGGGGCCGCCACGATCCCGCCGGTCGGGGCGAAGGTGAGGGCCTTCAGGGTGATCAGCGAGCGGATCACGGCCTCCCGGTACGGGCCCCGGTACTTGCAGCGGGCCGACCATTCGGCCCAGTCGGCGAGGGTGTTCTTCAGCGCCTCGTGCGGGTCGACGAGATCGGGGCGCGGCGAGTGCGAGGGGTGCCAGGTCAGCACGAACGCGACCTGTTCGCCCGCGGCGACGGTGAACGACGAGCAGGTGGAGAACTGCTGGCCCCAGGTCTTGACCGGCGGCTCGCTGCGCAGCCAGGCGGAGTCCGGTCCGGCGACCGCCACCCGGTGGCCCTGCGAGCGGCGCACCCACGGCACGACGGAGCCGAAGTCGAAACGCAGCCGGATCACCGAGGTCATGTCGACGGTCCCGCTGATCCCCTCGACGATCCGCATCACATCGGGTTCCTGGTCCCGCTGCGGCATGAAGTCGATGACCTTCACCGTGCCGGTACGGGTCTCCCAGAACGTCTCCAGGACGAGGGAGTCACCCGCATAGCTGCGCCGGGTGCAGGTGTCCGCGCCCTTCGGAGCGATGCGCCAGTGGCCGTTGTCCTCGTCGCCGAGCAGCGCGGCGAAGCAGGCACCCGAATCGAACCGGGGCAGACAGAGCCAGTCGACGGAACCGTCCCTGCCGATCAGGGCGGCTGTCTGCAGATCGCCGATGAGGGCGTAGTCCTCGATGAGTGGGGTCACGTTCTGCCGTGTTCCCGAACCGCGGCCCCGCTAAGCAGCCGGTGTCCCACGGGCGGCCGCAAGCACGACGTCACCGCGCCGCCCCGCCGGCCGGTGCCGGGGGCGGCGGCCACCGGCCGGCCCGGCCGGTGGCGGATCCGGCCCGCTCAGGCCGTTGCCGGCTCGGGCTTCCCGGGCTGCTCCGACTCCTGGTCCGCGGCAGCCGCCGCCTTCGCCGCCTCCACCCGGTCGCGCTTCTCGCGCCGGGCCAGCACCACGTAGCCGACCGGGACACCGGAGGCGAACAGCCACCACTGGACCGCGTACGCCATGTGCGGACCGATCGAGCTGTCGTCCGGCGCCGCGATCAGCTCCGGTACGTCGCCGGCCGGTTCGGGGCCGGTCTGCTCGATGTAGCCGCCGAGGACCGGCCGGGAGAGGGCTCTGGCCTGCTGCGCGCTGTTGATCAGCATCACCTGGCGGTCCGGCAGGTCCGACAGGTCCTTGATGCCGCTGGTGCCCGTCGTCTCGTCGGCCTTGAGCCGGCCGGTGACGGTCACTTCGCCCTTGGGCACGGCAGGGATGTCCGGGAAGGCGCGCTGGTCGTCGGCGGTGGGAACCCATCCGCGGTTGACCAGGACCGTGCCGCCGCCCTTGAGGTCGAGCGGGATCAGCACGTGGAAGCCGATGGCGCCGTCGGTGGAGGTCCTGCGGCGCACGACGACCTCGTGCTCGGTGTCGTACGTTCCCGTGGCCGTCACCGCGCGCCAGTAGTCGGAGAGCGGCACGGTGTGGCCGGGGGAGGTGAGCGTGGCCACCGCGACCGGCTTCGCCTTGAGGTTCCGCGAGATCAGGGAGTTCTGTGCCACCCGGTGCTCATGCCGGTGGAGCTGCCAGAAGCCCAGCTCGACCATCGTGGGGATCAGGACGAGGGTGAGCAGGGCGAGGATCAGCCACTGCCGGGTCAACAGGAAGCGGTACACCCCATGACGGTACAACTGCGTCATGGGGCGCATCGCGCAGGGGGTGGGGGGAGGGGCCGTGCGACCGTGGATCAGACTTTGTCGATGATGCCCACCTTCCCCTCGGCGCGGGCGCAGTGACCACCGCAGAACCAGTGTCCGTCGACCTCGACGCCCTGGCCGATCACCTGGACGCGGCAGTGTTCACAGATGGGTGCCATGCGGTGGATGGCGCAGGAGAAGCAGTCGAAGACGTGCACCGCGCCCTGCGCGTGCACCTCGAACGACATGCCGTAGTCGTTTCCGCAAACCTCACAACGTGCCATGCGCCACAGGGTGGGACGCCGGGATGCCGGGCGGCGAGCGGTGGGCGGGCGAGTCGCCCCCGGTTCACTCCGATGACGGCGCGGACACCGGGGGAGCGGCCGGCGCCCCGGTCGTCGCCGACACCTGTGCCACGTCCCGCAGCAGATGGGTGAAGGCGTTCTCGTCCACGATCGGCGTGCCGAACGACTTCGCCTTCACCGTCTTCGACGTCGCCGCGTCCGGGTCGTTGGTCACCAGCAGGCTGGTCAGCCGGGAGACGCTGGTCGCCACATGCAGCCCGGCCTCGACCGCCCGGTCCTCCAGCAGCTCGCGGTCGATGGAGGTGTCCCCGGAGAACGCCACCCGCATGCCCTGCATGAGCGGCTTGTCCTTGTCGTACCGCCCGGGGTTCGGATACGGGCAGGCGGGCCGCTTGCGCGAAGGGCGCCAGCTGTTCTGGCTGCCGTACGAGGACTGATAGCCGACCCGCGGGGCCACCGGGGAGTCCGACCACTCGGTCAGCGGGCGGCACTCCAGCAGCGGGAGCCGCACCCCGTCGCGCGCCGCCGCGTGCAGGCTCGGCCGGAACGCCTCGGCCAGCACCCGTGCGTCGTCCAGCGCGTGGTGCGCCCGCTGCTGCACCACGCCGAAATGCGCCGCGAGCGACTCGAGCTTGTGGTTGGGCAGCGGCAGCCGCAGCTCCTTGGAGAGCGCGATGGTGCAGAGCCGCTGGGCGACCGGGGCGACGACTGCCGCACGCGCGTACTCCCGGGCCAGCATCGACCAGTCGAAGGCGGCGTTGTGCGCGACCAGGACCCGGCCCGCGAGCCGCTCGGAGAGGTCGGCGGCGACCTCCGGGAAGAGCGGGGCGCCCTCCAGGACGTCGCTGGTCAGTCCGTGGATCCAGACGGGGCCCGGGTCCCGCTCCGGGTTGACGAGGGTGTACCAGTGGTCCTCGACGTTGCCCTGGGCGTCCAACCGGTAGACGGCAGCGGACACTATCCGGTCGTCGCGGGCGAGGCCGGTGGTCTCCACGTCGACGACCGCGTACCCCTGGGGGTAGGCGGTCGGCCACGGTGCTGCGGTCTGGCGGTCGTCGAGCATGGTCACAGAGAATACGGGCCGGGACTGACAGCTCCCTATTCGGGAGCCCCGTGTTCGAACCCGTCGGGCGCCTGGGTCCGCACCGTTCCGCCGACGTCCGGCGGCCCGGCCGGCCGTGCGCGCACGCCGCCGCGAACAGCCGGGCACCGGGTCGTACGCCGTGGTGGCCACCGCCGCGGATCACCCTCACCGGGGGACCGGACCGGGGGCGTTCCGGTCCCGTTCGAGCGCCCGGAAGCCGGCCTGCGCTGCCCCCGCGAGGCCTGGCGGGCCGCGAACCTCCTTACCGTGAACCCGTGTTCGCCCCGGGGCGGCCCCACCGGTACCCGGAGGCGGGACGGAGAGTGAGACCATCCCCGGGTGACGGATTCCACGACGCATGACGAAGCGCACGGCAACGGTCTCGGCGCGCGGCTGAACTGGCTGCGCGCCGCGGTCCTCGGCGCGAACGACGGCGTCGTCTCCACCGCGGGCCTGGTCGTCGGCGTCGCCGGAGCCACCGGCGACCGCGCCACCCTGCTGACGGCCGGCCTGGCCGGACTGCTTGCAGGCTCCATGTCGATGGCGGCGGGCGAGTACGTATCGGTCTCCACCCAGCGCGACTCGGAACAGGCGGCGCTGGCCATGGAGAAACGCGAGCTCCAGGAGACCCCCGAGGCGGAACTCGCCGAACTCACAGGGCTGTTGGAGGACAAGGGGCTCAGCCACGAAGTCGCCCGCGAAGCCGCCCTCCAGCTCACCGAACGCGACGCGCTCCGCGCCCACGCCGAGGTCGAGCTCGGCATCGACCCGGACGACCTGACGAACCCGTGGCACGCGGCGGGCGCCAGCTTCCTGGCGTTCACCGCAGGTGCCCTGCTGCCGCTGCTGGCGATCGTGCTCCCGCCGCCGTCCGTGCGGCTGGTCGTCACCGTGCTCGCGGTCCTGGCGGCGCTGGCGTGCACGGGGTGGTGGAGCGCGAGGCTGGGCGACGCGGCGGTGGGCCGCGCGGTGCTGCGGAACACAGGAGGGGGAGCCGTGGCGATGGGGGTGACCTACGTGGCGGGGGCGCTGCTGGGGGCGGCCGGGGCCTGACCCGTGGCGCCGTGTTGGCGGAAGGCGCCAAAGGTTGTTGACATCGCGTCTCCCATACTTGTTGGTAACAACGTCTAGTCCGCGACCGGCCGACGGTTCTACGGTGCTCGCATGGAGCCGAACCTGCCCGATGTCGTGCTGTGGTCCATACCGGCCTTCGTCCTGCTCACCGTTGTCGAAATGGTCAGCCACCGCATCCACCCCGACGAGGACGCCGCCGGGTACGAGACCAAGGACGCCGTCACCAGCGTCACCATGGGCCTTGGCAGTCTCGTCTTCGACCTGCTGTGGAAAGTGCCCATCGTGGCCGTCTACACCGCGGTCTACGAGCTGACCCCGCTCCGCGTCCCCGTCCTGTGGTGGACGATCCTGCTGATGCTGCTCGCCCAGGACTTCTTCTACTACTGGTCCCACCGCGGCCACCACGTCATCCGGCTCCTGTGGGCCTGCCATGTGGTCCACCACTCCAGCCGCAGCTTCAACCTCACCACCGCGCTGCGCCAGCCCTGGACCTCACTGACCGTCTGGCCGTTCTACGTGCCGCTCATCGCCTGCGGGGTCCATCCGGCGGCGCTGGCCTTCTGCTCCTCGGCCAACCTCGTCTACCAGTTCTGGGTGCACACCGAACGGATCGACAAGCTGCCCCGGCCCTTCGAGTACGCACTCAACACGCCCTCCCACCACCGCGTTCACCATGCCTCCCAGGGCGGCTACCTCGACCGGAACTTCGGCGGGATCCTGATCCTGTGGGACCGGCTCTTCGGCTCCTTCACCGCCGAGACCGAGCGGCCCGTCTACGGACTCACCAAGAACATCACCACCCACAACCCGCTGCGCGTCGCGACCCATGAGTACGCCGCGATCGCCCGGGACGTACGGGCGGCGGACAGCTGGAGCGAGCGCGCCGGGCGGATCTTCCGCGGGCCGGGGTGGCAGCCGGCGGCCGAGCCATCCGCCGGTACCGTCCCGCTGCCCGAGCGCGCCGGATGAGCGCCGACGCGTCCCCGGACCGCCGGGCACGCCTCGTACGCCCCCTGCTCATCGCGTTCCTCGTCGTCTCCGCCGTCGATCTCGCCGGCGTCCTCGCCGACGCGTCCCCCGTCCACCTCGTCGCCAAGCCGCTGCTGATGCCGCTGCTCGCCGGGTACGCGGCCGCTCGCCGCGGCCCGCGGCCGCTCGTCGCCGCACTGCTTCTCGGCTGGGGCGGCGACGTGTTCCTGCTGTCGGACACCGACA
This sequence comes from Streptomyces sp. NPDC058231, assembly GCF_042882275.1. NCBI lineage: Bacteria > Bacillati > Actinomycetota > Actinomycetes > Kitasatosporales > Streptomycetaceae > Streptomyces > Streptomyces sp. NPDC058231. The sequence continues at coordinate 36,910 of NZ_JBHVWN010000003.1, read as the reverse complement.
CCGCGTTCCTCGTCGGCATGGGCTGTTTCGCCGCGGGCCACGTCTGCTATCTGTGGCTCTTCGGACGCGCCCGGAGCTCCCTGCCGCTGGGGCTGGCGTACGCCGTCGTGCTCGCCGTCTTCCTCGTTCTGCTCCGGGGCGGACTCCCCGCGGAGCTGCGGATCCCGGTGACCGGCTACAGCCTGCTGCTCGCCGCGATGGCGTACCGGTCCAGCACCCGTGGCCGGTACGCCGGGCTCGGCGGGGCGCTCTTCCTGCTCTCCGACGCGCTCATCGCCACCGGGGTGGCCGACTGGCCGCAGCTGCCCGCCCCCGGCTTCTGGGTCATGCTCACGTATGTCCTGGCGCAGTTCCTGCTCACCGTCGGGGCGCTCGCGCCGGGTGCGCGATGGGCCGCCGTCACCTCGGGGGCGTACGGTGAGCGGAGTATCAGCATCTGAGACCAGCAAGGATCCCCGCCCATGCGCGCCACCGTCATCCACGCCCCCCACGACATTCGTGTACAGGAGGTGCCGGACCCGGCGATCCAGCAGCCCACCGATGTGGTGCTGCGGGTCCTGCGGGCCTGTATCTGCGGCAGCGACCTGTGGGCCTACCGCGGCGAGTCCGCCCGCCAGCCCGGCCAGCGGATCGGCCACGAGTTCCTCGGGATCGTCGAGGAGGCCGGCTCGGAGGTCAGCGGTTGCTCCGTCGGTGACCTCGTCGTCGCCCCGTTCGTCTGGTCGGACGGCACCTGCGCGTACTGCGCCGAGGGCCTGATGACGTCCTGCCCGCAGGGCGGCTTCTGGGGCTCGGTCGGCTCCGACGGCGGTCAGGGCGAGGCGGTGCGCGTCCCGTTCGCCGACGGCACGCTCGTCAAGCTCCCGGCCGCCGCCGCGTCCGACGACCGGCTGCTCACCGCGCTCCTCGCCCTGTCCGACGTGCTCGGCACCGGGCACCACGCCGCCGTCGGCGCGGGCGTGAAGCCCGGTACCACGGTCGCCGTCGTCGGTGACGGCGCGGTCGGCCTGTGTGGTGTCATGGCCGCCAAGCGGCTCGGCGCCGAGCGGATCATCGCGCTCGGCCGCCACCAGGTGCGCACGGACATCGCCCGTGCCTTCGGTGCCACGGACGTCGTCGCCGAACGCGGCGACGCGGCCGTCGCCGCCGTGCGGGACATGACCGGCGGCGGCGCGCACGCCGTGATCGAGGCCGTCGGCACCGAGCAGTCGATGCGTACCGCGGTCGGCATCGCCCGCGACGGCGGCTCGATCGGTTACGTCGGCGTGCCGCACGGCAGCGGCACCGGCCTGGACCTCGACGTCATGTTCGACCGGAACATCGCCCTGCGCGGTGGCGTCGCCCCCGTGCGGGCGTACATCCCGGAACTGCTCCCCGACGTCCTGGCCGGCACGATCGACCCGTCGCCCGTCTTCGACCTCACCATCGGTCTCGACGAGGTCCCCGCCGGCTACAAGGCGATGGACGAGCGCACGGCGCTGAAGGTCCTCATCAAGCCGTGACGGGTCCACCGCGGTGAAACGCCCGGGCCCGGCGGACGCGGCAGGTCCGCCGGGCCCGTCCCGCACAGCGCCGCCCGTACCGGGGCGCCGCCCGGCCGGCCGCCGCCCCGGAACTCCCGGTCAGGCAGCGACGGCACGCCACCGAGGGGCGTCCGCGCCCAGCCGGCCCGGCGGACGGGACCAGTCCGTGGGGCCGCCCGCGAACGAGACCGGCGGCAGGGCGTACCGCAGACGTCCCGTCACGCCGTCCACGGAGCCGAGGTACTTCTCGGGGTCGTACGTCTCCGAGGTGCCGGCGTCCGGCCGCCGCGGAACCCCGTTGCACAGCCAGTGAGCCGTCTGCCCGAGTGCCAGCCGCAGCAGCCGGGAACCGCCCTCGTCGTGCTGGTCGGACAGTGCCCGCAGGATCCCCGCCGCCAGCAGATGGCCGGTGCCGTGATCGAGGGCCTGCGCGGGCAGCGCGCCCGGTGCCCCGGGACCGCCCTCCAGCGCCGCGATGCCCGAGGCCACCTGCACCAGGCTGTCGAAGCCGCGCCGTTCGTGCCACGGCCCGTACCGCCCCCACGCGGACACCTGCGCGAGAACCAGGCCGGGGCGGCGTACGGCGAGCGCCTCCGGAGTCAGGCCGTACGCCTCCAGGGCGCCCGGCCGGTAACCGGTGACCAGCACGTCGGCCTCGGCGAGCAGTTCCTCGAACGTCGCCCGGCCCGCCCGGTCGCGCAGGTCCAGGGAGACCGACCGCTTGCCGAAGCCGGTGTCGTTGTGGGCGTCCTGGCTCTCCGGCAGCTGCGGTGCGTCGATCCGCAGGACGTCCGCGCCGAGCAGCGCCAGATCGCGGGTGGCGACCGGACCGGCCAGGACCCGGGTCAGGTCCAGGACCCGCAGCCCGGCGGCGGGCAGCAGCGGGGCGGCGGCGAGCGGGGCGAGGCGGCGCGGGGCCACCGGGCCGGGTCCCTCGGTCCGGTCGAGCGTCAGCAGCGGGCGTGCGGCGATCGCGGCGCCCTGCTCGTGCGCCGCCCACTCCTCGGGGGTGCGCAGCGCGACGGCCAGACCGCCCGCCGCGTACACCGTCTCCTCGGTCTCCACCGACCGGCGCCCGGCGAGGACGGCGGCCACCGCGTCCGCTCCGGCGTCGTCGGGCAGGCCGAGCGCGGTGAGCAACCGGGCCCGGTGGTGCGGGTAGTTGGCGTGGGTGCGGACCCAGCCGTCGGCCGTCCGCCAGAACCGGGACAGCGGGGCGAACGTGGCCGGTGCCCGCCCGTCGATCCGCAGATGACGCTCGCTGAGGAACGCGGTGCCCACCGCACCGTCGTCGACCCGGACCCGCGGCACGGCGCCGGAGCCGCCCCGGGTACGGCGCGCGGCGAGTTCGGCGGCGGCCAGGGCACAGACCGCGACGGTGGAACGGGCCAGTTCCAGGACGGGCAGCCGCGCGGGCAGTACCCCGGCCGGTCCGCCGCCGTCGATGCGCTCCAGAAGGGCGGGATCACCGCCGAGAGCGGCCCATGCCTGCTCCGTGCCCGAGTTCCGCGCGTGCGTCATGACCGCACTGTGGCACGGAGTGCCACCGCGAGGGAAGGGAGGGCCGGGGCGCGAGTCCCCGGCCCTCCCCGCGACGCGTGCCGCTACCGGCGGACCGCGTCCAGTGCGTCCACCACACCGGCACCGTAGAAGCCGTTGCGGTTCCTGGAGCCCTCGCAGACGGCGTCGATCTTGCCGTCGTTGTCGATGTCGTACGGCGCACCGCACGCGGTGGCGTCCGCCTCCGACGCCAGCAGCGCCTTCACCAGCGCAGCCGAGGCGTGCGGATGCGACGACTTGATCAGTGCGACGACACCCACGACATGCGGGGTGGCCATCGACGTACCCGCCTTGTAGCCGTACTTGCCGCCCGGCAGCGTCGAGAGGATCAGGCCGCTGGTGGCCGGCGGGGCGGGCGTCTGATAGGCCGTCGAGTCGCCGCCCGGCGCCGTCACGTCGATGACCCCGCGACCGTAGTTGGAGTACGAGGCCTTCAGGCCCTTGGCGCCCGTCGCGGAGACCGTCACGACACCCGGCAGCATCGCCGGGGTGTCGACGCACTTGCGCGGGTCGATCGTCCGGGTGAGCGGCTGGGGGGCGTCGTTCGGGCTGACCGTGTCCTCGATCGTGGCACCGGCCAGGTCGAAGGCGTCGTTGCCGGCCGCGGCGACGTTGACCGTCCCCCTGCTCTCCGCGTACCGGGTGGCCCGCGAGATCGCCTCGACCAGGGCGCCCTGGTCGGGGTCGTTCCTGCAGTTGAAGAGCCACGGGTCGGTGTAATAGCTGTTGTTGGTGACATCGACGCCGTGCTCGGCGGCCCAGACGAATCCGCAGACGACGGACTCGGTGTAGAAGAACCCGTTCGGGTTCGCCACCTTGATGCCCGCGACCTTCACGCCCGGCGCGACACCGGTCACACCGATGCCGTTCCTGGCGGCGGCGATGGTGCCCGCGACGTGCGTACCGTGGTCGCTCTCACCGGCCTTCGGGCGCCAGGCGCCGTCCGTCGTGTCCGGGGCGCCGCTCACGCAGTTCGCCGACGCCGCGCGGTCGAAGTTCGCGGCGAGATCCGGATGGGTGTCGTCGACCCCGGTGTCGATGACCGCGGCCGTGACCTTGCTGCTGCCCAGCGACACCTTGTGCGCCTGGTCGGCCTTGATGGCGGGCAGATCCCACTGCAGGGGCTCCATCGGGTCCTGGCCGTCCACGGCCTCCGCGGCCGCGGTCCGCGCCTGCTCGGCGGTGAGCGGCTGCTCCACCCCGATGTCCGTGGTGGCCTGCGGAACGATGGGGTTGGTGCGCGTGGCCCCCGCCGACTCGACGCCCCTCACCCGGCGTATCGACTCGGCGAACCCCGGGTTCTGCGAGTGGACGACGATGACGCCTATCTGCTCGTATGCGATCACCACCGTGCCGCCGGCCGCGGCGATCGCCGTCCGTACCTGCCTGACGGTGTCGTGGCCACCGCGGGTGTTGACGACGTACGAGAGCTCCGGGCCGTCGGCCGGGGCCGCGACGGGCGCTCCGTGGGCCGGCGCGGCGGACGCGGCACTCGCCGGCAGGAAGCCGAGCGAGGCGGTGAGGGCCAATCCGACGGGCAGCACCAGTGCGCGTGTCCGTCCGGATCTCAGATGAGCCATGGGGTCTCCACATCATCCGTGTCAGCCGGCCGGACACGGGGCGTGTCCGGCCGCGTGCATGAAGGGCGAAGCTATCGCCGATCTTCCGGCTCATCAACGAATTGACGTAATTCGTTTCGGGAGAGGGGGAGCCGAACGGGCGGATCCATGAAGTGGCACCGCGCGGTGAACCGCTTCGCCGCGCTCTCCGTGCCGTTGGCAGGGGAGGCGCACCACCGGCCGCACACCGGGGGCCTGTTGCGGAACACCCCTGCCCACCAACGAACCCGCGTCGCGAGGAGAATCCGTGGCTACCGATGCATCACTGTCCGAAGACAGTCCCGACACCGGTCCTGTCCAACCCACGACAGTACAGTTCGCCGAAGTGCAGGCGAGCGCGGAATTCGCCGAACTGCGCCGCGCCCACCGCTCGTTCGCCTTCCCGCTGACCATCGCCTTCGTGGTCTGGTACCTGCTGTACGTGCTGCTGTCGAACTACGCTGGCGGCTTCATGGGCACCAAGGTGTACAGCAACATCAATGTGGCCTTCGTGTTCGGTCTCGCCCAGTTCGCCACCACCTTCCTCATCGCCTGGCTCTACTCGCGGCACGCCGCGGCGAAGCTCGACCCCAAGGCCGAGGCCATCAAGTCCCGTATGGAGGCCGACGCATGAGCGCCGCGTACCACGCGCACCCCGTGATCCAGCTCGCCGCCTCGTCCACCTCGGAGCACCGGCCGCTGATCATCACGCTCTTCGCGTTCTTCGTCGCCGCGACCCTGGGCATCACCGTCTGGGCCGGCCGGCAGACCAGGAGCGCCTCCGACTTCTACGCCGGCGGCCGCCAGTTCACCGCCTTCCAGAACGGACTCGCGGTCTCCGGCGACTACATGTCCGCCGCCTCGTTCCTCGGTATCGCCGGCGCGATCGCCCTCTTCGGCTACGACGGCTTCCTCTACTCGATCGGCTTCCTCGTCGCCTGGCTGGTGGCCCTGCTGCTGGTCGCGGAACCGCTGCGCAACTCGGGCCGCTACACGATGGGCGACGTCCTCGCGTACCGGATGCGGCAACGTCCGGTCCGTACCGCCGCGGGCGTCTCCACCATCGTCGTCTCGATCTTCTACCTGCTGGCGCAGATGGCGGGCGCGGGTGTGCTCGTCTCGCTGCTCCTCGGCATCACCAGTGACGCCGGGAAGATCCTCATCGTCGCGCTCGTCGGCGTACTGATGATCGTGTACGTCACCGTCGGCGGCATGAAGGGCACCACCTGGGTGCAGATGGTCAAGGCCGTCCTGCTCATCGCGGGTGCTCTCCTGATGACCTTCCTGGTGCTGCTCAAGTTCGACTTCAACATCTCCGACCTGCTGGGCACCGCCGCCGAGAAGAGCGGCCACGGAGCGGCCTTCCTGGAGCCCGGTCTCAAGTACGGGGCCACCAGCACCTCGAAGCTGGACTTCCTCTCCCTCGGCATCGCCCTGGTCCTCGGCACCGCCGGACTCCCGCACATCCTGATCCGCTTCTACACCGTCCCGACCGCCAAGGCCGCCCGCAAGTCGGTTAACTGGGCCATCGGCATCATCGGCGCCTTCTACCTGATGACGATCGCGCTCGGATTCGGCGCCGCGGCGCTCATCGGGCCCGCCGAGATCATCGCGAAGAACCCGGCCGGCAACGCGGCGGCTCCGCAGCTCGCCGAGTACCTCGGCGGGGTCGGGACCACCGGCGGTGCCGTCCTGCTCGCCGTGATCTCGGCCGTCGCCTTCGCCACGATCCTCGCCGTGGTGGCGGGGCTCACCCTGGCCTCCTCGTCGTCCTTCGCCCACGACATCTACGCCAACGTCATCCGCAGGGGGAAGGCCACCGAGAAGGAGGAGATGCGGGCCGCCCGCTGGGCCACCGTCCTGATCGGCGCGGTCGCGATCCTCCTCGGCGCCTTCGCCCGTGACATGAACGTCGCCGGCCTGGTGGCGCTCGCCTTCGCGGTCGCCGCCTCCGCCAACCTCCCGACCATCCTCTACAGCCTCTTCTGGAAGCGGTTCACCACCCGCGGCGCCCTCTGGTCGATCTACGGCGGCCTGGCCTCCTCGGTGCTCCTGGTGCTGTTCTCGCCGGTCGTCTCCGGGAACGCGAAGTCGTCGATGTTCAAGGGCGTGGACTTCGCGTGGTTCCCGCTGGAGAACCCCGGCCTGATCTCCATACCGCTGGGCTTCCTGCTGGGCTGGCTCGGCTCGCTCCTCTCGAAGGAGGAGCCCGACGCCGGCAAGTACGCGGAACTGGAGGTCAAGTCCCTCACCGGCACCGGCGCCCACTGACCGGAGAACCGGACGCGGCCCTGCCGCGTACCGAGCCGTTCCGTGGCCGCGTCGTAGGACCCTACGACGCGGCCACGCCGCTCCTCGTGTCATACGGGCCACCTGGGTGTCACAGGTCTCGCGTAGTCTCGGAAGCGTCAGATCCGTGACCGGGGACAGACCGGGAGGAGGGGCCCACCATGCTCATCGACACCTACGATCGGGTCGCCACCGACCTGCGCGTCTCGTTGACCGACCGCTGCAACCTGCGGTGCACCTACTGCATGCCCGAGGAGGGCCTGCAGTGGCTGGCCAAGCCGGACCTGCTCAGCGACGACGAGATCGTCCGGCTCGTCCGCATCGCCGTCACCCGGCTCGGGATCACGGAAGTCCGCTTCACCGGCGGCGAGCCGCTGCTCCGCCCGGGCCTCGTCTCCGTCGTCGCCCGGTGCGCGGCCCTGACCCCACGCCCGAGGATGTCGCTCACCACCAACGGCATCGGGCTCAAGCGCACCGCCGCCGCACTGAAGGCGGCCGGGCTGGACCGGGTCAACGTCTCCCTGGACACCCTGCGCCCCGACGTCTTCAAGACCCTCACCCGCCGCGACCGCCACCACGACGTGCTGGCGGGTCTCGAAGCCGCCCACGACGCGGGCCTCACCCCGGTCAAGGTGAACACCGTCCTGATGCCGGGGCTCAACGAGGACGAGGCCCCCGACCTGCTCGCCTGGGCGGTGGACCACGGATACGAGCTCCGCTTCATCGAGCAGATGCCGCTCGACGCCCAGCACGGCTGGAAGCGCGACGGCATGATCACGGCGGGCGACATACTCGCCTCGCTGCGCACCCGTTTCGCCCTCACCGCGGAGGGCGAGGACGAGCGCGGATCCGCCCCCGCCGAGCGCTGGCTCGTCGACGGCGGACCTCAGCGGGTCGGCGTCATCGCATCCGTCACCCGCCCGTTCTGCCGGGCCTGTGACCGCACCCGGCTCACCGCCGACGGCCAGGTGCGGACCTGCCTGTTCGCCCGCGAGGAGACGGATCTGCGCGGTGCGCTGCGCTCCGACGCACCGGACGAGGAGATCGCCCGGATCTGGCGGCTCGCGATGTGGGGGAAGAAGGCCGGATCCGGTCTGGACGACCCGTCGTTCCTGCAGCCCGACCGCCCGATGTCGGCGATCGGCGGTTGACGGCGCAGACCGTCAGTGGCCGTCGGCCGAGGACTCCCACTCCGCCAGCGTCACGACGTCCTTGAGGAAGCCCCGCATCCCCAGGAACGAGGAGAGGTGCTCCCGGTGCTCGTCGCAGGCGAGCCAGGTCTTACGCCGCTCCGGGGTGTGCAGTTTCGGATTGTTCCAGGCCAGTACCCATACGGCTGCCGTACGGCAGCCCTTGGCGGAGCAGATCGGTGCGGTGGCGGCAGCGCTCTCGGGGGTGTTTTCCGGGGAGTTCACGCGCTCAACCCTAGGCCCGGAGAGAGCCGTGGAAAAACGACGCCGAGCAGCCACGGGGGGAGCTGCCCGGCGTCGGTCTGTCGCTCCGACGGGGGATGCGGAGCGCGTACGAAGTATGTCACGCGGACCGGGGTGCGGTGCACCTGAACTTCATGATTGATCTGAGCTTTTCCTGAGGTTCGGCGTGGCGTCCGCTCAACTGTGCTCAGGCGGATCTGTGGCACTGCGGACCCGGTCGGCGGCCGGTCCGGGTTCCGCCGGACCCGCCGCAGGGGCGGCTCCGAGCATCGGCCGGGTGGGCGGCGGGACGAACGTCGAGGGCAGCGAAGGGGTGTTCTCCCGGCCCGCGTTGGCGATGACGACGGCGACGTACGGGAGCAGCGCACCCAGGGCGAGCGCCACGATCGCCACGGGCTTCTCGATGTTCCACAGCACCGCGGCCAGGATCACCGAGAGCGTCCGTACGGACATCGAGATCACATAGCGGCGCTGCCTGCCGCGCACGTCGTCCGCGAGCCCCTGCCGCGCTCCCGTGATCCGGAAGACCTCCGCACCGCTCTGCTTCCGCAGCACGTTCCACCACCCTTCCCCGGGCTCTCCGCGAGCCGCCTCCACGGTACGCCCGGCGTCCGGCGGGTTCGAGACCGGGGGCAGGAGGTATCCGCGCATGTCCGCACACGCCGGGCGCATACGGACCTGCCCGACATGCGAGGCGTGGCTGCGTCGCCGAGACTGGGCGCACATGCGCGACAGCGCGCCGCATGAGGAGGCAACATGGGCTGGTTGTGGGCAATCATCGTGGGTCTGGTTCTCGGCCTGATCGCCAAGGCGATCCTGCCGGGGAAGCAGAACATCCCACTCTGGCTGACGACCATTTTCGGCATCATCGGCAGCGTCCTCGGCAATGCCGTCGCGACCTGGATCGGCGTCAACGACACCAGTGGCATCGACTGGACGCGCCACCTGCTGCAGCTGATCGGTGCGGTGGTCGTGGTCGGCGTCGGCGACATGATCTGGGCATCGATGCGCGGCACCAGAAAACAGAAGGCCTGATCCCGGAGGTCCGATCCCCGAGGTCGGGAACCCACTGCGGCCGGGCACGCATGTCGCGTGCCCGGCCGCAGTGCGTGTCGTCACCGGTCAGCCGGCGACGACCTCGATGGCCGCGAGGTTCTTCTTGCCCCGGCGCAGCACCAGCCAGCGCCCGTGCAGCAGCTCCTCCTGAGCCGGTGCCACCTCGCCGTCCGTGACCTTGACGTTGTTCACGTAGGCTCCGCCCTCCTTGACGGTGCGGCGGGCTCCCGATTTGCTCGGTGCCAGACCGACCTCCACCAGGAGGTCCACCAGCGGGCCGAGCTCGGTGACCTGCGCGTGCGGCACCTCGGAGAGCGCCGCGCTCAGCGTCGCCTCGTCCAGCTCCCCCAGCTCGCCCTGGCCGAACAGCGCCTTCGACGCCGCGATGACCGCCGCGCACTGATCCGCGCCGTGGACCAGCGTCGTCAGCTCCTCCGCCAGCGCCCGCTGCGCCGTTCGGGCCTGCGGGCGCTCCGCGGTGAGCTGTTCGAGCTCCTCGAGCTCGGTACGGCTCCTGAAGCTGAGGATCCGCAGGTACGAGGAGATGTCCCGGTCGTCCACGTTCAGCCAGAACTGGTAGAACGCGTACGGCGTCGTCATCTCCGGGTCCAGCCAGACGGCCCCGCTCTCGGACTTGCCGAACTTGGTCCCGTCCGCCTTCACCATCAGCGGGGTGGCCAACGCGTGCACCTCGGCACCCGGCTCCAGGCGGTGGATCAGGTCGATGCCCGCCGTGAGGTTGCCCCACTGGTCGCTGCCGCCCTGCTGCAGCGTGCAGCCGTGCCGCCGGTACAGCTCCAGGAAGTCCATCCCCTGCAGCAGCTGGTAGCTGAACTCCGTGTAGCTGATGCCTTCCTGCGACTCCAGCCGACGGGCGACGGAGTCCTTGGTGAGCATCTTGTTGACCCGGAAGTGCTTGCCGATGTCCCGCAGGAACTCGATCGCGGACAGGCCCGCGGTCCAGTCCAGGTTGTTCACCATGACCGCGGCGTTCGCGCCCTCGAAGGACAGGAACGGCTCGATCTGGGACCGCAGCCGCGTCACCCAGTTCGCGACCGTCTCCGGATCGTTCAGCGTGCGCTCCGCGGTCGGCCGCGGGTCACCGATCTGCCCGGTGGCCCCGCCCACCAGGGCGAGCGGCCGGTGCCCGGCCTGCTGCAGCCGGCGCACGGTCAGCACCTGCACCAGGTGTCCGACGTGCAGGCTCGCCGCTGTGGGGTCGAAGCCGCAATAGAACGTCACGGGACCGTCCGCGAGCGCCTTGCGCAATGCGTCCTCGTCAGTGGACTGGGCGAACAGCCCGCGCCACTTCAGCTCGTCGACGATGTCCGTCACGGTCCTGTGTCTCCTTGGTTTCTGTGTCGATCGGTAACGGTCAGTCTAGGCGGGTCATACGCCGAGACTGACCGAGCTCATGTTGAAGTCCGGGATCCGCAGCGCCGGCATCGCGGCCCGGGTGAACCAGTCGCCCCACTCGCGCGGCAGCGTCTTCTCGGTGCGGCCCGCCTCGGACGCCCGGGAGAGCAGGTCGACGGGCGACTCGTTGAACCGGAAGTTGTTCACCTCGCCGACCACCTCGCCGTCCTCCACGAGATACACCCCGTCGCGGGTCAGTCCGGTCAGCAGCAGCGTCGCCGGGTCGACCTCCCGGATGTACCAGAGGCAGGTCAGCAGCAGGGCGCGTCCGGTCGTCGCCGCCACCATCTCGTCCAGCGACCGCTCGCCGCCGCCCTCCAGCACCAGGTTGTCGATCGCCGGTGCGACCGGCAGCCCGGTCAGCCCCGCCGTGTGCCGGGTGGTGGTCAGCCGGTCGAGCCGGCCGTCCCGGACCCAGTCGGTCCTCGACAGCGGCAGCCCGTTGTCGAACACGGAACCGCCGTCCCCGGACGCGTGCGCGATCACGAACGGCGCCGACTCCAGACCCGGCGCGTGCGGGTCGCTGCTCAGCGTCAGCGGCAGCTCGGAGAGTTTCTCCCCGAGCCGGGTGCCGCCGCCCGGCTTCGAGAAGACCGTCCGGCCCTCGGCGGCGTCCCGGGCCGTCGACGACCACAGCTGGTAGATCAGCAGGTCGGCGACGGCGGTGGGCGGCAGCAGCGTCTCGTACCGCCCGGCGGGCAGCTCGATACGGCGCTCCGCCCAGCCGAGCCGCTGCGCCAGTTCGGCGTCGAGCTCGGCCGGGTCGACGTCCTTGAAGTCCCGGGTGGCGCGGCCCGCCCACGCGGAGCGCGACCGGTCGGGCGACTTGGCGTTCAGCTCCAGCGTGCCGTTCGGCTGGTCGTGACGGAGCCGCAGCCCCGTCGACGTGCCCAGGTACGTCGAGGTGAGCTGGTGGTGTGCGAAGCCGTACAGCTCACGGCCGCCCGCCCGGGCGCGGGCGAAGGCGTCGCCGAGCGCCGGGGCGAACTCCGCGAACACATCGGAGCCCGTCTCGGCGGGCGCGTCCGTGAAATCGGGCGAGGACGGCACTCCGGTGATCAGCGGCTGTGCGTCCTCCGCCGGCCCGGCCCCGCGCGCGGCGGCCTCGGCGGCCCGCACCAGCGGCTCCAGGTCCTCGGTGGTGACGGCCGACCGCGACACGACACCCGACGCGGCGCCCTCGGCGCCGTCGACCGTCGCGACGACGGTCAGGGTCCGTCCCCGGGTCACCCCGTTCGTGGTGAGCGCGTTGCCCGCCCAGCGCAGGTTGGCGGAGGACTCCTCGTCGGCGATGACCACGCAGCCGTCGGCGGTGGACAGTTCGAGCGCGCGCTCGACGATCTCGTGCGGCTTGCTGACGCGACTCATCGTCCGGCCTCCTGCGTCGTGTTGAGGATGTTCACGCCCCGGAAGAGGGCGGAGGGACAGCCGTGCGAGACGGCCGCGACCTGACCCGGCTGGGCCTTGCCGCAGTTGAAGGCGCCGCCCAGGACGTACGTCTGCGGGCCGCCGACCTGTTCCATCGAGCCCCAGAAGTCCGTCGTCGTCGCCTGGTACGCGACGTCGCGCAGCTGCCCGGCCAGCCTGCCGTTCTCGATCCGGAAGAACCGCTGTCCGGTGAACTGGAAGTTGTAGCGCTGCATGTCGATCGACCAGGACCGGTCTCCGACCACGTAGATGCCGCGCTCCACGCCGCCGATCAGGTCCTCGGTGGAGAGCCCGCCCGGATCGGGCTGCAGCGACACGTTCGCCATCCGCTGGACGGGGACATGGCCGGGCGAGTCCGCGTACGCGCACCCGTTGGACCTGCCGAGACCGGTCAGCTTCGCGATCCGCCGGTCGAGCTGGTAACCGACCAGCGTCCCGTCCTTGACCAGGTCCCAGGACTGGCCCTCGACGCCCTCGTCGTCGTACCCGATGGTCGCGAGCCCGTGCTCGGCTGTCCGGTCGCCCGTCACGTTCATCACGGGGGAGCCGTACGTCAACTTGCCCAGCTGGTCGAAGGTGGCGAACGAGGTCCCGGCGTAGGCCGCCTCGTACCCCAGCGCCCGGTCCAGCTCCGTGGCGTGCCCGATCGACTCGTGGATCGTCAGCCAGAGATTCGACGGATCGACCACCAGGTCGTACGTCCCCGCCTCGACGCTCGGCGCCCGCATCTTCTCGGCGAGCAGCCCCGGGATCCGCTCCAGCTCCGAGTCCCAGTCCCAGCCGGTGCCGGTCAGGTACTCCCAGCCGCGTCCCACCGGTGGAGCGATGGTCCGCATCGAGTCGAACTCACCCGTCGTGCCGTCCACGGCGACCGCGGTGAACTGCGGGTGCAGCCTGACCCGCTGCTGGGTCGTCACGGTGCCCGCCGTGTCCGCGTAGAACTTGTTCTCGTGCACGGTCATCAGCGACGCGTCCACGTGCGCGACGCCCTCGGCACCGAGGAGCCGGCTGCTCCACTCGGCGAGCAGCCCCGCCTTCTCCTCGTCGGGCACGGAGAACGGGTCGATCTCGTACGCCGAGACCCAGCTCCGCTCGCCGTGCACCGGCTCGTCCGCCAGCTCCACGCGCTCGTCCGAGCCCGCCGCCGCGATCACCTTCGCCGAGAGCTTCGCCATGGCGACCGCCTGCGACGCCACCTTCGCCGCGGCGTCCATGGTCAGGTCCACCCCGGACGCGAACCCCCACGCCCCACCGTGCACCACCCGCACCGCGTACCCGAGGTCGGTGGTGTCCGAGGTGCCGGAGGGCCGGGCGTCCCGCAGCCGCCAGGAGGCGCTGCGCACCCGCTCGAACCGGAAGTCGGCGTGCGTGGTCCCCAGCGCGCGGGCGCGGGCGAGCGCCGCGTCGGCGAGGGACCGTAGCGGCAGGGCGAGAAAGGACGGGTCGATGTCATGGGCCACGGACGGCCTCCCTTGCAGTGGTCGTGTCCGGGCGTGAAGTCAATCACGCGGAGGCCGGGCCGCGACGGGCACTTTTACGCCTTGTGATCGCACGGTGCCGGGCCACAGGCCCGCGCCGGGGCGGGAGGAACAGTGACACCGGCATGCGATGCGCCGGCGGGCGGGGACGGCTCCTCGGTGCGTGCGCCCGGGACGGCGGGACGTGGGCGGGCCACCGCCGACTGTAGGAACTCCACAGTGCCTCGGGGGAGCCACTGTCAGGGGCCGATTCCCCGAAGCGTGCACCGTACCGATAGGTTTTCGAGGTACCAGACCGCTATCGAAAGGGTGATCCGTTGAGCCGCTCGGTTCTCGTCACCGGAGGAAACCGGGGCATCGGCCTCGCCATCGCCCGCGCTTTCGCCGACAACGGCGACAAGGTCGCGATCACGTACCGCTCGGGCGAGCCGCCCCAGATCCTCACCGAGATGGGCGTTCTGGCCGTCCGGTGCGACATCACCGACGGCGAGCAGGTGGAGCAGGCCTACAAGGAGATCGAGGAGAAGCACGGTCCCGTCGAGGTGCTGGTCGCCAACGCCGGTATCACCAAGGACCAGTTGCTGATGCGGATGTCCGAGGAGGACTTCACGTCCGTACTCGACACCAACCTCACCGGCACCTTCCGGGTCGTCAAGCGTGCCAACCGCGGCATGCTGCGCGCCAAGAAGGGCCGCGTCGTCCTCATCTCCTCCGTCGTCGGCCTCCTCGGCTCGGCGGGGCAGGCCAACTACGCCGCCTCCAAGGCCGGTCTGGTCGGTTTCGCCCGTTCGCTGGCGCGCGAGCTCGGCTCGCGGAACATCACCTTCAACGTCGTGGCGCCCGGTTTTGTCGACACCGACATGACCCAGGTGCTCACCGAGGAGCAGCGCAAGGGCATCGTCGCCCAGGTGCCGCTCGCTCGTTACGCGCAGCCCGAGGAGATCGCCGCCGCGGTGCGGTTCCTCGCCTCCGACGACGCGTCGTACATCACTGGAGCCGTCATCCCCGTTGACGGCGGATTGGGCATGGGTCACTGATCACCATGAGCGGAATTCTCGACGGCAAGCGCATCCTCATCACCGGTGTGCTGATGGAGTCGTCCATCGCTTTCCACACCGCCAAGGTGGCCCAGGAGCAGGGCGCGGAAGTCATCCTGACCGCCTTTCCCCGGCCCACGCTGACGGAGCGCATCGCCAAGAAGCTGCCCAGGCCCGCCAAGGTCATCGAGCTGGACGTGACCAACGCCGAGCACCTGGACCGCCTCGCCGGCCTGGTCCGTGACGAGCTCGGTTCGCTGGACGGCGTCGTCCACTCCATCGGCTTCGCGCCGCAGGACGCGCTCGGCGGCAACTTCCTCAACACCCCGTTCGAGTCGGTCTCCACCGCGATGCACGTCTCGGCGTTCTCGCTGAAGTCGCTCGCCATGGCGTGCAAGCCGCTGATGAGCGAGGGTGGCTCGATCGTCGGCCTCACCTTCGACGCGCAGTTCGCCTGGCCGCAGTACGACTGGATGGGCCCGGCCAAGGCCGCGCTGGAGGCCACCTCCCGCTACCTCGCCCGCGACCTGGGCAAGGACGACATCCGCTGCAACCTGATCTCCGCCGGACCGATCGGCTCGATGGCCGCCAAGTCCATCCCGGGCTTCACGGAGCTCGCGGACGTCTGGAACACGCGTTCGCCGCTGTCCTGGAACATGGCCGACCCGGAGCCGGCCGGCCGCGGTGTCGTCGCCCTGCTCTCGGACTTCTTCCCGAAGACCACGGGCGAGATCATCCATGTCGACGGTGGCGTGCACATGATGGGCGCCTGACCTCGTAGAACGCTGTACGAAACGGCCGTGTACCACCTCCGAGCGGGTGGTGCGCGGCCGTCGTGCGTCTGCGCCCGGCCTCCCCGCTCAAGTCGAAAAGATGGTCGATCCACCGCAGAATGTGGAGGAACCGGACTTTTGGTCAGGCTGCGGGGAGGAGGTCGCTGTGCGCCCCACACGTCGCCGAACCTGGGCTCTGCTGGCGGCCTCGGTCGCCGTCGCCGCACTCGTCACCCCCGTGGGCATATCCGTGATGGGGCTGTTCGGGTCCGGGGCGTCCGGACCCGCCGCGCCCGTCCCGGACCCCGCCGGAGCCGACTGCCGTACATCGGTCCAGGGCTCCCAGGTGGTCGCGTACTGCCACAACCCGTACCCCTCGACGGACCGCGTGCAGCTGCACACCGAATGCGGCCGCTGGTGGGACATCGACGCGGACGGTGTGCCCGTGGAGGTGGCCCCGGGGCAGACGGTGCGTCTCGACGACCGCTGCTGGAAGGAAGTCGCCTCCGCCTGGGTCACCCACCACCGGGTCTGACGCCCCTCGCGCGGATCAGGTCCGGTCCAGCAGGCAGCGCAGCGCGTGCCCCGCCGCCTCGGTGGCGGCCGTCTCCGCGTCGCCTGCCCGGATCGCCTCGATCAGCCGCCCGTGGTCCATGTGGTTCTCCGGCCGCAGCTCGTGCCCGATATCGACCCGCAGGGAGTCGCGCAGCAGGTCGCCCAGGTCGGCGTAGAGGCCCGTCAGCACGTCGTTGTGCGAGGCGGCGACCACGGCCAGATGCAGCGTCGCGTCCGCGGCCACGAAGGCGTCCGCGTCCCCCGCCGCCCAGGTCTCCTCGCGGCGCGCCATGAGCGCGTCCAGCTGCTTCAGATCCCGCTCGGTGCGCCGGACGGCCGCCAGCCCGGCCGCCGACGACTCCAGTGTCGACCGGAGCTCGGCGACATGGCGCGGGTCGGCGGCCGCGAACCGGCGGTGCATCACCCCGGCCAGCTCGCTGGTGGCGACGACGTACGTCCCCGACCCCTGCCGGATGTCCAGCAGCCCGTTGTGCGCGAGCGCGCGCACCGCCTCGCGGACGGTGTTGCGGGCCACCCCCAGCTGCTCGACCAGCTCCGGTTCGGTCGGAATCCGCGAACCGACGGGCCACTCGCCCGAGGTGATCTGATTCCTCAGCTGGGCAATCACCTGGTCGGCGAGTGCCGAACGCCGCGGGGACGTCAGCGCCATGATGCTCCTTGCTCGGTTCCTCGGGCCTCCGGATTCTCGGCCCTCCGGGTTTCCCGGAGGTTTCCGAAGCGTCCCGGAGCCGCTGGGACGATTGGACAACCAATCATCCCATGATTCTATGATGAACCCCATGTCCGACGACGAGACCCAGCCCCAGCACCCGACCCGGACCCTGGACCGGCAGCCCACCACGGCGAATGCCCCCACGGACTCCGCGGCCCCGCAGACCTCCACCGGCCCCGCTCCCTGGCTGCTCCGTCTGGTTGCCGTCGGCCTCGTCCTCACCGCGCTCAACCTCCGTCCCGCCATCACCAGCCTCGGCGCCCTCCTCGAAGAGGTACGGGACGGGCTGCACATGAGCGGCGGCGTCGCCGGCGTCCTCACCTCCGTACCGCCGCTCTGCTTCGCGGTCTTCGGCGTCATGGCGCCGCGCCTGGCCCGCCGCTTCGGCCCCGGCGCGGTCGTCTGCGCCGGCATGGTCGCGATCACGGCCGGGCTGGTGATCCGGCCCCTCGTCGGAGGAACGGCCGGCTTCCTCGCAGCCAGCGCGCTCGCCCTCATGGGCATCGCCGTCAGCAACGTCCTGATGCCGGTGATCGTCAAGCGCTGGTTCCCGGACCGGGTCGGCTCGATGACCGGGCTCTACTCGATGGCACTGGCCCTCGGCACCGCGCTCGCCGCGGCCGTCACCGTGCCCATGACCGATGCGCTCGGTGGCAGTTGGAGGGCCGGCCTCGGCATCTGGGCCGTCCTCGCCCTCGCCGCGATCCTTCCCTGGATCCCGTTGGTACGGGACCGGCGCGGCGCCCGGGAACAGTCCGCCGGCGGGCAGCACCAGGACGCCCCGGCGCTGCGGATCACCCGCTCCCGCACCGCCTGGGGTCTGGCCTGCTTCTTCGGCCTCCAGGCCACCGCCGCGTACATCACCATGGGCTGGATGCCGCAGATCTTCCGCGACGCCGGGGTCTCGGCCGGCACGGCGGGTGTGCTGCTCGCGGTCACCATGGTCATGGGCGTACCGCTCGCCTTCGTCATCCCGCGGGCCGCCGCCCGGATGAGGAACCAGGGCCCGATCGTCGTCGTCCTCGGCGCCTGCGGTCTCATCGGCTACGCGGGCCTCTACCTCGCACCGGCCGGCGGGGCCTGGGCCTGGGCGCTGCTCCTGGGCATCTCCAACTGCGCCTTCCCGCTCGCCCTCACCATGATCAGCATGCGGTCCCGCACCGGCGCCGGAGTGGTCAGGCTGTCCGCGTTCGCCCAGTCCACCGGCTATCTGATCTCGATCCCCGGCCCGCTGCTGGTCGGCGTGCTCTACCAGCACAGTGGAGGCTGGGGACTGCCGATCGCCCTGATGGCGGGCCTGATGGTGCCGCAGATGGCGGCGGGGATCCTCGCCGGGCGGGCCCGGACGATCGAGGACGAATGCTGAGATGCGAGACTGGTCCCATGCCAGTGCTCGATCCGAATCCGCAGAACGGCCAGAAGAAGCTTCTCCTCGTGCTCGGGGCGATGCTCATGATCACGGTGATCATCGGCGTGATCGCCTCGATCGCCTCCCCCTGACGCCCGCTCCGCCCCCGACGCCCGTACCTGCCCCGGCCTCCGTTCCGCCGGGGACGGTGGGGCTGGCCCCACCATCCCCTAGGGGGCCAGGGTCAGGGTGAAGTGGGTGGCTCACCGGATGGGACCGGCACCTGCGAATCCGTAGGTTCCAGGTAACAGAACCGATGACCCACGGAGGCGGACATGCAGGCCCGTACGCACACCCGATCCGCCCTTCCGGCCCCGGCCGGTGCCGAGGTGCGGCTGCCGTGGTGGGCCGTCGCGCTGCCCGCCGTCGCCTTCGCCGCGCTGCTCCTGCTGATCACGGGGCCCGGGGAGGCACACGCCGCGAGCGGCGGTCCGGCGATCGGCCGGTTGCTGGAGCGAATCATGGAGCTGCTGACCTTCTGAGGGCGTTCACCCGCAGCGGGGGAGCGCTCCAACACCCTGCGCCGGGCCGCACATTTCGTGCGAAGCTGAGGTGTATGAGCGTCGATACACCTCGCAGGATCGTCCTTCTCAGGCATGCAAAGGCGGAATGGTCGCAGGACTCCGACCATGAGCGGCCGCTCGTGGAGCGTGGCCGCAAGGATGCGCCCGTGGCAGGCCGCAAACTCGTCGATTCCGGCATCGTCATCGATCTGGCACTGTGCTCGACCGCCGCCAGGACGCGCGAGACCTGGAAGCTCGCGGTGCACGAGATGCCACAGCGCCCCAGGACCGTCTACGAGGAGCGGCTGTACGATGCCTCCCTCGGCGAGCTGATCGCCCTGGTCAACGAGACCCCGGACGACGTACGGAACCTGCTGCTCATCGGCCACAATCCCGGGATGCACGCCATCGCCGACGCCCTCTGCGCATCGGCGGAGGGCGACACCCTGGCCCGGATGACCCGCGGCGGCTTCCCGACCGCCGCCTTCGCCGTCGTCGAGATCCCCGGCACCTGGAAAAGCGTGGAGCACGGAGTCGGCAAGCTGGTCGAGTACTGGACGCCGAACGACTGATCCGGCCGGCGGACGCGGATGGGTCCGGCACGGGTGTCGTGCCGGACCCATCCGCGTACACGGGGCACGAGGCCGGTCCTCGGATCAGCCGACGAGACCGTCGGCCGCCTCGACCTCCTCGCGAGTGATACCCAGCAGATAGAGCACGGTGTCCAGGAACGGCACGTTCACCGCGGTGTGCGCGGCCTCGCGGACCACCGGCTTGGCGTTGAAGGCGACCCCGAGACCCGCCGTGTTCAACATGTCCAGGTCATTCGCACCGTCACCGATCGCGACGGTCTGTGCCAGCGGCACCCCGGCCTGCTCGGCGAAGCTGCGCAGCAGTCGGGCCTTGCCCGCCCGGTCCACGACATCGCCGATGACCCGGCCGGTGAGCTTGCCGTCGACCACTTCCAGAGTGTTGGCAGAGGCGAAGTCGAGCCCCAGGCGCTCCTTCAGGTCGTCCGTGACCTGGGTGAACCCGCCGGAGACGACGCCCACTTGATAGCCGAGCCGCTTCAGCGTACGGATCAGCGTGCGCGCACCCGGGGTCAGCCGGACCTCGGCGCGCACCTTCTCCACCACCGACGCGTCGAGCCCCGCCAGCAGCGCCACCCGCGCGTGCAGCGACTGCTCGAAGTCGAGCTCACCACGCATCGCCTGCTCGGTCACCTCGGCGACCTTGTCCTCACAGCCGGCATGTGCCGCGAACAGCTCGATGACCTCGTCCTGGATGAGCGTCGAGTCGACATCCATGACGACCAGCCGCTGCGCCCGGCGGCTCAGCCCGGCGGACACCACCGCCACATCGACCCCGATCCCGGCGGACTCGGTCGCCAGCGCGGTCCGCAGCTCCTCCGTGCCGGTGCCGGACACGGCGAACTCGACTGCCGTGACCGGGTACTTCGCCAGCCGGAAGATCCGGTCGATGTTGCCGCCGGTCGACGTGATCCTGGCGGCTATGGCCGCGGTCGCCTCGGCCGTCAGCGGGTGTCCGAGCACCGTCACATGGGAACGTCCGTACCCGCGCGGCCGGTTGTCGCCCGTGCCCGAGATGATCTCGGCCTGCAGTTTCAGTGATTCGGCCCAGCTGTGCACGGTCGCCCGCAGGTCGCCCTCATGGGTGCCACCCGCGGTGGGGGCGGTGACCAGGGCGCACAGGACGATACGGCCACGGGTGACGACCTGCTCGATGTCGACGACGTCGACCGAGTAGGCGGCGAGTGTGTCGAAGAGACCGGCGGTGATACCGGGACGGTCCTTGCCGAAGATCTTGACGAGAAGAGTGGGGGTGTCGATGCCCTGACGGGACTCCGGTGCCTCGGAGAGCTCAGGGGACCGGGAGGACTGAGGGGGCTGAGATGCGCTCATGGTGTTCCCACCGTATCGGTCCCTCTCGCACCCCCGACGCCCTGTCCCGCGGACCGGACAGCGGGAAACGGTCCCCGGCCGCTCCGCCCGGCCGACGCCCCGGAGAGGGTGAGCGGACGTGCGCGGGGTGTGTCCGACGGCACCCGGTCCGGGTCCGCGCCCCGCTCCTTTCCGCGCTGCCGGACCGGACGCACCCCGGGTCCGTCCGGCGGCTCGGATCCACGTGGTCCCGGTGCGCGACAGGGTCACCCGGCCCCCGGGCGCCGACCCGGCGGCGACCCGTCCGGGCCCTCGCCGCCGCCCGTGGGCCCCGGCCCCGGTGGCGGCACGGCGGGCCGGACAGGTGGCACGATCGGGCCGGCCACCGTCGGCGCCCCATGGATCCCGTCCGACGGGTGCGGGCGCAGATACGGATTCGTCTCCTCGCGCGACGGCCGGTACGGCCGCGACGGCGTGTACGGCCCGGGAGCCCCATGGCTCCCGGGCCCTCCGGCGCCCGCACCGTCCCGGCCGGCGTCTCCGGCCGGGTCCCATCGGACCCCGGGGCCGGCCGGATCCCCCGGAACGCCCTGCGGAACCTTGGCCACGGCCCCCGCCGCCAAGGCCACCACCGCCCCCACCCCGCCCGCGACCGCACCCCACACCGCACCCAGCACCGCGGCCGTTCCCGCCCGCCCGTGCAGCTCGATCCCGGCTCCGAAGGCGTCGAAGCCCAGCACCGACAACGACGCGTTCGCGGAGACCCCCGTCAGCCGCACCAGCAGCGGCAGCGCAACCGCCGTCACGGCTCCGAGCCGCACCGCGCACCGCCCCACGAACCCGGCGGGGGAGAGACCCCGCGGCGCCGTACGGGTGGCGGCCAGCACTCCCGCGTACAGCAGCATCACCGCGGTGGCGGCCGCCAGCAGCCAGACCCGGCCGTCCAGCGCGGCCAGCCGCCCGAGCGTCACCGGCTCGTGGGCGGAGACCCGTAACAGCTCGTCCAGCGGATCCGGCAGGACCTTGGCCAGCCCGCCGGTGGCCTGCCCGTCCCACGGCACGAACAGGCCGAGCGGCACCGCGAGCCACGCCCCGTTCGGAGCCCCGAGCAGCGCGGCGCCCGCGATCCGTTTCGGATGGTCGTCGCCGACCGCCGCGTACGCCGCGGCGGCGTACCCCGCGGCCACCGCGACCAGCAGTACCGACACCATGGCGGAGACCGCGGGCCGTACGTTGCGGTGCACCCACGCCGGCACGGACGGCAACGGCGCGCGGCGTGCGGCCAGCAGCGCGATCACCAGCACGCCGAGCACCCAGCAGGCCCCGCCCGCCAGCGAGTCGGCCGTATCCACGGTGAACCCGACCTGCGCATGGGCCCGCGCCAGATCGGACAGTCGATCGGGCAACAGCCCGCCCAGATCACCCAGATCCCCGAGCCCGCCGGGCAGGCCGCCGTCCGTTCCCGCCCCCGGCACCCCGTCCAGCCCCAGTGCCCCACCGTCGATCGTCACGACATCGTGACCTGCCCATGCCAGCCCGCCGAGTGCGGAGACGAAGAGGACCGCCACCGCCCCTGCGCGGAACAGGAGTTCGGCGCCCGTGACGACCGCTCCCGCCCCGCGCAGCGACCGTACGAAGAAGAGGGAGAGCAGCAAGGCGCCGACGAGCCCCACCCCGAGCGGCGTGACCGAAAGGGCGGTGTGCGCCTGGGCCGTGTCCAGGCCGAACGCCGAGACGTCTCCCGAGGGGGAGACCGATCCGCCCGCCCCCAGCACCACCACGGCGGCCGTCATCGGCCCCAGCGCCCCGGCCGAGTCGGCGCCGAGAAGATGGAGTCCGAGAGCCGCCGTTCCCGCCATTCCGGCCAATGCCCAGCCGACCGGGACGACGGATGCCAGCACCGCCTTCCCCCAGGCGGTGCCCGCCGGTCCGCCGCCCCCGCGCGCGTACTCCGCCGTCATCAGGACCCCCCCTCAATCCGCGCCGAGTTGCCCTGAGTTGACATGGTCGCTCATGATCCGTACGCACTCATGGGCGCTTACCACTGTCCGTGTCCTTTTCGGCCGAGTCAACGGCGCGTGCCGGTCCGGCCCGATCCGGTCCCGGACCCGCCCGGCTTTCGTACAGGGGACTGCTCCTGGAATAGTTCCCCAGGATGTTCAGCATCCCTAGACTCCCTGCGACGGGGGTAATTCGGGGGACAACTAGTGGGGCGCGGAGTGCCGGAACTCGTACTGGAATTGAATGGAAGGACCTGGACGCTCGATCCGTCCAGGCCGTACACCCTCGGACGTGATCCGCAGGGTGATCTGACGATCGACGACGCCAGGGTGTCGTGGCGGCATGCCACGATCAGCTGGGCCGGCCGGAGTTGGTTCATCGAGGACCACGGTTCGACCAACGGCACCTATGTGCAGGGCCGGCGGATCCACCAGATGGAGATCGGCCCCGGCTCGGCCGTGCACCTGGGCAACGCCGACGACGGGCCGCGGCTGAGCTTCAGCGCCGCCGCCGCCGACGTGTACAGCGGGCAGGGCGCGCAGCAGGCCCCCGTCCAGCAGCCGCAGCAGGGGAACGCCGGCTGGCCGGGTCAGCAGGACCCTGCGGCGCACCAGCAGCAGGCATGGCAGCAGGCACCGCAACAGCCCCAGGTCCCGCACCAGCAGGGCCCGGTGAAGCCGCCCGCCGCGGGCGGTCCCGGTGGCGCCGCGGGGACTCCGCCGGTCTACGGTGACCGCAGCCCGACCACGTTCCACCAGCTGGACCTCGGCCGGGTGATGCGCATCGGCCGTGCGCTGGACAACGAGCTCGTCGTATCCGACCTCCAGGTCTCGCGCCACCACGCCGAGTTCCATGCGACGCCCGACGGCCGTTTCGAGATCCGCGACCTCGGTTCGCACAACGGCACGTACGTCAACGGTCAGCCGCTCAGCAAGTCCGGCTCCGCGCTCATCGGCCCGAACGACATCGTCGGTGTCGGTCACTCGACCTTCCGTCTGGTCGGCGACCGGCTGGAGGAGTTCGTCGACACCGGCGAGGTCTCCTTCTCCGCCCGCCACCTCACGGTGACGGTCGACGGCGGGAAGCAGATCCTCAAGGACGTCTCCTTCGGAGTCCCGGAGAAGTCGCTGATCGCGGTCATCGGGCCGTCCGGTTCCGGCAAGTCCACCCTGCTCAAGGCGCTCACCGGGTACCGGCCCGCCAACCAGGGCGATGTCCTCTACGACAACCGGAACCTGTACAAGCAGTTCGCCGAGCTGCGCCAGCGCATCGGTCTGGTCCCGCAGGACGACATCCTGCACAAGGAACTCACCGTCACCAAGGCGCTCAAGTACGCGGCAAAGCTCCGCTTCCCCGCGGACACCAGCGAGGCCGAGCGCCAGTCCCGGATCCACGAGGTCCTCACCGAGCTCAAGCTCGACATCCACAAGGACAAGAAGGTCACCTCGCTCTCCGGCGGCCAGCGCAAGCGCGTCTCCGTCGCCCTGGAGCTGCTGACCAAGCCGTCGCTGATCTTCCTGGACGAGCCGACCTCCGGCCTCGACCCGGGCATGGACCGCGATGTCATGCAGTTGCTGCGCGGCCTGGCCGACGACGGCCGGACGGTCCTCGTCGTCACGCACTCCGTCGCCGAGCTGGCGATCTGCGACAAGCTGCTCGTCATGGCGCCCGGCGGCTCCGTCGCCTACTTCGGTCCGCCGGAGGAAGCGCTCAACTTCTTCGGCTACACCACCTGGGCCGACGTGTTCTCCGCTTTCGAGAACTACCGCGACTACGACTGGGCCGGCCGGTGGCGCGGCTCGCAGCACTACCAGATGTACGCCGCGGACATCGACGCGGTCGCCGCACAGTCCGTACACATGCCCCCGCCGCAGCAGATGCGCCCGCCGAAGCCGCAGGGCTGGACGGCCCAGCTGTGGACGCTGGTGCGCCGGTACGTGTCGGTGATCGCGTCCGACCGGGGTTTCATGCTGCTGATGGTGGCGCTGCCCGCGGTGCTCGGCGTCGTCAGCGTGGTCATCCCGGCCGACTTCGGGCTCGCACCACCGAAGCCGCCGTCCAAGTTCAACGGGGACGCCGGAACGATCATGCTCATCCTCGCGGTCGGCATGTGCTTCTCCGGTGCGGCGAACTCCGTACGGGAACTGATCAAGGAACGCGTCATCTACGAACGGGAACGGGCCACCGGTCTGTCCCGTTCCGCCTACCTGATGTCCAAGGTGTTCGTGCTCGGCGTGATCACGGCCATCCAGGGCGTCATCATCTGCGGCATCGGCTTCGCCACGCGTGACCTGCCCGAAGAGGGCCTGATCATGCCGCCGGCCGTCGAGCTCTGTGTGACCATCACCGCGCTCGGCTTCACCTCGATGATGTTCGGTCTGGTGATCTCCTCGCTGGTGAAGACCGCGGAGAAGACCATGCCGCTGCTGGTCATGTTCGCGATCGTCCAGGTCGTCTTCACCGGCATCCTCTTCCAGGTGTACGGATCGCCCGGCCTGGAGCAGTTCGCCTGGCTGATGCCGTCCCGCTGGGCCATCGCGGCCGCGGGCTCGACGCTCGACCTCGCGCACCTGATGCCGCCGTGGGACCAGGAGAACCCGACCGACCTGGACCCGCTCTGGGAGCACACGGCCGGCCAGTGGGGGATGAACATCGCGATACTGCTGTTCATCGGCCTCGTCTGCGGCTTCGCGGTCGCCCGGCTGCTGCGCCGGCACGAGCCGGAGGTCATGCGCAAGTAGCCCCGGCCACCGCGCACACCGAACGCCGAAGGGCGGCACCCGGTCCGGGTGCCGCCCTTCGGCGTGTGCGCGCTGCGGTGCCGCGTCGATCAGTACGCGCTGTTGACGTTGTCGATCGAGCCGTACCGGTCGGCGGCGTAGTTGGCCGCGGCGGTGATGTTGGCGACCGGGTCGTAGATGTTCATCGAGGTACCGGAGACGTGGTACGCGTTGAACGTCGGCTGGATGACCTGCAGCAGACCGCAGGACGGGGTGCCGTTCTGGGCGTTGACGTCCCAGCCGTTCACCGCGCGGGGGTTGCCGGTGGACTCCCGCATGATGTTGCGGTGCAGGCCGTCGTACGAGCCCGGGATGCCGTGGGCCTTCATGATGTCCAGGGCCTGGGTGATCCAGCCGTTCAGGTTGTCGGCGTAGACCGGGGTACGGGCGACGGAGCGGCTGGCGGCCTGCGGGGCCCGCTTCACGGCCTGGGCCTTGGCCTTCGCGGCAGCCCGGGCCTTCGCCTTGGCCTGAGCCTTCGCCTTCGCGGCGGCCTTGGTCTTCGCGGCGGCGCGGGCCTTCGCCTTGGCGGCGGCGGCGTGCTTGGCCTTGACCGCGTCGGCGGCCTTCACGAGGTTCTGCGCGGTGGCGCTCTGCTCGATGATGCTGGCCTGGATCACCTTGGCCTGCGGGGCGGCGGAGGCGAAGACCACGGGCGCGGCGGAGAGTGCCTGCGGCTCGGGCGTGGTCTTGGTCTCGGCCTGGGCCGGGACGAGGGAGAGCGAGAGAGCGGCGGCGGCAACGGCGGACACGCCCGCTGCGGAGAGCTTCTGGGTCTTGTTCAGGCGGCGAAGACGGCCGGTGATGCTGGACGCGGACATACAGACGTACCTCTTCGAATCGCGGGAGTCCTCACGGAGGACGAAGACGGAAGCGACGATTCGCATCTCCGTCGGGGACAACAGCAATTCTTAGCGTCCGCAAAATGGTGTGGCAAAGGTGTGACGTACGAAGCCGGGTAGTGGATCAGGACCGCGCTCGAACGTGGCGGCCCGCGCTCATGACCACCCATATCGCACTTGGGCGTCCACTACCCGACTTCGTAAGTGACGTGGGTCCTATGCGCGGCCTCACATCGGCCGCGTAACAACTTGACCAAGCGTTGCTTCAGCAATTCGGAGTGTTAGGTTCCGATCAGGGGAGCGACAGGTGCACGTCCCTGGACTCGCGCCGGAGGCGTTGGTGGCGCAGCGCTTCCGGATATCCGCGCGGCGGCGCCGCCCGTTCCGCGACGGTCTCCGGCATCGGCGGACGCGAGGCCTCGGGCCCGTGCGGCCCGGCGGGCAGCCCGTCCACCAGTCGCACCCCGGGCCGCGCTGTCCTCTCCCGACCCGTCCAGCCCGTGGTGGTCGCCCGCGCCGTACCGTCCGCGCCCACCGCCGGCCCGACGGCCCGTACCGCCGTCGTACCGAATGCGATGGCCCTGCCACCCGTTCCTCCGTCGCTCACCTTCCTGCTAACCGACGCGCTCGCCCGGATATGCCGCCCGCGCCGAGTCGATCAGCCGGGCCGTCGCGGGCGGCACCTCCGCCCGCCGCTCTTCCTCCGGATCGGGCCGGACCGCGTGCACCGGGCACACGAGCCCGGCCGGATCCGGACGAAGGGGGCCCTGGACCTAGGACCGGAGGACCGGTGACCGGCGGTCCGGAGGCCGATCCGGAGCCCGCGCCCCGCCGGTACCTTGAGGTCATGAGTCACAGCCCACCGTCGGGCCTCGCAGCGGTCAGCGCCGCGCTGCTCGCCATGAGCAGGCACCTCGAAGTGCGCGACGTCCTGAAGACGATCGTCGCCTCGGCCCGCGAACTGCTGGACGCCGAGTACGCGGCACTCGGCGTCCCCGACGATCACGGCGGCTTCGCCCAGTTCGTCGTCGACGGAGTCAGTGACGAGCAGTGGAAGGCCATCGGCCCGCTGCCCCGGCAGCACGGCATCCTGGCCGCGATGCTCCACGAGGCGAAGCCGGAGCGGCTCGCCGACGTCCGCGAGGACCCCCGCTTCGAGGGGTGGCCCGCCGCCCACCCGGACATGTCCGACTTCCTCGGCCTGCCCATCAGGGACGGCGACGAGATCATCGGGGCGCTCTTCCTCGCCAACAAGCGCTGCCCCAAACCGCAGGGCGGCTGCGGCTTCACCGCACAGGACGAGGAACTGCTGTCGATCCTGGCCCAGCACGCGGCGATCGCCCTGACCAACGCCCGGCTGTACGAGCGGAGCCGCGAGCTCACCATCGCCGAGGAGCGCTCCCGGCTCGCCCACGAGCTGCATGACGCGGTCAGCCAGAAGCTGTTCTCCCTGCGGCTCACGGCCCAGGCCGCCGCGGCCCTGGTCGACCGCGATCCGGCCCGGGCCAAGGGCGAACTCCAGCAGGTCGCCGCGCTGGCGGCGGAGGCGGTGGACGAGCTGCGCGCCGCCGTCGTCGAACTGCGCCCCGCGGCGCTCGACGAGGACGGACTCATCGCGACGCTCCGCACCCAGATCCAGGTGCTGGACCGCGCCCACACCGCCCGGGTCACCTTCGAGAGCCTCTCCGTCCGGGCCCTGCCCGCCGCCCAGGAGGAGGCGCTGCTCCGGGTCTCCCAGGAGGCCCTGCACAACGCCTTGCGCCACTCGGGGGCCGGTCGGGTCGACGTGACGCTCACCCGCCACGGCGGTGCCACGGTGCTGCGGATCACGGACGACGGCAGCGGATTCGAACCCGCGGCCACCCGGCAGGCGGGGCGCCATCTGGGCCTGGTCTCGATGCGGGACCGTGCGAGCGGCGTCGGCGGCACGCTGACCGTTGAATCGGCGCCCGGCAAGGGCACCACGATCGAGATGGAGGTCCCCGGTGGCTGACAAGATCATCAGGGTGCTGCTGGTCGACGACCACCAGGTGGTCCGCCGCGGTCTGCGCACGTTCCTGGAGATCCAGGACGACATAGAGGTCGTCGGCGAGGCGGCCGACGGTGCGGAGGGCGTGGCCCGGGCCGAGGAGCTCCGCCCCGATGTGGTGCTGATGGACATCAAGATGCCGGGCACGGACGGCATCGAGGCGCTCCGTAGACTCCGGGAACTGGCGAACCCCGCCAAGGTACTGATCGTCACGAGCTTCACCGAGCAGCGCACGGTGGTTCCCGCCCTGCGCGCGGGTGCCTCCGGCTACGTGTACAAGGACGTCGACCCGGACGCGCTGGCCGGCGCCATCCGCTCGGTCCACGCGGGCCATGTCCTGCTCCAGCCGGAGGTCGCCGAGGCGCTCCTCGCGCAGGAGGACACGGGCGGCGGTACGGGCAGGGGGAACACGCTCACCGAGCGGGAGCGGGAAGTCCTCGGCCTGATCGCCGACGGCCGCTCCAACCGCGAGATCGCACGGGCCCTCGTTCTCTCCGAGAAGACCGTCAAGACGCATGTTTCGAACATTCTGATGAAGCTGGATCTGGCGGACCGTACCCAGGCGGCGCTCTGGGCCGTGCGACATGGGGCGGCCGGCTGACCGAGGGCCGAGCGGAGCGGTTCCCTCCGGAATGAGATTCATACTGTCGGGTGTATGTCACCCGTACGGCGCATCCTGGCGGGTGTGCTGACGTTCTCCATGGCGTGCTGCGGCGGCCGGCCGCAGCGACGCGAGGAGGATCCTGAAGTGAAGACCCTGAAGAAGGCCGCTGCCGTCACCATGATCGCCGGTGGGATCATCGCCGCCGGAGCGGGCGCGGCCTCCGCCGACTGCCACGGCGCCACCGGTCACGGCTCGGCCGGCCACGGCACCCACGGCGCGGTCGCGCACGGTGCGGCGACCCACTCCCCGGGCGTGGTCAGCGGCAACGTCATCCAGGTCCCGGTCCACGTCCCGGTGAACGTGGTCGGTAACACGATCAACGTGATCGGTCTGCTCAACCCGGCCTTCGGCAACGCCGGCGTGAACGGCTGACCGACCCCGGTCCTTCGATGCCGGACGGAGCCCGCGAGGGGACCCGTCCGGCATCGGCCGTGCCGGGCCCCGATCCGGCCCCGCCGGACCCCCCGCAGAGGCAGCCGTCACGCCGCCGGGGGCACGCGAGCCCGGCCCGGCGGTCCGGACGGGAGGCCTAACCCCGTTCCCGTTCCTCCACATACGCGTTGTACGCCGCCACCTGCGCGCGCCGGGCCACCCGCTCCACCGGTCGCAGCGCCTCCCCCCGCGCCGCGATCTCCGACGCGCTCACCGCTCCGCCGTGCCCGTTCTCGTACGCCACCGAGATGAGCAGCCCCACCCGCTGCGCCAGCTCCAACACCCGTACCGCCCGCGGCGGATACCCCGGGGCGAGCACCTCCCGCCCCCGCTCGGCCCGCGCCCGGTACGCATCCACCGCCGCCTCCGCCACCGGCCCGGAACCGGCCACATCCAGCCGCGACAGCACCGCCGTCGCGTCCCGCAACGCCTCCGCCAGCTCCCGCTCCGCCTCACTCAGCGACGGCACGTCGGCCGGCGGCGCATCCCGTACCGGAAGGCAGTGCCACACCACTTCGACGTGCAGATCGCCGGCCGTCCCCGCCTCCCGCACCTCGGGCACCAGCCCGTACGCCGCACCGGAGGCGACCACCGCCTCCTCCGCCTCCAGGGCCCGCGCGTTGAACTCCGGCGGACCGCACAGCCCCAGCGGATGCCCGGGAACAGGCAGTGCGACCCGGAAACCGGTCACCCCCAATCCCCGCAGCCGTCCCAGCGCGAGCGTGAGGCCGACCGGCCTCGCCTCACCCGGCAGACCCTCGACGCGGTGCACCGCGTCCTCCCCGACAATCGCGAGCGCGGCCTCGTCCGGTGACACGAGTCCGGCCAGAAGCGCGTTTCCCCATGAGGCCAGCAGCCCCGAGCGTGGTTCCGAAAGCATGGCGACAGCCTAGGGAACCGGACCTCGGAGGCTGGAGCACTCCTGGGGTGGCGTAGGTTTTCCCTGGGAGCTGTGCCCAGAGGCACGCGACGATCTCGACACTGCATGGGGAGACAACGCGCTCATGAGCGATGTACTGGAGCTGGTGGACGTATCCGTGGTCCGCGACGGACGCGCTCTGGTGGACGACGTCTCCTGGTCGGTCAAGGAGGGGGAGCGCTGGGTCATCCTGGGCCCGAACGGCGCCGGCAAGACCACCCTCCTCAACATCGCCTCCAGCTACCTCTTCCCGACCAAGGGCGGCGCCACGATCCTCGGCGAACAGCTCGGCGGCGTCGGCACCGACGTCTTCGACCTGCGTCCGCGCATCGGAATCGCGGGCGTCGCCATGGCCGAAAAGCTGCCCAAGCGGCAGACCGTCCTGCAGACGGTGCTCACCGCCGCGTACGGCATGACCGCCACCTGGCACGAGAACTACGACGCCGTCGACGAGGACCGCGCCCGCGCCTTCCTCGACCGGCTCGGCATGACCGAGTACCTCGACCGCAAGTTCGGCACCCTCTCCGAGGGCGAGCGCAAGCGCACCCTGATCGCCCGCGCGATGATGACCGACCCCGAGCTGCTGCTCCTCGACGAGCCGGCCGCCGGCCTCGACCTCGGCGGCCGCGAGGACCTGGTGCGCAGACTCGGCCGGCTCGCCCGCGACCCGCTGGCACCCTCCATGATCATGGTCACGCACCACGTCGAGGAGATCGCGCCGGGCTTCACCCACGTCCTCATGATCCGCCAGGGCAGGGTTCTCGCCGCGGGCCCCATGGAGACCGAGCTCAGCTCCCGCAACCTCTCCCTCTGCTTCGGCCTGCCGCTCATCGTCGAGCGCACCGGTGACCGGTACACCGCTCACGGCCTGCCGCTGTCCTGACCGACTCGCGTCCCCGAACACCCCGTGTCCCGGATGTCCTGATCGCAACCCTGTCGGCGAGGGGACTCGCGGTCCTACCATGACCGGGTGGACATCGACGCGTGGGTGTGGTGGCTGATCGGCGCGGCCGGGCTGGGTATCCCGCTCGTCCTGACCGCGATGCCCGAGTTCGGGATGTTCGCCGTGGGAGCGGTCGTCGCGGCGGTCGTCGCGGCGGTCGGCGGCGGCATCGTGATCCAGGTCCTGGCCTTCGTGGTGGTCTCCGTCGCACTCATCGCGGTGGTCCGGCCGATCGCCACCAGACACCGCGCCGACCGGCCGAGGCTCGCCACCGGAATCGATGCGCTGAAGGGCCGTCAGGCCCTCGTCCTGGAACGGGTCGACGGCAGCGGCGGCCGGATCAAGCTGGCCGGAGAGATCTGGTCGGCCCGCGCGTACGAGGGCGACCAGAGCTTCGAACCCGGCCAGCAGGTCGATGTCGTGGACATCGACGGCGCTACGGCCGTTGTCATGTGACCGAACCGCTCACACGGCGGACCGCGGTCTGCCAGACTCGATGTCGATCATCATGAGATCCGGACCTCATGAGATCCGATCCCGATCATCGCGATCCGTCGGCAACCGAAGGGCACGAGGAACACGATGCAACCGATCATCATCGTCCTGATCATTCTGGTGGTGCTCGTCTTCATCGCCCTGATCAAGACGATCCAGGTCATCCCGCAGGCCAGCGCCGCCATCGTGGAGCGCTTCGGCCGCTACACCCGCACGCTCAACGCAGGCCTGAACATCGTCGTTCCGTTCATCGACACCATCCGGAACCGGATCGACCTCCGTGAACAGGTCGTCCCGTTCCCGCCCCAGCCGGTGATCACCCAGGACAACCTGGTCGTCAACATCGACACCGTCATCTACTACCAGGTGACGGACGCACGGGCCGCGACGTACGAGGTCGCCAGCTACATCCAGGCGATCGAGCAGCTGACCGTCACCACCCTCCGCAACATCATCGGCGGCATGGACCTGGAGCGGACCCTGACCTCCCGCGAGGAGATCAACGCGGCCCTCCGCGGGGTCCTCGACGAGGCCACCGGCAAGTGGGGCATCCGCGTCAACCGCGTCGAGCTCAAGGCGATCGAACCGCCGACCTCCATCCAGGACTCGATGGAGAAGCAGATGCGCGCCGACCGGGACAAGCGTGCCGCCATCCTCCAGGCCGAAGGAACCCGGCAGTCCGCGATCCTCACCGCCGAGGGCGAGAAGCAGTCCGCGATCCTGCGCGCCGAAGGTGAGGCCAAGGCCGCGGCCCTGCGCGCCGAGGGTGAAGCCCAGGCCATCCGCACGGTCTTCGAGTCCATCCACGCAGGGGACCCGGACCAGAAGCTCCTCTCGTACCAGTACCTCCAGATGCTCCCGAAGATCGCCGAGGGCGACGCGAACAAGCTCTGGATCGTGCCCAGCGAGATCGGCGACGCCCTCAAGGGCCTCAGCGGCGCCTTCGGCAACCTCGGCTCCGGCGTCCCCGGCTTCAACACCGGCAACAAGGAACGCCGCGAGGAACCCCCCGTCGACTGACGCGTACACACCATCGTGCATGATCAGTGCACCAGGCGCCGATCATGCACGGGGTATCCGCAATGTCCATCTGGGAAATGCTCGCCGTCTTCGCCGCAGGCGTCAGCGCAGGCACGATCAACACGATCGTCGGCTCGGGAACACTGATCACGTTTCCGGTGCTGCTCGCCACCGGTCTGCCCCCGGTCACCGCCACCGTCTCCAACGCGCTCGGCCTGATCCCCGGTTCCATCAGCGGAGCCATCGGCTACCGCAAGGAACTCGCCGGGCAGCGCGGTCGCATCCTCAAGCTGAGCGTCGGCGCCCTCATCGGCGGCCTCACCGGCGCCACCCTCCTGCTGGCTCTGCCCGCCACGGCGTTCGAGACGATCGTCCCCGTCCTGGTCGCCCTGGCGCTCCTCCTGGTCATCCTGCAACCTCGCATCAGCAAAGCCGTCCAGCGCCGGCGGGAACGGACCGGAACCGTCCCCCGTCCCGACGGCGGGCCGCTCCTCTTCACCGGGCTGATGCTCGCCAGCGTCTACGGCGGCTACTTCACCGCCGCGCAGGGGATCATCTACATCTCGCTGATGGGCATGCTGCTCGACGACACCATGCAGCGCCTCAACGCGACCAAGAACGTCCTGGCAGCCGTCGTCAACAGCGTCGCGGCGCTCTTCTTCCTCTTCGTCGCGGAATTCGACTGGACGGCCGTCGCACTGATCGCGGTCGGTTCCACCCTCGGCGGCCAGATCGGCGCGAAGGTCGGCCGACGCCTCAGCCCCACCGTGCTGCGCTGCTGCATCGTCGTGGTCGGCACGGTCGCGATCGTCCAGCTGCTCCTCCGCTGAAACGCGGGAGCCCGCCTCCTCACGAAGACGGGCTTCCGATACGACGGTCTGCGTACGCCGGCTACGCCGGCTACGCCGCACTCCGGTCGAGCCACTCCGGCAGCACCGACCGCTCACCGGCCCCAAGCGCCAGCAGCATCGCCTCCGCCGGCGACGGCACGAACGGCTGCCGCAGCAGCGGCATCCCCGCCTGCTCCGGCGTCCGGGCCGCCTTGCGGTGGTTGTCCTCGGCGCACGAGGCGACCGTGTTGATCCAGGTGTCCTGGCCACCCTGGGCACGCGGCACCACGTGGTCGACGGTAGTCGCCCGCCTTCCGCAGTACGCGCACCGGTGCTGGTCCCGTATCAGTACGCCCCTTCTGGACCACGGCGCCTGTCTTCGGAACGGCACCCGTACGTACCGGCAGAGCCTGATCACCCGGGGCACCGGAATGTCCACGGCGGCACCACGCATGCGCAGATCCGGATGCGACTGCTCGACAACGGCCTTGTCCTGCAGGATCAGCACCACCGCACGGTTCAGTGTCACCGTCGACAGCGGTTCGAAGCTCGCGTTGAGAACCAGCGTGTCCCGCATCTCGCCCACCTCCCGTGTGCCGCCCGCCCCCTGGCAGGCCCGGATCAACTCTGGCCGGGCAGGCCGTGATGGACAACGCAATAAAAAATGCCCTGCCCTGATCTCTCCAAGACCAGGGCAGGGCAAACAGCAGGGGAACTCTCGGCTCCCCGGGTACTACGCGGGGCCGGTGTACTCACCGATCAGCTGAGCACGGCCGAGCGTGTGGAAACGCAGGTTGAAGCCGACCACGGCCGGCGACGCATCGCTGTCCGGTCCCAGCTTCTCGCTGTCCACCGCGTACACGGTGAAGACATAGCGGTGGTTCTCCCCGGCCGGCGGCGCGGCACCCCCGAACTCCTTCGACCCGTAGTCGTTACGGACCTGCACGGCACCCGGGGGCAGCCCGTCGAACTTCCCGCTGCCCGCACCGGCCGGCAGCTCCGTGACGGACGCCGGGATGTCGAACACGCTCCAGTGCCAGAACCCGCTGCCCGTGGGGGCGTCCGGATCGAAGCAGGTCACTGCGAAACTCTTGGTCCCTGCCGGGAAACCTTCCCACCGCAGCTGCGGCGAAGTGTTCCCGGCCGCGAACACCTGGGCGTCGGACAGCACGGCCCCGGCAGCGAGATCGTCGCTCACCACGGTG
Organism: Streptomyces sp. NPDC058231; assembly: GCF_042882275.1. Taxonomy (NCBI): domain Bacteria; kingdom Bacillati; phylum Actinomycetota; class Actinomycetes; order Kitasatosporales; family Streptomycetaceae; genus Streptomyces; species Streptomyces sp. NPDC058231. Next base: position 2,059 of record NZ_JBHVWN010000003.1, on the reverse strand, counting down.
AACGACGGCACCTCGGGATGGAAGTCATGCGGCAGCGGCGCCCTCTTCGGCTCGGTCACGTCAGCACCTCTCCTGGTCGGCTCTGGAGTCTCGACACCGACCCTAGAGCCAGTTGCGCTGACCGCCGACCTGGGCCAGCCACTGATTGAGGTAAGCCGCCCAGTCGGTCCCCTGGAAGTCGTTCAGACCGACCTTGAACGCCCGGTACGAATCGCTGCCCTCACTGAAGAGCCCCGGCTTCTTGTCCATCTCCAGCACGACATCCATCTCACGGTCGTCCGCGACGAACGTCAGCTCGACCTGGTTCAGCCCCCGGTACTGCTGCGGCGGGAAGAACTCGATCTCCTGGTAGAAGGGCAGCCGCTGACGCGAGCCACGGATGTGACCGCGCTCCATGTCCGCGCTGCGGAAATCGAAGCCCAGCTGTCCGAACGCGTCGAGGATCGCCTGCTGCGCCGGCAGCGGGTGCACATTGATCGGGTCGAGGTCGCCCGAGTCCAGCGCCCGCGCGATCTCCAGTTCGGTCGTCACACCGATGTTCATGCCGTGCAGGTGCTGGCCCGCGAACATCGTGATCGGCGTCTCCCACGGGATCTCGAGCCCGAACGGGACGACGTGTACGGCGCTGGGCTGCACCTCGAACGCGCCACCGAGCCGCAGCTTGGTGAACTCGACGTCCTGCTTCGTCTCCTGGTCCTGGCCCTCGACCTCGACGCGCGCCTGCAGCCCGACCGACAGGCCCTCGATCTGCTGCGCCACGGACCCGCCCTGGATCCGTACCTCACCCTGGACGACCCCACCCGGCACGACGTTGACCTCGGTCAGCTCCGTCTCCACCGAGGCACCACCGGCACCCATGCTCGCGAGCAGCCGCTTGAAGCCCATGTTTACTCCTCCTTGGTCCTGACCCCTACATACGCGCCACGACCGTAGTCGGTTCCCGGTAACCTCGGTCGCCATGATCGAGGGTCCGGACCGTACGCCGCTGACGCGGGATTTCTTCGACCGCCCCGTGCTGGTGGTGGCCCCGGACCTCCTGGGCCGGACACTGGTGCGCCACACCCCCGACGGGCCCATCGAGCTCCGCCTGACGGAGGTGGAGGCGTACGCCGGTGAGATCGACCCCGGCTCGCACGCCTTCCGCGGCCGGACCCCGCGCAACAGCGTGATGTACGGACCACCCGGCCACGCCTACGTCTACTTCACGTACGGCATGTGGCACTGCCTCAACCTGGTGTGCGGCCCGGAAGGCAGGGCGAGCGGGGTGCTGCTGAGAGCCGGCGAGATCCAGGTGGGCGCCGAGCTCAGCCGCAAACGACGAATCTCGGCCCGCAATGACCGAGAACTGGCCAAAGGGCCGGCCCGCTTGGCCACGGCCCTCGATGTCGACCGTGCCCTGAACGGCACGGACGCCATCGCCCATCCGGGTGCCTCCTTGTCCGTACTGCGCGGCACTCCACCACCCCGTGACCAGCTACGCAGCGGTCCCCGGACCGGGGTGGGGGGCGACGGAGCCGGGCACCCGTGGCGATTCTGGATCGACGAGGACCCCACTGTGAGTCCCTACCGGGCCCACGCGCCGCGTCGCCGCGTAACTTGACTCGCCCCCGCCGGACACCTAACGTAGTCCGAGCCGCTTGAACGGGTACTGGCATCGGAACGGTCCATCGGACCGGCTCTGAAGCACCCGGAAGCGACCAACCACTACCTTCGACTCACCCTGACGGGTGCGAATTCGGCATGCCGTAATTCGAACTCATCGGCTCGATTATGAGCTGCCGAGGAAATCGACTAGCGTGGTGGAACAGCCGAAAGGCGAAGGCCAGTCCAAAGGCCACCGGAATCATAATTCGGACCGGGAACGGAACGAATAAGGAGTCTGGTAACGTTGGAATCGCTGGAAAGGGAATCGCGAAAGCGAGGAGCTGGAAGGCGCAGTAAAAATTCTCCTGCTCCGCAGGGGGCCGCTTCGACCGGGAATCGGACACGAAAGAGTCTGATAGAGTCGGAAACGCAAGACCGAAGGGAAAGCCCGGAGGAAAGCCCGAGAGGGTGAGTA
>NZ_JBHVWN010000002.1:219818-295528 GCF_042882275.1 Streptomyces sp. NPDC058231 | reverse complement strand
GTTGATAGGCCAGATGTGGAAGCCCGGTAACGGGTGGAGCTGACTGGTACTAATAGGCCGAGGGCTTGTCCTCAGTTGCTCGCGTCCACTGTGTTAGTTCTGAAATAACGAACGGCCGTGTTTTTGCCCGGTGTTGGTTAATTTCATAGTGTTTCGGTGGTCATTGCGTTAGGGAAACGCCCGGTTACATTCCGAACCCGGAAGCTAAGCCTTTCAGCGCCGATGGTACTGCAGGGGGGACCCTGTGGGAGAGTAGGACGCCGCCGAACAATTATTCCGGGAAAGCCCCGCACCTCTGGTGCGGGGCTTTTCTGCGTTCACCGTACGGTCGCGTGTGCCCGGCTCCGTGGTCGCGTGGATGACGCCCGGTCGCGAGCTGTGGCCGGCCTTCATGACACCCGTCGCAGGCGGTTATGCATATCCACAGGTTCGGGGTATGCTTTACCTCGTTGCCACAGCGCAGCAGGCCCCAATAGCTCAGTCGGTAGAGCGTCTCCATGGTAAGGAGAAGGTCTACGGTTCGATTCCGTATTGGGGCTCGGTAATGCGAAAGGCCCCCGCCAGCGGCGGGGGCCTTTCGCATTAGCTGGGGAGTGAATCCAGACGGGCTGTTTCGTCAGCCGTGAGGCGCAGCGCGCCGGCGGCCACGTTCTCCACGAGGTGGTCCGGATTACCGGTGCCCGGGATCGCCAGCACATGCGGGCCCTGATGCAGCGTCCACGCCAGCCTGATCTGTGAGACCGTCGCGCCGTGCGCGCCGGCGACGGCCGTCAGTACTTCGTCGTCGCCGCTGACGGCGGCACCGGCGCCCTGCTCGCGCCCCTCGCCGGCGATGGCGAAGAACGGGACGAACGCGATGCCCTGCTCCCCGCACACCCGCAGGATGTCGTCCGCGTCCGCGGACCGGGACTGAAGCCCGTAGCGGTTCTGTACACAGACCACCGGTGCGACGGACCGCGCCTCGGCGAGGCCGTCACCGGTGACGTTGGAGATACCGAGGTGACGGATGAGGCCGGCGTCGCGGAGCTCGGCCAGCGCGCCGAAGTGCTCTGCGACCGAATCCTGGCCCATGAGGCGCAGGTTGACCACGTCGAGGTGGTCACGGCCCAACTGGCGCAGATTCTCCTCCACCTGGCCACGCAGCTCCTCAGGCCGGGCAGGAGGCTGCCACGCGCCCGACGGATCCCGTACCGGGCCCACCTTGGTGGTGATGACCAGATCCTTGGGATACGGAGCCAGCGCGCGGTTGATCAGCTCATTGGCCGAACGCAGCGAGGAGAAGTAGAACGCGGCCGTGTCGATGTGGTTCACACCGAGTTCGATCGCACGCCGGAGCACGCTGATCGACCGTTCCCGGTCGCTCGGCGTGCCGAGATGGAACGCGGCACTGCCGGTCAGCCGCATCGCACCGAAGCCGACGCGGTTGACCGTCAGGTCGCCCAGCTGCCAAGTACCCGCGGCATCCGCGGTGATCGTTTCTGAGGACATGGGCCGGAGTCTGCCAGAGGCAGCAGACCGGTGAAGTGTGCTCAGACAGCGGGCGGTTCGGGGACCCGCATGGCCAGGATGGCCATGTCGTCGGAGGCGGGATCGGCGGCGAAGCGTTCGACCGCCCGCAGCACACGGCCCGCCACGGCCCCGGCCGTCAGGCCCGTGCAGGTGGTCAGCACGTCGGCCAGGCCGTCGTCGCCGAGCATGCGCGTTCCCTCGCGGCGCTCCGTGACACCGTCGGTCACACAGAGCAGCACATCGCCCGGATCCAGGGTCACCGTCTGCTCGTAGAGTTCGAGGTCCTCGATGACACCCAGCAGCGGCTGCGGTTCGGCGGCCGCCTCGACGGTGCCGTCCTGGCGCAGACGCAGCGGCAGCGGATGCCCGGCGCACACCACCTTCAGCAGCGCGCTGCCGTCCTCCTGCGGCCACAGCTCGCCGTAGAGCAGCGTGAGGAAGCGGCTGCGGGCGCCCTCGTCCAGGATCGCGGCGTTGAGCCGTTCCAGGACGGCGGGACCGCCGAAGCCCTCACGGGCGAGCAGACGCAGCGCGTGACGGGCCAGGCCTGTGACCGCCGCGGCCTCCGGACCCGTACCGCAGACGTCACCGATGGCGAAGCCGTAGGCACCGTCACGGATCGGGAAGACGTCGTAGAAGTCACCACCGACCTCGTTGCCTTCGCCCGCCGCCCGGTAGATGACCTCGATCTCCACATTGGGGACGTCCGGCAACCCCGGCGGCAGCAGGCTGCGCTGCAGGGACTGGCTGATCGCCATGCGCTCCGAGTACAGCCGCGCGTTGTCGAGCGCGAGGGCGGCGCGGCGGGAGAGGTCCTCGGCGAGTTCCAGGATCTCCTGACGGAAGTGGTCGTCGGACGGCTTGCCGAGCGTCAGCATGCCGATGACGCGGTTACGGGCGACGAGCGGAAGGACCACGGTCTCGCCGCCCACGGCGGCGGCAGTGGCCAGTGTCGTGCGGATACCGGAACCGGGACCGTCGGGTTCGTCGAAGCCGAGGCTGCGCATGGAGGCCCGCAGCGCCGCCTGATGGCCGGCCTCGGACGGGGCGCCCCAGACGCGGGCACCGGGAGTCGGAACCGGGTCCGGCGGGGCGATCGTGGAGAGCAGTGCCTTGAGGCCGTCGATGAGCTCCTCGTCCTCGTGGAGCACGTACGAGAGGTACGGCTCCGAGGACTGGTCGGCGATCGTGTAGACCGCGCACCAGGTGGCCAGGGTGGGTACCGTCATCTGGGCCATCAGAGCCAGGGTCTGATCGCGGTCGAGGGTGCCGGCGAGCAGGTCGGACGCCTCGACGAGGAAGGACAGGGAACCCCGGCGTAGGCGTTCGAGCTCGCCGAGCCGGGCCGATTCGACGGCCAGCGCGATCCGGTCCGCGGCGAACTGGAGGCGCAGCGCCTCTTCGTTGGTGTACCGCCCGGGCGTCTCCGCCGCGACGCCCAGTGAGCCGGTGAGCCGGCCCTCGACCTTCAGCGGGACCGTCACGACGGAGCGCATACCGGTGTCACTGAGCAGCGGGACGGCTCCGGGGACGACCGAGAGGTCCTCGTGGACGGCGGGCATCCGGGCGGAGCCGTACCGGCCTGTCCCCGCCTCGACGGGCACGCGGGCGAAGCGCTGGCGGGCTGACGGCAGGCCGGTCGTGGCCCGTACCTCCAGCTCGGTCTCGTCGTCCGTGGCCAGCAGAAGGAAGGCCGAATCGGCGTCGAGCATGTCGCGGGCCCGCTCCACGGTGCGCTGGAGCAGTCCGTCGAGGTCGTCGGGGGCCGGGGAGCCGATGAAGACCTCGAAGGGGTCCGTCGTGCGGCTCTCGGACCCGGCGTCCGAGACCGGTGTCCGGACGGGGGACTGCAGTACGGCGCGCTCGTAGTCGCGGACCAGCAGGCAGACCGTCGACGGGTCGCCCTGGGTGTCCCGGACCCTGAGGTGCGACGCGTAGACGGGGATGGTGCGGCCGTCGCCGCCCCGGATGCCGTAGCTGCCCTCCCAGCGGGAGAGCCGGAGCGCGTCGGCGATGCCGGTGTTGGTGCCCGGGGTGTGTGGCCAGGCCACGAAGTCGGTGAGCTGCTTCCCGGTCACCTGCTCCGCGCTGTGGCCGAACAGGAACGCTGCGTCGTCGTTCCATGCGGCGATGGAACCGGAGCTGTCGATCTGGACCACGGCGACCCGGACGCGCTCGTCGGCCACCGGGAGGAGGTCGGTGGGGAGCAGGGGGCCCGCGGAACGGATGCCCACCGGGCGCTCGGGGAGATCGAGCTGGAACCAGACGTGTTTGTGCGTCGGGGTGTACTCGACGCCCCACCGGGCGGCGAGCGCGGAACAGAGCAGCAGGCCACGGCCGCTTTCACGGTCCGGGCTGCCGAAGTCCAGACGGCTGGTCTGGAGCGGGATCTCGCGTTCCGGGTAGTGGTCGGAGATCTCGACCCGCACACCGTCCTCGGTGCGCAGGCACAGCACGTCGGCGGCGGTCCCCGCGTGCACCACGGCGTTGGTGACGAGTTCGCTGGTGAGGACGACCGCGTCGTCGACGACGTCCGTGTACCCCCAGCCCTGCAGGGTGTCGCGGACAAAGGCGCGGGCGGTCGCGACCGAGCGCCCGACCGGGTCGAAGGTGGCAGCCGCGCGCGCGGTGATCACAGCACTCCCCATATGGTGTCTCGTCGCTTCCCCGAGTCCTGTGCCCGTTTATCGCCGCTTCGATTCGTCAGCCAGGCTAGACGCTCGGTCCGGGTCCCGGGTACACGAGGGCCGACTTCGGGCACGTCCGACCAGGAAGCGCCGTACGGCCCGACAAGTGTGGTCCTCCCAACGGAGAGATGTGGGAGAACCGTTGGAGGTTTCACCACGATCAGTTCCGGCCTGGTACGTTTCAACGATTTGACGTCCACATGGTCACCCGTCGACGGTGGACCGTGGCGGTGAGCCAATGTGGAACTGGGCAAGCTCCCAGATAAGACCCGAGCGATACGGTCAACCCCTGCGGGAGGGACACGGTGGAGTCTGGCGTGGCGGCGCGGGGATCAGGCACGCGCACTAAAGGCGGACAGCCCGTGAAGAATCAGCGCAATGGAACCATCGATGTGGACGCCGCGGCGCTCAACAGACTGCTCGCGGGCCTGGTGGCGATGCGCGACGGGAACTTCCGCCGGCGGCTGACCGTCTCGGGCGACGGTGTCATGGCGGAGATCGCGGCGGTCTTCAACGAGGTCGCCGACCGGAATGTCCATCTCACCGGCGAGCTGGCACGTGTACGTCGCGTGGTCGGGCGTGAGGGAAAGCTCACCGAGCGTCTGGAGACAGGGGCTTGCGAGGGCTCCTGGGCCGCCGCCATCGATGCCTCGAACGAACTGGTCGACGACCTGGCGCGGCCGGTGTCCGAGGTCGGGCGGGTGCTGTCGGCGGTCGCCGACGGTGATCTGGAACAGCGGATGGAGCTGCGGTCGCACACCGCGGACGAGACCGTACGTCCGCTGCGCGGCGAGTTCCTGAAGGTCGCCCGAACGGTCAACAACCTGGTCGACCAGTTGTCGGCGTTCACCGAGCAGGTGACGCGGGTCGCGGTCGAGGTGGGTACCGAGGGCAAGCTGGGCGGGCAGGCCCAGGTGCGCGGAATGTCCGGTTCCTGGAAGGACCTGACGGACTCCGTCAACACCATGGCGTACCGGCTGACCGCACAGGTGCGGGACATCGCCCTGGTGACGACGGCGGTCGCCAAGGGCGATCTGTCGCGGAAGGTCACCGTCCATGTGGCCGGCGAGATGCTGCAGCTGAAGAACACCGTCAACACCATGGTCGACCAGCTGTCGTCGTTCTCCTCCGAGGTGACGCGGGTCGCCCGTGAGGTCGGCACGGAGGGCGAACTGGGCGGGCAGGCGACTGTGCCCGGTGTGGCCGGGGTGTGGAAGGACCTCACCGACTCCGTCAACACCATGGCCGGCAACCTCACCTCCCAGGTGCGCGGGATCGCCGAGGTGACGACGGCGGTCGCCAGTGGCGATCTGTCGCAGAAGGTCACGGTGAGCGCCCGCGGTGAGGTGGCACAGCTCGCCGAGACCATCAACCAGATGACCGAGACACTGCGGACCTTCGCGGACGAAGTGACGCGGGTGGCCAGCGAGGTCGGTGGTGAGGGACTGCTCGGCGGGCAGGCGCAGGTGCCCGGTGCGGCGGGTACCTGGAAGGACCTCACCGACTCGGTGAACACGGTCTTCCGGAACCTCACGACGCAGGTACGGGACATCGCGCAGGTGACCACGGCGGTGGCCAGCGGTGACATGACGCAGAAGGTCACCGTCGACGTGGCCGGCGAGATGCTGGAGCTGAAGAACACCGTCAACACGATGGTGGACCAGCTCCAGTCCTTCGGTTCGGAGGTGACCCGGGTCGCCCGGGAGGTCGGCGTCGAGGGTCGGCTGGGCGGGCAGGCCGAGGTGCCGGGCGCGGCGGGGACGTGGAAGGACCTCACGGACTCGGTGAACACGGCGTTCCGGAACCTGACGGGTCAGGTGCGGGACATCGCGCAGGTGACGACCGCGGTCGCGAACGGTGATCTGTCGCAGAAGGTCACGGTCGATGTGGCCGGCGAGATGCTGGAGCTGAAGAACACCGTCAACACGATGGTGGCGCAGCTGTCGTCCTTCGCCGACCAGGTCACGCGGATGGCGCGTGACGTGGGCACGGAGGGCCGGCTCGGCGGCCAGGCGCGGGTCGACGGTGTCTCCGGTACCTGGAAGGAGCTCACCGACTCCGTCAACTTCATGGCGGGGAACCTGACCTCCCAGGTGCGCCAGATCGCGCAGGTGACGACGGCGGTCGCCCGGGGCGACCTGTCGCAGAAGATCGACGTGGACGCGCGCGGCGAGATCCTGGAGCTGAAGAACACCATCAACACGATGGTCGACCAGCTCTCCGCCTTCGCCGAGCAGGTGACCCGGGTGGCCCGCGAGGTGGGCACGGACGGGCGGCTCGGCGGGCAGGCGCAGGTGCCCGGCGTGGCCGGGGTGTGGCGCGATCTGACCGACTCGGTGAACGGCATGGCGGGGAACCTCACCGCCCAGGTCCGTAACATCGCGCAGGTCGCCACGGCGGTGGCGCGCGGTGACCTGTCGCAGAAGATCGACGTGGACGCGCGCGGCGAGATCCTGGAGCTGAAGAACACCCTCAACACGATGGTCGACCAGCTCTCCAACTTCGCCGAGCAGGTGACCCGGGTGGCCCGCGAGGTGGGCACGGAAGGCATCCTGGGCGGTCAGGCCGAGGTCCAGGGCGTGTCCGGTACGTGGAAGGACCTCACCCAGTCCGTCAACGGCATGGCCAACAACCTGACGATGCAGGTCCGCAACATCGCCGAGGTCACCACCGCGGTGGCCAAGGGCGATCTGTCGAAGAAGATCACCGTCGACGCCAAGGGCGAGATCCTCGAACTGGTCACGACCGTCAACACGATGGTCGACCAGCTGATGAACTTCGGTGACGAAGTGACGCGGGTGGCCCGGGAGGTGGGTACCGAGGGCATCCTGGGCGGCCAGGCCCGGGTGCGTGGCGCGACGGGTATCTGGAAGGACCTCAGCGAGAACGTCAACCTGATGGCCAACAACCTGACCAGTCAGGTGCGGAACATCTCCCGGGTCTCCTCGGCGGTCGCCAACGGCGATCTGACGAAGAAGGTCACCGTGGAGGCCCGCGGCGAGGTCGCGGAACTCGCCGACACCGTCAACACCATGGTGACGACGCTGTCCTCGTTCGCCGACGAGGTGACGCGAGTCGCCCGCGAGGTGGGTACCGAGGGCGAGCTGGGCGGTCAGGCCCGGGTGCCGGGGGTCTCCGGAACGTGGAAGGACCTCACCGAGTCGGTGAACTCGATGGCCTCCAACCTGACCGGACAGGTGCGCCAGATCGCCACGGTCACCACCGCCATCGCCAAGGGCGATCTCACCAAGAAGATCGACATCGATGCGCGCGGCGAGATCCTGGAGCTGAAGAACACCATCAACACGATGGTCGACCAGTTGTCGTCCTTCGCCGATCAGGTGACCCGGGTGGCCCGCGAGGTGGGTACCGAGGGGCAGCTGGGCGGCCAGGCACGGGTCCGTGACGTCGACGGCACCTGGCGCGATCTCACCGAGTCGGTGAACGAGATGGCCGGGAACCTGACCCGTCAGGTGCGGGCCATCGCGGCCGTTGCCACCGCGGTGACCCGCGGTGACCTCAACCTCAAGATCGATGTGGACGCGGCCGGCGAGATCCAGGCGCTGCAGGACAACATCAATACGATGATCGCCAACCTGCGGGACACCACGGCCACCAACAAGGAACAGGACTGGCTCAAGGGCAACCTCGCCCGTATCTCCGGTCTGATGCAGGGGCGCCGGGACCTCGACGACGTCGCCTCGCTGATCATGAGCGAGCTGACCCCGGTCGTCTCGGCGCAGCACGGCGCGTTCTTCCTGGCGATGCCGACCGGTGACACCGACACGGTGGGGGCCGACGCCGACAAGGAGAGCGCGTACGTGCTCCGGATGCGGGGCAGCTACGGCTACTCCGCGGGGTCGATGCCGACCTCGTTCCGCCCCGGCGAGACACTCATCGGCACGGCGGCGGAGGAGAAGCGGACGATCCAGGTGGACAACGTGCCGCCGGGCTATCTGAAGATCTCCTCGGGGCTCGGGGAGGCACCGCCGGCGCATGTGGTCGTGCTTCCGGTGCTCTTCGAGGGGCAGGTACTCGGCGTGATCGAGCTGGCGTCGTTCCAGCCGTTCACCCACATCCAGCGGGACTTCCTCAACCAGCTCGCCGAGATGATCGCGACGAGCGTCAACACCATCAGCGTCAACACCAAGACGGAGAAGCTCCTTGAGCAGTCGCAGGAGCTGACCGAGCAGCTGCGCGACCGTTCGGAGGAGCTGGAGAACCGGCAGAAGGCGCTTCAGGCGTCCAACGCCGAACTGGAGGAGAAGGCCGAGCTGCTGGCCCAGCAGAACCGCGACATCGAGGTGAAGAACACCGAGATCGAGGAGGCGCGGCAGGTCCTGGAGGAGCGCGCCGAGCAGCTCGCGGTCTCGATGCGCTACAAGTCGGAGTTCCTGGCCAACATGTCGCACGAGCTGCGGACGCCGCTCAACTCGCTGCTCATCCTGGCCAAGCTGCTGGCCGACAACGCCGAGGGCAATCTCTCGCCGAAGCAGGTGGAGTTCGCCGAGACGATCCACGGAGCCGGCTCCGATCTGCTGCAGCTGATCAACGACATCCTCGATCTGTCGAAGGTCGAGGCGGGCAAGATGGACGTCAGCCCGACCCGGATCGCGCTGGTCCAGCTGGTCGACTACGTGGAGGCCACGTTCCGGCCGCTGACCGCGGAGAAGGGGCTCGACTTCTCCGTACGGGTGTCGCCGGAGCTTCCGGCGACACTGCACACGGACGAGCAGCGGCTGCTCCAGGTGCTGCGCAACCTCCTTTCCAACGCGGTGAAGTTCACCGACAGCGGCGCCGTCGAGCTGGTGATCCGGCACGCCAGCGCGGATGTGCCGAACGCCATCCGTGAACAGCTTCTCGAGGCCGGTTCGCTCCGTGACGCGGACGCCGACCTGATCGCGTTCTCGGTCACCGACACCGGAATCGGGATCGCGTCCAGCAAGATGCTGGTGATCTTCGAGGCGTTCAAGCAGGCGGACGGTACGACCAGCCGCAAGTACGGCGGCACGGGGCTCGGCCTCTCGATCAGCCGGGAGATCGCGCGGCTGCTGGGCGGTGAGATCCACGCGTCGAGCGAGCCGGGCCGTGGTTCGACCTTCACGCTGTACCTTCCGCTGCACCCCAGCGAGCTGCCGCCGCAGGGCTACCCGCAGATCGGCCCCGGCCCCGTCGAGCTGCACGGTGCCGTGATCGACGACGCTCTGATCACGGAGGCGGGTTCGGGCGCGACGCTGCACGATCCGGCCGGTTCCGCAGGGCTGTTCCGGCGGCGGCGCAAGGCGCTCGGCGGGGCGGAGCGGCGGCACGCGTTGCCGTCGAGGAGCGCCACGCCCACCGGGCCTGCCGCAGCACCGGCCCAGGAGTCGCTGTCGCAGGGCCGGGCGCAGGCCGGCCAGGAGGAGCCCGAGCCCCGCAGGGTCTTCCGGTTCAACGGCGAGAAGGTCCTCATCGTCGACGACGACATCCGTAACGTCTTCGCGCTCACCAGCGTGCTGGAGCAGCACGGACTGTCGGTGCTGTACGCGGAGAACGGACGCGAGGGCATCGAGGTCCTGGAGCAGCACGACGACGTGACCGTGGTCCTGATGGACATCATGATGCCGGAGATGGACGGCTACGCGACGACGACGGCGATCCGCAGGATGCCGCAGTTCGCCGGGCTGCCCATCATCGCGCTGACCGCGAAGGCGATGAAGGGCGACCGGGAGAAGGCCATCGACTCCGGCGCGTCCGACTATGTCACCAAGCCCGCCGACCCCGATCATCTGCTCTCCGTCATGGAGCAGTGGATGCGCGGAGAGTGATCATCCATCGAGCGAATGACGATAAGTTGCTGATCGACTCTGCTCGAAGGGGTGTGAGAACGCGGTGGGCGGGGAACCTTCTGGTCTCCCACCGCGTTTCCGGTACGTGCACAGTGACATCGCGGTGACAGGGTGTGGTGACGGGCGGGGTGCGGCTACCATGACCGGCACAAGGACGGACGGCGTAAGGGAGTCGTCCCCTGGGGCGGCGCCCGGTGCGATTCCGGGGCGAGGAGGACGGGCCATGGTGCAGAAGGCCAAGATCCTCCTGGTCGATGACCGGCCGGAGAATCTGCTGGCGCTGGAGGCCATCCTCTCTGCGCTCGATCAGACGCTGGTACGGGCATCGTCAGGGGAGGAAGCGCTCAAAGCGCTGCTCACGGACGACTTTGCGGTCATTCTGCTGGACGTCCAGATGCCAGGAATGGACGGTTTCGAGACCGCCGCGCACATCAAGCGGCGGGAACGGACCCGGGACATCCCGATCATTTTCCTGACCGCGATCAACCACGGTCCGCACCACACCTTCCGCGGTTACGCGGCGGGCGCGGTGGACTACATCTCGAAGCCGTTCGACCCCTGGGTGCTGCGCGCCAAGGTGTCGGTCTTCGTCGAGCTGTACATGAAGAACTGCCAGCTGCGTGAGCAGGCGGCGCTGCTTCGGCTGCAGCTGGAGGGCAACGGCCACCCGGGCGTGGAGCAGGAGAAGGAGCCTGCCGGTCTGCTGGCCGAGCTCTCGGCACGCCTCGCGGCCGTCGAGGAGCAGGCGGAAGCTCTCTCCAAGCAGCTCGACGACGAGTCGGCGGACGCCGCGGCGGTGGCCACCGCCGCCCATCTCGAGCGGAAACTGACCGGACTGCGGCGCGCTCTGGACGCCCTGGAGCCCGGCACCGGAGGCGGCCCGGCAGTGATTCCCTCCTAGCGTCTCCCCTCGCGGAACTCCCCTGCCGGGGAACAGGCTTCGAGGGGCGCCGCCCAGCCGGTGTCCGGTGAGTGCTCGTCAGTTTCGGGCCCCCGCACGGCGACACGGTCGGGTGAACCAGGAGGGGCACGTGTTCACGGCGGCCAACACCGGTAACCTCGGCCCATGGCCTCACGTACGTCCGGCAAGGGTTCCCAGGGCACCGCGGGCACCGCGAAGCGCGTCGGCCGTACCGCGGGGCCGGCGAAGAAAGCCGTGCCTGCCGGCAAGACCGCCGCGAAGAAGTCCGCACCCGCGAAGAAGGCCCCGGCCAGGAAAGCGGTGGCGAAGAAGCCCGCCGCGGCCAGGCCCGCACCGTCACCCACCGGAGGCGTGTACCGGCTGGTCCGCGCCGTCTGGCTCGGCGCGGCCCACGCCGTCGGCGCGATGTTCCGCGGCATAGGGCGCGGCGCCAAGGGACTCGATCCCGCCCACCGCAAGGACGGCGTCGCTCTGCTGCTGCTCGGTCTCGCACTGGTCGTGGCGGCGGGCACCTGGTCGAATCTGCAAGGACCCGTCGGCGATCTCGTCGAGATGCTCGTCACCGGTGCCTTCGGCCGGCTCGACCTGCTCGTGCCGATACTGCTGGGCGCCATCGCCGTACGGCTGATCCTCTACCCGGAGAAGCCGGAGGCCAACGGCCGTATCGTCATCGGGCTCTCCGCCCTGGTCATCGGGGTTCTCGGACAGGTCCACATCGCGTGCGGATCGCCCGGCCGGGCGGACGGCGCCGAGGCGTTGCAGGACGCCGGCGGACTCATCGGCTGGGCGGCCTCCAAGCCGCTGGTCTTCACCATGGGCGAGGTCCTCGCCGTACCGCTGCTGCTCCTGCTCACCGTCTTCGGTCTGCTCGTCGTCACCGCGACCCCGGTGAACGCCATCCCGCAGCGGCTGCGACTGCTCGGCTCCAAGCTGGGGATCGTCGACCCGATGTACGACCCCGAGGCCGAGGACGAGAACGACGACGAGCGGTACGACGAGCAGTGGCGCGACGCACTGCCCGCCCGCTCGAGGCGTGCCTCCGTACGCCGCTCCGAGGTGCCCGAGGAGTACGACCCGGAGCAGGCGGAGGCCGAGGCGTTGTCCAAGCGCCGCAGGCCGCGCAGGCCGTCCGTGCAGCCCGCGATGAACCGCACCATGGACGCGGTGGATGTCGCGGCGGCCGCGGCCGCCGCGCTCGACGGCGCGGTGCTCAACGGCATGCCGCCCTCGCCGATCGTCGCCGACCTGACCCAGGGCGTCTCCGTCGAGAGGGACCGCGAGCGCTCGGTCACACCCCTCCCCGGAGCCCGGGGCGCGGAACCGGCCCGAGCGGCGGAACCGGACCGGACCGCGGAGAGGAGCCCGGCACCCTCCGGCGGCGTACCCGATCTGACGAAGCCCGCCCCCGCACCCTCGCAGTCCCCGTCGCTGCCCGCCCGCGCCGAGCAGCTCCAGCTGTCCGGCGACATCACGTACGCGCTGCCCTCGCTCGATCTGCTGGAACGCGGCGGACCGGGCAAGACCCGCAGCGCGGCCAACGACGTGATCGTCGCCGCCCTGACGAACGTCTTCACCGAGTTCAAGGTCGATGCCGCGGTCACCGGCTTCACCCGTGGACCGACGGTGACCCGGTACGAGGTGGAGATCGGGCCGGCCGTGAAGGTCGAGCGGATCACCGCGCTCGCGAAGAACATCGCGTATGCCGTCGCCAGCCCCGACGTCCGGATCATCTCCCCGATCCCGGGGAAGTCCGCCGTCGGCATCGAGATCCCCAACACCGACCGCGAGATGGTCAACCTCGGCGACGTGCTGCGTCTCGCGGACGCGGCGGAGGACGACCACCCGATGCTGGTCGCGCTCGGCAAGGACGTCGAGGGCGGCTATGTGATGGCCAACCTGGCGAAGATGCCGCATGTGCTGGTGGCCGGTGCGACCGGTTCCGGCAAGTCGTCCTGCATCAACTGCCTGATCACCTCGGTCATGGTGCGGGCGACCCCGGACGACGTACGGATGGTGCTGGTCGACCCCAAGCGCGTCGAGCTGACCGCGTACGAGGGCATCCCGCACCTGATCACGCCGATCATCACCAACCCCAAGCGGGCCGCCGAGGCTCTGCAGTGGGTCGTGCGGGAGATGGATCTGCGGTACGACGACCTCGCGGCGTTCGGGTACCGGCACATCGACGACTTCAACCAGGCCGTGCGCAACGGCAAGGTCAAACCGCCGGAGGGCAGCGAACGGGAGCTGTCCCCTTACCCCTACCTGCTGGTGATCGTCGACGAGCTCGCCGACCTGATGATGGTCGCCCCGCGCGATGTCGAGGACGCCATCGTCCGGATCACCCAGCTGGCGCGCGCCGCCGGTATCCACCTGGTCCTCGCGACCCAGCGGCCCTCGGTCGACGTCGTCACCGGCCTGATCAAGGCGAATGTGCCCTCCCGGCTCGCCTTCGCGACCTCGTCGCTCGCCGACAGCCGGGTCATCCTCGACCAGCCCGGCGCCGAGAAGCTCATCGGCAAGGGCGACGGGTTGTTCCTGCCGATGGGTGCCAACAAGCCGACCCGTATGCAGGGCGCCTTCGTCACCGAGGACGAGGTCGCGGCCGTCGTCCAGCACTGCAAGGATCAGATGGCGCCGGTCTTCCGCGAGGACGTCGTGGTCGGCACCGCCAGGAAGAAGGAGGTCGACGAGGACATCGGCGACGACCTCGATCTGCTCTGCCAGGCCGCCGAACTCGTCGTCTCGACCCAGTTCGGGTCCACCTCGATGCTCCAGCGCAAGCTGCGGGTCGGCTTCGCGAAGGCCGGCCGGCTGATGGACCTCATGGAGTCGCGGAACATCGTGGGCCCCAGCGAGGGGTCCAAGGCACGCGATGTCATGGTGAAACCGGACGAGCTGGACGGGGTGTTGGCACAGATTCGCGGGGAAAGCGGTTCGTAAGGGTTTGATGGGCAACCGTTTCGTCGGGTCGTACGTCAAGTTGAAGGGAGGGACGGCAGGATGTTCTTCCACGGGGCGGTCCGGATAACGGGACTGTGTTCGAATCTGATGGCGTACAAAGTCCTCCCTCCCGGTTGCCCCTCCCTTTCGTACCCCCCCTAGACTGAACATCCAGCAGGTGGCTCACGCTCGAAAGGCGCCCCCGTGTCCATCGGCAACTCCCCCGAAGACGACCGGCCTTCGATCGGTCGAGTGCTTCAGCAGGCTCGAATCGCCGCAGGTCTCACGGTCGAAGAGGTCAGCTCGTCCACCCGGGTGCGCATCCCCATCGTGCACGCGATCGAAGAGGACGACTTCTCCCGCTGCGGCGGCGACGTGTACGCCCGCGGCCACATCCGCACCCTGGCGCGTGCCGTCGGTCTCGATCCGGAACCGCTGGTTTCGCAGTACGACGCCGAGCACGGCGGCCGTCCCGCGCCCACGCCCGCAGCGCCTCTGTTCGAGGCCGAGCGGATCCGTTCCGAGCCGCGTCGGCCCAACTGGACCGCGGCCATGGTCGCGGCGATCGTCGTCGTCGTCGGTTTCGTCGGCTTCACCTTCTTCAAGGGGGGTGACGACGGCGGTACGACCACGCAGGTCGCGGAGGGCTCGACGCCCAACACGACCAGTCCCAAGCCGAAGCCGACCAAGCCCGCAGACCCCAAGCCCGTACCCTCCGACAGCGCCATCGCGGCCGCCCCGCGGGACAAGGTGACGGTCAAGCTCAGCGCCACTCAGGGCAAGAGCTGGATCTCGGCCAAGGACCACAACGGGCGGCAGCTCTTCGACGGACTGCTGTTGAAGGGCCAGTCCAAGACCTTCCAGGACAAGGAGCGTGTCGACCTCGTCCTCGGTGACGCCGGTTCGATCGAGCTCTTCGTGAACGGCAAGAAGGTCGAGGACAAGTTCCAGCCCGGTCAGGTCGAGCGCCTGACGTACACGAAGGGCGACCCCGAGGTCGGCTGACCGACAGCACTGCGTGACACGAGCGCCCGGCCTTCCCGCCGGGCGCTCGTCCCGTTGTCACTCGCTGTCACAGGGAACCCTGCTCGGCGGGGCGAGTGCCAGGACAAAGTAGTCTTGAGCCCATGCCCGAACGCCGTACCGTCGCCCTTGTCACTCTTGGCTGCGCCCGTAACGAGGTGGACTCGGAGGAGCTCGCAGGCCGCTTGGCAGCGGACGGCTGGGAGCTCGTCGAGGACGCCTCCGACGCCGATGTAGCCGTCGTCAACACCTGTGGATTCGTCGAGGCCGCCAAGAAGGACTCCGTCGACGCACTCCTCGAAGCCAACGATCTGAAGGACCACGGCCGGACCCAGGCCGTGGTCGCCGTCGGCTGCATGGCCGAGCGCTACGGCAAGGACCTTGCCGAAGCCCTGCCGGAAGCCGACGGAGTCCTCGGATTCGACGACTACGCCGACATCTCCGACCGACTCCAGACCATCCTCAACGGTGGCATCCACGCCTCGCACACCCCGCGTGACCGGCGCAAGCTGCTGCCGATCAGCCCGGCCGAGCGCCAGGACGCCGCCGTGGCGCTGCCCGGGCACGCCCAGGAGGCCGCTCCGGCCCCCGCGGACCTGCCGGAGGGGGTTGCTCCGGTCTCCGGGCCGCGCGCCCCGCTGCGCCGCCGGCTGGGCACCAGCCCGGTCGCCTCGGTGAAGCTCGCCTCCGGCTGCGACCGCCGCTGCACCTTCTGCGCCATTCCGTCCTTCCGCGGCTCCTTCATCTCGCGGCGCCCCTCGGACGTACTGCAGGAGACCCGCTGGCTGGCCGAGCAGGGTGTGAAGGAGGTCATGCTGGTCTCCGAGAACAACACCTCGTACGGCAAGGACCTCGGCGACATCCGGCTGCTGGAGACGCTGCTGCCCGATCTTGCCGACGTCGACGGCATCGAGCGGATCCGGGTCAGCTACCTGCAGCCCGCAGAGATGCGGCCCGGGCTCATCGACGTGCTGACGTCGACGCCGAAGGTCGCCCCGTACTTCGACCTCTCCTTCCAGCACTCCGCCCCCGGGGTGCTGCGGGCGATGCGCCGCTTCGGTGACACCGACAGCTTCCTGGAGCTTCTGGAGACCATCCGCGGCAAGGCGCCGCAGGCCGGTGCGCGGTCGAACTTCATCGTCGGCTTCCCGGGGGAGACCGAGGCGGACCTCGCCGAGCTGGAACGCTTCCTCACGGGGGCCGGACTCGACGCCATCGGCGTCTTCGGGTACTCCGACGAGGACGGCACCGAGGCCGTCGGTTACGACAACAAGCTGGACGCCGACGTCATCGCCGAGCGTCTGGCGCACATCTCGCAGCTGGCCGAGGAGCTGACCTCACAGCGCGCCGAGGAACGCCTCGGGGAGTCGCTGCAGGTGCTGGTGGAGTCGGTCGACCCCACCGAGGACGAGCCGCGGGCCGTCGGGCGTGCCGCGCACCAGGCGCCCGAAACGGACGGCCAGGTGCTCTTCACCGCACGCGAGGGTCTTGTGCCGGGCCGTATGGTCGAGGCAAAGGTGGTGGGCACCGAGGGAGTGGATCTGGTGGCCGAGTGTTCCGAGTTTGCGGAGGTAGCCAGATGACCGGAGTCCCGGCATCCGCGGCAGGCGGTTCCGGCGCGAAGCCGGTCCGCGGCGGCAAGCTGGGCACTGCGGCCGTCAACCAGGCCAGCCTGTGGAACATCGCCAACCTCCTCACCATGGCGCGGCTGCTGCTCGTTCCCGGCTTCGTGGTCCTGCTGCTCCACAACGGTGGCTACGACCCCGCCTGGCGGTCCTTCGCCTGGGCCGCGTTCGCCGTCGCCATGATCACGGACCTCTTCGACGGGCATCTGGCGCGTACGTACAACCTGGTCACCGACTTCGGGAAGATCGCCGACCCGATCGCCGACAAGGCGATCATGGGAGCCGCCCTGATCTGCCTGTCGTACCTCGGCGATCTGCCGTGGTGGGTCACGGGCGTGATCCTCTTCCGGGAGATCGGCATCACGCTGATGCGGTTCTGGGTGATCCGGCATGCGGTGATCCCGGCCAGCCGCGGCGGAAAGATGAAGACGCTGGCGCAGGGGACGGCCGTCGGGATGTACGTCCTGGCGCTGACCGGGCCGCTCGCCACCCTGCGCTTCTGGGTGATGGCGGTGGCCGTCGTGCTGACGGTCGTCACCGGACTCGACTACGTGCGCCAGGCGGTCGTGCTGCGGCGCCAGGGGCTGGCGGCGGAGCGAGCCGCGGCGGCCGCCGAGAGGACCGCCGAGGCCGCCGCGGCCCGTGGTCCGGCGGAGGCCGAGCGGTGACTGCCGCGGCCAGGGTGCTGCAGCAGCTCGTGGAACGCGGTGAGACCCTCGCCGTCGCCGAGTCGCTGACCGGCGGCCTGGTCGCGGCGGAACTGACGTCCGTACCCGGAGCCTCGCACTCCTTCCGCGGGTCCGTCACGGCGTACGCGACGCCGCTCAAGCGCGAGGTGCTTGCCGTCGACGGAGCCCTGCTGACCGCCCGCGGCGCAGTGGATCCCGAGGTTGCGCGCCAGATGGCGATCGGTGTGCGACGGCTTCTCGGTGCAGACTGGGGTGTGTCCACCACCGGCGTCGCGGGGCCCGAGGCGCAGGACGGCAAGCCGGTCGGGACGGTTTACGTCGCGGTGGCGGGTCCTGACGGTGCGGAGAAAGTAACCGCGCTGCGGTTGAACGGCGACCGGACGGACATCCGTAGAGAGAGCGTACGGAGCGTGCTCGCACTGCTGTCCGGGGAACTCGGCGAGAATGCGAGCGCACAGGATACGGAACAGAACGGGGGGAATTGATGTTTGCAGCCCTGAGTGAACACGACATCGCTCCCCGCACGGCCGCAGCGCGAGGCGGTACGGTGGGGCGTGAAGGATGCGGCTACGCGGTCCGAGGAGGGAGCCACCGATGATTCTGCTCCGTCGCCTGCTTGGTGACGTGCTGCGTCGGCAGCGCCAGCGCCAAGGCCGTACTCTGCGCGAAGTCTCCTCGTCCGCCCGAGTCTCGCTCGGTTATCTCTCCGAGGTGGAGCGGGGGCAGAAGGAGGCATCCTCCGAGCTGCTCTCCGCCATTTGCGACGCGCTTGACGTACGGATGTCCGAGCTCATGCGTGAAGTGAGCGATGAACTGTCGCTGGCTGAGCTGGCCGAGTCGGCAGCGGCCAGTGATCCGGTGCCGGCGCCGGTACGTCCGATGCTCAATTCGGTTTCCGTGACGTCGGTGGCAGGTGTGCCGACGGGACGGGTGACGATCAAGGCGCCCGCCGAAGCGGTGGATGTCGTCGCTGCCTGACCCGCACGGTCCGGTGTGATCCGGAGAGCCCCGTCCGACCCCCTTCTGCGGGGTCGGACGGGGCTCTTCTGTTCAGGACGCGGTCCGCCCGAAGCACCGCTTCAGCTCGTCCACGTCGTAGAAGTAGCTGCCCCTCGACACCGGCGCGCAGCCCTGCTTGAACGCGGTCTGCTTCTCGTTGTAGAGCATCCGCACCAGATACCTGCTCCCCTTCCGGAACAGGTCCCACTGGATGTTCGCGGCCATCGGAGCCACCGACGAGCCCCGCCACGGGTTGTCTTCGTAGGTGTACGGCCGGGTCTGCGACACCTGCTGCGTACTGCCCGGCAGCTTCATGAGCGCGGCCAGCGGGATGATCTCCTCCGCGTGGGTGAACCGCAGCTCCGCGCCCAGATCGCCGGTTCCCGCCCGCTTGTCGTCGATCTTTGCGAAGAAGTCGTCGAGCAGGACGTTTGCCATCCGGTAGGTGATGTCGCTGCCCGTGAAACCCGGTCCCTTCTCGTAGAAGTCCTCCGCGTCGCTGAGGTAGGCGAACCAGGCGGCATCGCGCGGCGCGATGTAGCGCCGCATGTTCCAGTCGCCTTCGTCGCTCATCGTCGGAGCGATGCTGTAAAGGGCGTAGACCGCTTGCGCGGCTTCGACGTCGGTGCCGATCGAGGCGAATTCGCCGGCCGAGATCCGGTCGGCGAATTCGGGCTTGAAGATCTTCCTCAGCACGTTGCGGGCCGCGCGGTGCGTGGCGGGCTGGTCGGTGATCTTCCGAAGAGTGGCGGAGAGCCGCTCGTCGTTCTCGATGTAGTCGCGGTACTCGGCGCCGCCCGCCGATTTGTGGAAGTAGAGCAGGTCCGGGTCGGTCCTGGCGGGGCCGATGAGCGGCTTCAGCGCCGGATCGTTCTCGGTGAGAGCTGCGGCGAAAATGTTGCCGCTGTCCACCGCGCGGTCCTTGCCGGAGCTGACGACATCGATCCGCTCACCATCCTCGGCGATCCGCGAGAACAGGCCCGGAAGCCGCTGCTGCATCCGCGCGGCGGTGTCCTGGATCTCCCGTTTGCCGCGGCCGCTGAGGTTTCCGTAACCGCTTCCGGCCATCGCGTCGAGCAGCGCCTGCGTCTCGCCGCCGAACCGTATCCCGTCGCGGGTGAGCGCGTCCTCGCTCTTCGCCTCGTTCCACAGTGCGAGGATCAGGTCCCCGTCCTCGCTGCTGGTCGCCGCGCGCGAACCGTGACGGGCGACGGTCTCGGTGAACACCGGGACGAACCCCCGGGGTGCCTGCTCGTACCTCCGTATGTCCTGCTGCGGCGCGTACGGCGTCTTCGTCGCATAGCTGCCGGATCCGCTGCTGTGGGCCAGCGCCGGCAGGGGCGAGGTCAGCACCACGGAGACGGCGAGGGTCAGCGCGGCGGCGGTTCGTCTCTTCATGTGTTCACCGGTTCGGTCAGGTGCAATACGGGTGGCCAGCCGCATGCTCGTCGGCCGAGATGAACGCCGCGCGACACCGAAATGACGTGCGATGCGCCGTCCGCTGCCTCGGGCAGGGGCGATGGCGCCGGTTCTGGATGCGGCTCCGGTGGTCCCGGGCGAGACTGCAAGGGAGAAAGCCACGGTCACCAAGATCACGCAATGCTGAAGCGGTATCCGTCCGGAGAGCTGCTTCATGCCACAGGCCGGGCCGCGACCCGCGACCGAGCCCCCGGTACACACCGGGGGTGGCGTCGTGGGTCACGGTATCCGTCTGTGACGCGCACGCCGGTACGGAGCCGGTGCGCCCACCCGCCGGGTGATCGGGCCGGACGGGGTTCGGCCGGAGGAGGCAGCCATGGTGCGGCGGTGGGCGCCCGCGCTCGTTCTCGGTGGGGTGTGGTGGTGGGCCGTACTCCGGCTGGTGCTTCAGCCGGAACATGCCGGGTTGGTCGAGGGAGCGGTCATGGCCGGCGGGTGGGGACTGAGCCTGCTGCCCGTACATGTGGCCGCAGCGGCCCGGCCTGCCGGCGCCGACGGGACCGCTGGGGAAGAGGCGGGGACCGGCGGCGTGGCCGAATGGCGCGCGACCGGGCTGCGCCTGGCCCGGACGGCGTGGCGCACTGCCAGGGCATGGCGATACCGCCGCCCGGGCGGCGGTTCCGACCGGTCATGACGGCAAAGACCCCGGCTGCGCGACCTGTGGACGACAGCATCGAGCTCACCCGACCGGCCGAACGGGACGTCCGTACCGTCGCTCCCGCTTGAGGTCCTCGCCCGGTGGCATCCCGGACGGCTGGACGGTCCCCTGCCACGCGCGCGCCGTCGCGAGGCGGGCCATGGGCGTACGCAGGCGGCCGGCGACGGTGGTCAGGATGCCGTCCCGGCCGCCGCGGCGAGCGCGATTCCGAGCCGACTGCGGTCCGTGACATCGAGCCGGCGGGTGTGGGGTTCACCACCCGCGGCGGAGATCGTTCACGGGTCTGCGGCAGGCACCCGACCTGCGGGTGGAGCGCGAGGGGGAGCCTGCCGGGCCCCGTCCACGGTGCCGGGGACGCATGCGAGGCGGGCCCGTGCCGCCGTGCGCGAGACGGGGTGGCCCGGGCCCGCCTCACCGGAGGTGACGAAGTGTCGACTAAGGGGTGGGGCCCGACTGGCAGCGAGGGCACCAGAAAGCGGGGCGGGTGTCCTGCTCCGCCCTGCGGATGGGGGTGCCGCACCGCAGGCAGGGGCGGTGGGTCCTGCCGTAGACCCAGAGACGCTCACGGGGGCCGTAGCCGCGCGGGCGTGTACCGGTGGTCGTGCGGTCCGGGCGGTCGCGGTTGGCTTCGAGGAGCTGCTTGGCCGTGGTGACCAGACGGACCATGGTCGAGGCCGGCAGCTCACCCACCGGGAGCCAGGGGGTGGCGCGCGCCAGAAAGCAGAGTTCGGCCTTGTAGACGTTGCCGATGCCGGCCAGATTGCGCTGGTCGAGGAGGGCCTCGCCGAGGGGCCGGACGGGATCGGCCAGCAGGTTGCGCAGCGCGGTGTCGGGATCCCAGCCGGGACCCAGCAGGTCGGGCCCTAGGTGTCCGACGGCCTTCTCCTCGTCGGCTGTGCGGAGGAGTTCGAGGACGGGAAGACGGTATCCGACTGCGGTGTGACGGGCGGTGGAGAGGACCGCGCGGATCTGGTGGGCCGGGCCACCCCTCCAGCGCTCGCCCGGGGTGTAGACGCGCCAGGCACCCTCCATGCGGAGATGGCTGTGCAGGGTGAGCCCGCCCTCGATCCGGGTGAGGAGATGCTTGCCGCGCGGGGTGACGTCGAGAACCGCCCGGCCGGTGAGGTCAGCGGTGGCGAACCGGGGGACGCGCAGGTCGGAATGGGTGAGGACGTCACCGGCCAGCGCGGAGTGCAGCCGTACGGCGGTCTGCAGGACGGTGTCTCCTTCGGGCATACCTCCATGATGCGTGGTGCCGGAGCGGCGCGGGCGAGGGGCGCACGGCCGTGTGGGTTCGGAGGCGGGTGAGCCGGGTGGCGCACGGAATCAGGCGCGCAGACGCAGTCCCCTCGGGGTGGCGTGGAAACCGGCTGCCTCCAGCGTGCGCCCCAGCGGCGAGG
Organism: Streptomyces sp. NPDC058231; assembly: GCF_042882275.1. Classification (NCBI taxonomy): domain Bacteria; kingdom Bacillati; phylum Actinomycetota; class Actinomycetes; order Kitasatosporales; family Streptomycetaceae; genus Streptomyces; species Streptomyces sp. NPDC058231. Next base: position 273,769 of record NZ_JBHVWN010000002.1, on the reverse strand, counting down.
TCAGGGACGAGGCGCCGTTGGTGCGCTCCACCGTGACGGTGCCGAGCGACCCCGCGCGGGCCGCGGCGGCCAGCGCCTCGGCCGCCGCCCGGAGCGCGGGGTCCTCCGGGTCGGCCGGCCAGGCGAGCAGCGTCTTGCCGCCACGCTCCATGTACAGCGTCAGCTCGCCGTCGACCAGGACCACCAGGGCGCCCGCCTTTCGGCCCGGCCGGTGTCCGGCACCGTCCGGCGGCTCGGGCCAGGGCAGGGCCGCGCCGTACGCATTGGCCGGGTCGGCGGCGGCGAGAACGAGCGCGCGGGACGCCGCGCCGGGTTCGGCACGGTCACGGGCGGTGGACGCGGCCCTGAGCCGGTCGACCGCGCCGTCCATGGCGAACTGGGCCGCCCCCAGCCCCTCGACGACGTAGCCGCGGCGCGCCTGTCCGTTGTCCTCGAAGGCGGCGAGGATGCGGTACGTCGCGGCGAACCCGCCCTCGACCCCTTCGGCCTGGACCGCGCCGCGGGTCACCACACCATGACGGTCCAGGAGGGTACGCGCCAGGGCGTGCGCGCGGTGCGTGGGGTCGGGCTCGGCGGTGGGCAACAGCGACCAGCGGCCTGACACGGTGGGCGGTCCGGTGCGCGACGCGGGGCGGGCCGTCGCGGTGAGTGAGCCGTAACGGCCGCGCGGGACGGTGCGCTTGGCGCGGTGGGCGGTCGATCCCGCCGTGCGTCCGGAGCCGAGGAGTGAACGCAGTGGGGCCAGCGTGTCGTTGGTCAGCCGGCCGGACCAGGTCAGGTCCCAGAGCGCGTCGGCCAGTTGAGGATCGGTGCAGTCCGGGTGGGTGGTGGCGCGGACCTGATCGGCGATCTGGCGGAAGAAGAGGCCGTAACCGCCGGTCAGGGCGGTCAGGACGGACTCGTGCAGTGCGCTGAGTTCGAGAGGGTGCGGCGGCGGGAGGAGCAGGGGGGCGCTGTCCGCGAGATAGAGGGACAGCCAGCCGTCCTTGCCGGGCAGGGCACCCGCGCCCGCCCAGACCACTTCGCCGGTGGTGGTGAGCTCGTCGAGCAGTGCGGGGGTGTACCCCGCGATGCGCCCCGGCAGGATGAGCTTCTCCAGCGCCGAAGCGGGGACAGGCGCACCCTGCAACTGCTCGATGGCGCGGGCCAGTCCGTCGATTCCGCGCAGGCTGCTGCTCCCGATATGCTGCCACTGAGGAAGGAACCCGGCGAGGGCGGCGGGCGGGACCGGCTCCAACTCCTGGCGGAGTGCGGCCAGCGAACGGCGGCGGAGCCGGCGCAGGACCGTCGCGTCGCACCACTCCTGGCCGATGCCGGCGGGGTGGAACTCCCCCTGGACGATCCGGCCGGACGCGGCGAGCCGTTGCAGCGCGCCGTCCGTGACCGAGGTCCCGAGACCGAAGCGAGTGGCGGCCTCGGCGGAGGTGAACGGCCCGTGCGTACGGGCGTAGCGGGCGAGGAGGTCACCGAGCGGATCCTTCACCGGTTCGGTGAACGCCTCCGGGACACCGACCGGGAGGGCGGTACCCAGCGCGTCCCGCAGCCGGCCCGCGTCCTCGATCGCCGCCCAGTGGTCGGCTCCGCCGATCCGCACCTGGATGGCCCGGCGTGCCGAGGCCAGCTCCGAGGCCCAGGGCCGCTCGGCGCCGCGTTCGGCCAACTCGGCGTCGGTGAGCGGGCCGAGGACGCGGAGCAGGTCGGCGACGCCTTCGACGTCCTTGATCCGGCGGTCCTCGGTCAGCCACTGGAGCTCCTGCTGCAGCTCGCCGAGCACCTCGGCGTCGAGCAGCTCGCGCAGTTCCGCCTGGCCGAGGAGTTCGGCGAGCAGATGGGAGTCGAGCGAGAGGGCGGCCGCCCGCCGTTCGGCCAGCGGCGAGTCGCCCTCGTACAGGAACTGCGCGACGTAGCCGAAGAGGAGCGAGCGGGCGAAGGGCGAGGGCTCCTGGGTGGTCACCTCGACCAGACGGACGCGCCGCGCTTCGAGATCACCCATCAGTTCCACGAGCCCGGGGACGTCGAAGACGTCCTGAAGGCATTCGCGGACCGCTTCGAGAACGATCGGGAAGGAGCCGAACTCGGAGGCGACCTGGAGCAGTTGGGCCGCACGCTGGCGCTGCTGCCAGAGCGGCGTGCGCTTTCCGGGGCTGCGGCGGGGCAGCAGCAGCGCACGCGCCGCGCACTCGCGGAACCGGGAGGCGAACAGGGCCGAACCGCCGACCTGGTCGGTGACGATCTGGTTGATCTCGCCCTGGTCGAAGGCGACATCGGCGGCGCCGACAGGCGGCTCCTCGCTGTCGTACGGTGCGGCGCGCGGGGCAGCCGGCTCCCGGACCGGGTCATCGGCCGGATCGAAGTCCAGGAGGTCCAGGCCCATCATGTCGGTGTCGGGAAGCCGCAGCACGATGCCGTCGTCGGCATGCATGACCTGGGCGTCCATGCCGTACCGCTCGGCCAGGCGCGCGCTCAGCGCGAGCGCCCACGGGGCGTGGACCTGCGCGCCGAACGGGGAGTGCACGACCACCCGCCAGTCGCCCAGCTCGTCGCGGAACCGCTCGACGAGGATGGTCCGGTCGTCCGGGACGTGGCCGCACGCGGCGCGCTGTTCGCCGATGTACGACAGGACGTTGTCGGCGGCCCAGGTGTCGAGACCGGCGGCGAGCAGCCGGGACCTGGCGTCCTCGGGCGACAGGGCACCGACCTCGCGGAGGAACGCGCCGAGCGCACGGCCGAGTTCCAGGGGGCGGCCCAGTTGGTCGCCCTTCCAGAACGGCAGCCGCCCGGGAACGCCGGGGGCGGGCGACACCAGGACCCGGTCGCGGGTGATGTCCTCGATCCGCCAGGACGTGGTGCCCAGCGTGAAGACGTCGCCGACCCGGGACTCGTACACCATCTCCTCGTCCAGCTCGCCGACCCGCCCGCCGCCCTTCTTGGGGTCGGCGCCGGCGAGGAAGACCCCGAAGAGCCCCCGGTCGGGGATGGTGCCGCCCGAGGTGACGGCGAGCCGCTGGGCACCGGGCCGGCCCGTGACCGTGCCGGCGACGCGGTCCCAGACCACGCGTGGACGCAGCTCGGCGAAGGCGTCGGACGGATAGCGGCCGGCCAGCATGTCCAGCACGGCGGTGAACGCCGACTCCGGGAGGGAGGCGAAGGGGGCCGCACGGCGGGTCACCGACAGCAGATCGTCCACCTGCCAGGTGTCCAGGGAGACCATGGCGACGAGCTGCTGAGCCAGCACGTCCAACGGGTTCGACGGGATCCGGAGCGCCTCGATCGAACCCGTGCGCATCCGTTCGGTCACCACCGCCGCCTGCACCAGGTCACCACGGTACTTGGGGAAGACCACCCCGGTGGAGACCGCACCGACCTGGTGCCCGGCGCGGCCGACCCGCTGCAGACCGGAGGCGACCGACGGCGGCGACTCCACCTGGACCACCAGCTCGACGGCGCCCATGTCGATGCCGAGCTCCAGACTGGAGGTGGCGACCACGGCCGGCAGCCGGCCGGCCTTGAGGTCCTCCTCGACCTGGGCACGCTGCTCCTTGGAGACCGAACCGTGGTGGGCACGGGCGAGCAGGGCGGGGGCGCCCTTCGCCGCACCGGACTCGGCCATGATCTCGGCGGGGGAGTGGGCCTCCGGCAGCGTCTCGCCGGTGGCCCGCTCGTACGCGATCTCGTTGAGCCGGTTGCACAGCCGCTCCGCGAGACGGCGGGAGTTGGCGAAGACGATGGTGGAGCGGTGCGCCTGGACGAGGTCGGCGATCCGCTCCTCGACATGCGGCCAGATCGACGGCTTGTCCGCCTGGCCCGCCTGATCCGGGTCGGCGGCGGGGGAGCCGCCGAGCTCGCCCAGATCCTCCACCGGCACGACGACCGAGAGGTCGAACTCCTTGGTGGACGGCGGCTGGACGATCTCCACCTTCCGCTGCGGGGAGAGGAACCGTGCCACCTCGTCGACCGGGCGCACGGTCGCCGACAGGCCGATCCTGCGCGCGGGACGCGGCAGCAGCTCGTCGAGCCGTTCTAGCGACACGGCGAGGTGGGCGCCCCGCTTCGTACCGGCGACGGCATGCACCTCGTCCAGGATCACCGTCTCGATTCCTGACAGGGCCTCGCGCGCGGACGACGTCAGCATCAGGAACAGCGACTCGGGGGTGGTGATCAGGATGTCCGGCGGGCGGGTCGCCATCGAGCGTCGCTCGGCGGGAGGGGTGTCGCCCGACCGGATACCCACTCGCACGTCGGGCTCGGGAAGCCCGAGGCGCACCGATTCCTGGCGGATGCCGGTCAGCGGCGAGCGGAGGTTGCGCTCCACATCGACCGCGAGGGCCTTGAGGGGCGACACGTACAACACACGGCAGCGCTTCTTCGCCTCGGCGGGCGGCGGTACGGCCGCCAGCCGGTCCAGCGCGGCGAGAAACGCGGCGAGTGTCTTGCCCGATCCGGTGGGCGCGACGACCAGGACGTCCGAACCTTCGCCGATCGCCCGCCAGGCGCCCTCCTGCGCGGACGTCGGCGCACTGAAGGCACCCGCGAACCAGCTGCGGGTGGCGGGGGAGAACGAATCGAGCGCGGAGCCGGCCATGTCCCCCATCGTGCACCCGGCCACTGACAACGGACGGTCACAGCGTTCGGTGCCTGAGAGAATCCGGGTATGGCGGCGCTTTCGGCCCCGGCTTCCGCGTCGGGCGAGTGGGCGAGGCACTGGCAGTACGCGGAACTGCCCGACCTCGATCTGCTGCGTGCCCGGTACGTCCGTCACACCTTCCCCCGCCACAGCCACGAGGGCTACGTCTTCGGCACCGTCACGCGGGGCGTCGAGGACGTCGGACTGCCGGGCCGGACCGTGCACGCGGGCCCCGGCACCGTCGTCATGATCAACCCTGAGGTACCGCACACCGCCCGGGCGGGGGACCCCGACGGCTGGGTGTACGCCACGTTGTACCCCTCCACGCAAGTGATCGACGACGTCGCGGCCGACACCACCGGCCCGCGCGGCACGGTCGGGTTCTCCGAGGCCTGCGTCGTGGATCCGGAGGCCTCCCGGCTCATCGGCGAGGTGCACCGGGCGGCCGAGGAGGGCAACGCGCTCGCCGCCGACAGCGTGCTGCGGATCCTGGTCGCGCGGCTGCTCAGCCGTCATGGCACCGTTCTGCCCACTCGCGCGCCCCGGTCGGCCGGCGCCCGGGACGCGGAGCGGGCGCGCGCGGTGCTGGAGAGCAGGATGGCCAGGCCGCCGACGCTCAACGAGCTCGCCGCCGAACTCGGCGCCAGCCCGTTCGCCCTGCTGCGGGCGTTCAAGAAGCAGTACGGGATGCCGCCGCACACCTGGCTCACCGACGCGCGGGTACGGCGTGCGCGGCGGATGCTCGACGCCGGCGTCGCACCGGCGGTCGCCGCGGCCGAGGTCGGCTTCACCGATCAGCCGCACCTCAACCGTCATTTCACCCGGATCGTGGGTGTGCCACCCGGCGCCTACCAGCGCGAACGCGCAAGAACGTACAAGACGGGTCCCGATTTGTACGCGTAACGTTCCGGGCGTGGCAGAACAGACAGCATCCCCAGAAAGACTCGGCACGACAGTGGAAACAGCCGACGCCGGGACGGTCGGCGGCGGCGTGTCCGGCGGCGGGCGGACCGGCGGCGAGGCGAAGCCGGACGCAGCCGTCATCCGTGACGCACTCGGTGTCGGCATAGCCGTGGGGCTCTCCGGCTTCGCCTTCGGCGTCACCTCGGCAGGCTCCGGCTTGAGCCTGCTCCAGACCTGTGCGCTCAGCCTCCTCGTCTTCACCGGCGCCTCGCAGTTCGCGCTGGTGGGCGCCCTCGCAGCGGGCGGCAATCCGTACACCGCCGCCGCCGGGGCCTTCTTCCTCGGCGTCCGCAACGCCTTCTACGGTCTGCGGTTGTCACAGCTGCTCGCACTCCCGCGCGCGGTGCGGCCGCTCGCCGCACAGTGGGTCATCGACGAGACGACCGCGGTGACGCTGCCCCAGCCCACCAGACGGGCCGCACGGATCGGCTTCACCGTCACCGGTCTCACCCTGTACGTGCTGTGGAACCTGACCACGCTGCTGGGATCGGTGGGCGCCAAGGCGCTCGGCGACACCGACACCTGGGGGCTGGACGCCGCGAGCCCCGCCGTCTTCCTCGCCCTGCTCGCGCCCATGCTGAAGAGCACCACGGAGCGCGTCACCGCGGCGCTCGCCGTTCTGCTCGCGCTCGGACTGCTCCCGGTGCTGCCCGCCGGGGTGCCGGTGCTGCTCTCCGCACTCGCCGCACCTGCGGTCCTTTTTCTGACCGGACGCCGGACCGGATCACCCGGTGACAGCCCGGCCAAGGACGCGACCACCACGGAGAACGCCCGATGAACGTATGGATGGCCATCGCCCTCACCGCCGTCGGCTGCTATCTGGCGAAACTGCTGGGACTGCTGGTTCCCGCGGGCGCGCTGGAACGCCCGGTCGTGCAGCGCCTTGCCGCGCTCCTGCCGGTGGCGCTCCTGGCCGCCCTCACGGCGCAGCAGACCTTCGGTGACGGTCAGCAGCTGGCGCTCGACGCCAGGGGTGCGGGGCTTGCCGCCGCGGCGCTCGCACTGGTGCTGCGCGCCCCCTTCCTGGTGGTGGTGGGGGCCGCCGTGGTCGTGACGGCAGGAGTGCGCGCGCTCGGATAGCCGGCGTGCCATGGAGTCCCGGGTGGCCTCAGCCGAGACTGCGCCCGTGGGCCCGCAGGGTCAGCAGCGCCTTGAGCGTCACGATCGGGCGGCCCTCCAGAGCGGTGCCCGGCGCCCACTGGCGCCAGGTCACCGGCCAGCCGCCGTCGTCCTGCTGCTCCGCCGCCAGATGGTCGAGCGAGCGTTCCAGTTCCTCGTCGGTGAACCAGTGGCGGGCAAGCGATTCGGGAGTGCGGGCGTAGTCGTACGGGAAGTGCTGCTCGCCCGGCGCGTACCCGGGCGCCACCGGGTACTCCGCGCGCCGTTCCGGGTCCAGTACGGCCAGCCGCTGTTCCCGTACCAGCCGCCCGAGGCGGTCCGCCGCGGCCTCCGCCCGGGACCGGTCCGGAGCGCCGTCCAGGAAGGCGACCGCCGCCTCGATCTCGTACGGATGCGACGTCCGGAGCGCGTCGACCGCCGTCCAGCAGAAATCCGTGGCCCTGAAGAGCCAGGCGTGCCACACCGCGTTGCGGTGCAGCAGCCCGACGACGGGACCGGTGGCCAGCAGCTCGGCCGGAGGATCTTCGACGACCGGGATGAACGGCGCGGCCGGGTAACCGCGCTGCGTGGCGAGGAGCGCCGGCAGGGCCCCCTCCTTGGTCGACACATCGGTCAGGAAGCGGCAGATCCGCTCCACCCGCAGACCGTTGCAGCGCCCGATGGAGTCGAGGACGCTCAGTGCATGGGCGGTGTGCAGGGGCTGGCTGACGGGGCCGCGCAGATCGGGTTCAAGAGCGTGCCCGTAGCCGCCGTCCTCGTTGAGATGGGCGGCGAGCGCCGTCTCCACGGCGTCTGCGCTCCCGTCCAGGAAATGGTGGGCGAAGCGCCGCTGTTCGAGGACACGGGCCGTGAGCCAGATGAACTGCTCGGCGCGGTTGAGGGGGCTTACTCCTGTTCCAGCCATGGACCGACCGTAGGCCGGTGGACCCTCTCGGCGAGGCATAGCGGCCCGGCTGCACTCTCAGGAGCGGGATACTGATGTCATGCGGTTGACGATTTTCTGGGAACGGATGGCGGACCACTTCGGTGCGGGGTACGCCGACTCCTTCGCCCGCGACCATGTGATGGCCGAGCTCGGCGGGCGTACGGTGCACCAGGCGCTGGCTGCGGGCTGGGAGGCCAAGGACGTGTGGCGCAGTGTCTGCACGGCGGTCGGCATCCCCGCCGACAAGCGCTGACGGCCGGCTCGGCCTCCGGGGCGGGCGGCCGACAGTCGTATCCGTAGGCGAGACTGGGTCCGTGGCACCGACAGACGAGACAGACCAGACCCAGCAGCCCATCGCCCCGCCCCTCCCGCCGGCTGTGCCACCGGCCCGGCCGTCCGGCACCGGACCGGCCCGGATGCCGGCCTGGCTGCCGCGCGCCATGGTTCTTGCCCTGGCGCTCTACGCCTGTTTCCGACTGGGAAGCTGGGCATTCGACCAGCTCATCGGATTGTTGATCAATGTGCTGATCGCCTTCTTCCTGGCGCTCGCCATAGAGCCGGCGGTGAGCCGGATGTCGGCGCGGGGCGTGCGCCGCGGTCTGGCCACTTTCCTGGTCTTCCTCGTGGTCCTGATCGGCGGCGCCGGATTCGTCGTGCTGCTCGGCTCGATGCTGGCCGGCCAGATCGTCGACATGGTCGAGGGCTTCCCCGCATACCTCGACTCGGTGATCAACTGGGTCAACCAGAGCTTCCACACCAAGCTCTCGCGCCTCGAGGTGCAGGACAGCCTGCTGCACTCCGACTGGCTGCAGAAGTACGTCCAGAACAGCGCGACCGGCGTGCTCGACATCTCGACCACCGTGCTCGGCGGACTCTTCCGGCTGCTGACGATCTTCCTGTTCTCCTTCTACTTCGCGGCCGACGGCCCGCGGCTGCGCCGCGCCCTGTGCTCGGTACTGCCACCCGCCAGGCAGGCCGAAGTGCTGCGCGCCTGGGAGATCGCGGTCGACAAGACCGGCGGCTATCTCTACTCGCGCGGGCTGATGGCGCTCATCTCCGGGATCGCGCACTACGTCCTGCTGGTGATCCTCGGCGTGCCGTACGCGCCGGCGCTCGCGGTCTGGGTCGGCCTCGTCTCGCAGTTCATCCCCACGATCGGTACGTATCTGGCAGGCGCCCTGCCGATGCTGATCGCGTTCACCATCGACCCCTGGTACGCCGTGTGGGTGCTCGGATTCGTCGTGGTCTACCAGCAGTTCGAGAACTACGTCCTGCAGCCCAAACTCACCTCGAAGACCGTCGACATCCATCCGGCCGTCGCCTTCGGCTCGGTGATCGCCGGGACGGCGCTGATGGGTGCCGTGGGCGCGCTGATCGCGATCCCGGCCGTCGCCACGCTCCAGGCGTTCCTCGGTGCCTATGTGAAGCGCTACGACGTGACGGACGACCCGCGGGTGCACGGCCGCCGCCAGCGGCGGCGCGGCGATTCGGTGCTCTCGCGGCTGCGTCGCGCGAGCGGTGCTCCCCGGAACGGCGGCGTCGACGCCCAGGGGCCCCACGTCCCGGAGCAGCGGAGCTGAGACGGCCGGCCGCGGTGGACCGGCGGCCGCGTCGGGTTCAGCGGTAGCCGGTCACGTCGGCCGGCCGGCCCGCGTCCTGGACCTCGGGGACGTATCTCCAGGCGTCGGGCCGGCTCCCGTCCAGATCGGTGAAGCCGTAGACCTGTGACAACTGCCCGCTGGACAGCGACCGGCCGTTCCAGCGCGCCACCTCCGGGTCCTGCGCGAGGGCGGCCACGGCGCGGCCGACGAAGGCAGGGCTCTCGGAGATGGCGAAATGCGGCACGCGGGCGACCGCGTCGCGCCAGTTCGCCTCGGTGACGCCGTAGGCGTCGAGCATGGCCTCGGACCGCAGCCAGCCGGGCGTGAGCGACACCGCGGTCCCGCCGTGGGGCTTCAGCTCGTGCGCCAGGGCGAACGCCATCCGGTTCACCGATGCCTTGGCCAGGTCGTAGAAGAAGGAGACCCGGTAGTGGGCGGCGTTGTACTCGTCCGTTCCGTCGGTCACCTCGACGACCAGGCCGCCGGGTTGCTCGATGAGGAGCGGCAGCGCGAAGTGACTGGTGACGGCGTGGGTGTCGACGGCGAGACGCAGGGTGTGCAGCCCGGTGTCCAGGGAGGACTCCCAGACGGGCTTGTCCCACTCGATCCGGGCTCCCCAGATGTCGTTCACGAGTACGTGCAGGCAGCCGTGGTCCCGCCGGATGCGCGCCACGAGCGCGCCGACCTCCGAGGGCACGAGATGGTCCACCCGGACCGGAATCCCGTGGCCGCCCGCCTCGTCCACGAGGGCCGCGGTCTCTTCGATGGTCTCCGGACGGTTCATCTCCGACCGCCGGCCCCCGGTCGTCCGCCCGGTGACGTAGACGGTCGAGCCGATCGCCCCCAACTGAACGGCGATACCGCGGCCCGCACCTCGCGTGGCACCGGCGACCAGAGCCACTCTCCCTGTCGGTGATGTCCCCATAAGGCCGGAATCTAGCATGGCGCCGACCATGTCTCCTTGACTCCCTGAATCCGGGGTGCTAGGGCGCTACTCTGGGGGCACGTCGGTCCGGCGTGGTGCGCTTGACACCAAAATCGAACATCCATTCTCATGGGATTCCGGCCGGGTTTTCCCCGGGTCCGACCGTGGCGTTGTCCACAGGCCGGGAGGACGTCGAGGCCCATTGTCAGTGGCAGGGGTTAGCGTCTTTGACGTGAAGCGATCGACTCAAGCAAATCGGGTGGAACCCATGGCAGGAAACGACCGCGAGAAGGCGTTGGACGCCGCGCTCGCACAGATTGAACGGCAATTCGGCAAGGGTGCGGTGATGCGCCTCGGCGAGCGGCCGAACGAGCCCATCGAGGTGATCCCCACCGGGTCGACCGCGCTCGACGTCGCTCTCGGCGTCGGCGGCCTGCCGCGCGGCCGCGTGGTGGAGGTCTACGGACCGGAATCCTCCGGTAAGACGACGCTGACGCTGCACGCGGTGGCGAACGCGCAGAGGCTCGGCGGCTCGGTGGCCTTCATCGACGCGGAGCACGCACTGGACCCCGAGTACGCGAAGAAGCTCGGCGTCGACATCGACAACCTCATCCTGTCCCAGCCGGACAACGGTGAGCAGGCACTCGAGATCGTGGACATGCTGGTCCGCTCGGGCGCTCTCGACCTGATCGTCATCGACTCCGTCGCGGCGCTCGTGCCGCGTGCGGAGATCGAGGGTGAGATGGGCGACTCGCATGTGGGTCTGCAGGCCCGGCTGATGAGCCAGGCCCTCCGTAAGATCACCAGCGCGCTCAACCAGTCCAAGACCACCGCGATCTTCATCAACCAGCTCCGCGAGAAGATCGGCGTGATGTTCGGCTCCCCGGAGACCACGACCGGTGGCCGGGCGCTGAAGTTCTACGCATCGGTGCGCCTGGACATCCGTCGCATCGAGACGCTGAAGGACGGCACCGACGCGGTCGGCAACCGCACCCGCGTCAAGGTCGTCAAGAACAAGGTCGCGCCGCCGTTCAAGCAGGCCGAGTTCGACATCCTCTACGGCCAGGGCATCAGCCGTGAGGGCGGCCTGATCGACATGGGTGTGGAGCACGGCTTCGTGCGCAAGGCGGGCGCCTGGTACACGTACGAGGGCGACCAGCTCGGCCAGGGCAAGGAGAACGCCCGCAACTTCCTCAAGGACAACCCCGACCTGGCCAACGAGATCGAGAAGAAGATCCTCGAGAAGCTGGGTATCGGCGTCAGGCCGGAGGCGGCCCCGGCCACCGAGCCGGGTGCGGACGCGGCGGGCGGCGCTGCGACTGCGGCTGCGGCCGACGGCGCGAAGTCGGTGCCCGCTCCGGCCGGCAAGGCCAAGCCGGCCAAGGCTGCGGCGGCCAAGAGCTAGACCGTGACACGTCGTACGGAGTGGCCGGACAGCGCTGCCGACCCCGGATCCGCCACCGGACGCACGGCCGGGTCCACGCCCGCATACGAGCCGGAGGCCGGCCTCGGTCACGGGGGCGGCTCGGGCGGCGGATTCGGTGAGGATACGGGCCGACGCGCCCGTTCCCGCTCCAGGAGCGGCGGCTCCCCTTCCTCGTCGAGGGCCGAGAAGGGGGAGCCGCGAGACCCGGTCGAGCAGGCGCGCAACATCTGCCTGCGGTTGCTCACCGGGACTCCGCGCACGCGTAAGCAGCTTGCGGATGCCCTGCGCAAGCGGGAGATCCCCGACGAGGCCGCCGAAGAGGTGCTGTCCCGCTTCGAGGATGTCGGACTGATCGACGACGCGGCGTTCGCGGACGCCTGGGTGGAGTCCCGGCACCACGGACGGGGGCTCGCCCGTCGCGCTCTCGTCCGGGAGTTGCGTACGAAGGGCGTGGACTCGGCGGTGATCGACGAGGCCGTCGGGCAGCTCGACACCGAACAGGAGGAGGAGACCGCCCGCGAGCTCGTCGCGCGCAAGCTGCGCTCCACCCGGGGCCTGGACCGCGACAAGCGGCTGCGGCGCCTGGCGGGAATGCTCGCGCGCAAGGGATACGGGGAGGGCATGGCCCTGCGCGTGGTGCGCCAGGCGCTGGAGGAAGAGGGCGAGGACACCGAAGGGCTGGACGAGCCGTTCTGAGGGTGTCCCGGTCGGGGCGTACGCACAACGGGAACCGGGGAGGGGCGGCCGGAATCGCCGCGCGGCGGGGAGGTGTGGGGGTCACTGCCCGGCATGCGAAGCGCGACGGATGGCGGCGTCCAGCAGGGCCACGGCGTCCGCCGCGGTGCGGCCGGGATGACGGTTCCAGGGGCCGATGAGGCCGGTCCAGCCCATGGAGCGCAGTTCGGCGACGATCCAGGCGCCGGCCCGGTCGACGGTGTCGAGAGAGCCGTAGCCCAGGCGGTGCGCGGTGAGAAGTGCGCCGCAGATGCACCGGGCGCCGCGGGCGTTCCGCAGACGGTACGGGGTGTTCTGCCAGCCCCATTCGGTCAGGATCTGCCGCGCGTAGCCGAGATGGGTGGAGGGTCGCAGCTCGGGCTGCCCGATGCGACGCCAGGCGTGGAAACGGTCGGGGAGGGCCGCGCCGAGCCGTCCGGGCAGGGGGCGCTCGGGGGGTGCGGCCGGTGGCGTCGAGCGGACCGATTCGGCGATCAGCCGGTCGACCGGTACGGACAGCAGGTCACGCCAGTCGGCAGGGTGTCGGTCCGGCGGCTGCGGTGCGCCGGCGGGCTGGACGGGGCGGACCGGTTCGGGGGTGGTGATGCCCCAGCCCGTGACGATCTGCTGCCAGGCCTCCGTGTCATGGAGGCGGGTGGCCTGGCGGTCGAGCTGGTCAGGGGTGAGGGCGGTGGTCGGCATGGGCGGGTGTCTCCGTCATATCGGTCCTAGGGTATTGAGGCGAATGTCCGCCTTGAGGTGAAATTTCCCCACCGGGGTGAGGCGTTCGGGTGTGTCGGGGCGGATCCGGGGGACAGGGGGAGCCGCCGCCGGGGGTAAGCCCCCCGCACGAAGACGCGGGCACGCTCCAGTGCACAGGTGTCTGTGCGCAGAGCAGTGTGTGACGCATGGCAGAGAAGCCCGGTGGTACCGAGATCGCAGGGCTGGCCGCTCTCGGCGCGCTCGCCCAGCCGCGACGCCCGGAGATTCTCCAGCACCTCACCCGAACGGCCCCGCGACATCCGCGATCCTTGCCCGCGCCCTGGGGCTGAACACCGGGGCCACCAGCTATCACCTGCGTGAACTGGCCCGGTACGGCTTCGTGGAGGACGCCCACGGCCGACGAACCGTGTGCGCGGCGGGTGAGGTGGTGGCAGGCCGTACCGGGTGACCGGCGTTTCCCGCCCCGGTCCCGCCGGAGCCCCGGGGTGCGGCTCGTCATGGACGAGCTGGATCGCCGTGCGTACGCCGCCGACCTCGCCCTCTTCGAGCGGCTCCAGCGCGACAGCGGCCAGCCGGACGAACAGGACGAGTGGATCGACGCGTTCCCCTACTCGCGCGGTTCCATCCGGCTCACCCTCCCTGAACTCCGGGCGTTCTTCGAGGAGTACATCGCCCTCATGAACCGCTACAAACGACCCGACGCCCGCACCCCGCCGGGCGCCCGCACCGTGCACACCCGGCGGCTCGCCTTCCCGGCCCCGGACCTCGCGGGCATCGACGACAGAAGAGAGACGGACGCGTCATGATGCTGCGCTACGCCCTGCGGACGATCCGGGCCCGCAAGGGCGGCTTCCTCGGTGCCCTGCTCGCCCTGATGTGCGCCGCCGCCCTCATCACCGCCTGCGGCACGCTGCTGGAGACCGGCTTGCGCGGAAGGATCGCCACCGAGCGGTATGCCGCGGCCCCGCTCGTCGTCTCCGCAGATCAGAACGTCCACCGGACCACCGTCAAGCGCAAGGGTGATGGGAGGACGAAGATCAAGCACAAGGCGAAGCCCGTGGCCGAGCGTGCCTGGCTTCCCGCGGCCACCGCCGACCGGATCCGGCACCTGAGCGGTGTACGGAAGGTGGTCCCGGAACTCACCTTCCTCGCCGAGCCCGTCGTCCGGGCCGCCTCCCGGTCCTCGGTGCCTTCGTACGGACACTCCTGGGCCTCCGCCTCCCTCACGCCGTTCGCACTCGTCGTAGGCCGCGCCCCTGCCTCCGCCCACGACGTGGTGATCGACCGCGGTCTCGCCGAGCGGGCCGGTCTGGGGCCCGGAGACCGGCTCACCGTGCAGTCCACCGGAGCTCCCCGCTCCTACCGCGTCAGCGGCGTCGCGGCCCCGGCCCACCGCGGTGACCTGCGGCTGCAGAGTTCCCTCTTCTTCTCCGGCGCCGAGGCCGGGCGCCTTGCCGCCCGCCCCGGCCAGGTCACCGCCCTCGGTGTGGTGCCCGCGCCCGGCACCGACCCCGCCCCGCTGAGGCGGCAGGTGGAGCAGGCACTGGAAGGCACCACCGCCCAGGTGGCAACGGGGGACGACCGTGGGCCCGTCGAATTCCTGGACGCCGCCGGCGCCCGTGTCATGCTCGTCTCCATGGGCGGCGCGATGGGCGGCACCTCGCTCCTCGTGGTGGTCGGCACCTTCGCGCTCACCATCCAGCAGCGCCACCGCGAACTGGCCCTGCTGCGCGCCATCGCCGCCACCCCGCGCCAGGTCCGGCGCCTGCTCGGCCGTGAGGCGCTGCTCGTCGGAGCCGTGGCCGGTGTACTCGGCTCGCTCGCCGGACTGCCCCTCGCCACCTGGCTGTACGGTCGATTCATCGACATGGGTGCGATCCCCGCCTCGCTGCAGCGCATCGCGGGCATCTTCCCGGCCCTCGCCGCGGCGGCCGTCACGCTGCTCGGCGCCTGGGCGGCCGCCAGGATCTCCGGCCACCGGATCACCCGAATCCGCCCTGCCGAGGCCATGGCCGAGTCCGCGGTCGAGCGCGGGCGCCCGGCCCCGGTCCGGACCGTCGCAGGTCTGGCGCTGCTTGCCGGTGGCGGAGCCCTCGTGGCCGTACTGAGCAGCCTCCGCACCGAGGCGGCCTCGACGCCCGTCACCTTCCTGGCCGTCGTGGTGCTGGCCACGGCGGTGTCGCTGCTCGGTCCGCTCCTCGTCCGGTGGGCGGCGGCGCTGCTCTCCGGGCCGCTCCGCGCGGCAGGTTCCGGCGGCGCTCTCGCCACCGCGAACATCCGTGGAAACTCCACCCGGATGGCCGCCGTAGTCACTCCGCTCACCCTGCTCATCGGCATGACCTGCACGGTTCTCTTCGTCCCGCCCACGCTCGGGGACGCCGCCCGCGCCCAGGCACGCGAAGGCATCCGTGCCGGCTGGGTCCTCACCGCGCAGGGCCCCGGTGGCCCCTCCGCGGCCGCCGAGGCCGTGCGTACGACTCCCGGTGTCACGGCCGCCACCGAGGTCGTACGGACCACGGTCAGGGTCGGCCTCGACAAGTTCACGGCCCAGGGAGTCACCCAGGCAGGCCTCTCCCGCACCTGGGATCCGGAGGTGACCAGCGGTTCACTCGCCGGTTTCGCCGCCGGTCCCGGCACCGCCGCAGTCAGCGAACTCGCCGCCGAACGGCTGGGGCTGCACCCCGGCAGTACGCTGGAACTGCATCTCGGCGACGGCACACCCGCCGCCCTCACCGTCGCCGCCGTCCACGTCCGCGGCCACGGATTCGGCGACCTGACCCTGCCTCACGACCTCGTCGCCCGTCACATCGACAACCCCCTCGCCGCCACGGTCCTCGTTGCCGGGCACAGCGGCCGGGGGCGTCTCACCGCCGCGCTGCGGAAGTTCCCCGGCGTCGCCGTGCTCACCCCAGCCACCGCCGACCGGCTGCAGGCGGACCGGCAGCAGGCGAACGCCGAGGTCAACTACCTTGTCATGGGCCTGGTCCTGGCCTTCACCGCGATCGCGGTCGTCAACACCCTGGCCATGTCGGTGTCCGAGCGGATCAGGGAGTTCGCCATGCTCCGGCTGGCAGGCGCCACCCGCCGCCAGGTGCTGCGGATGCTCCGTATCGAAGCCCTGTCGGTTCTGCTGATCGCAGCCGTCCTCGGCAGCGGCATCGCCCTCGCCGTACTGACTGCCTTCAGTATCGGCATGACCGGCGGCGAGGGGCCCGCCGTGCGGCCCCTGGTGTACGCGACGGTGCTGGGTGCTGCCGCGGTGCTGGCTCTGGCCGCCTCGGCACTGCTGGGCCGGCTCGCACTGAAGATCAGCCCGGTGGAGGCGGTGACGTCCAGGCAGTGACCCCGCGGCGCTGCGCGTCAGTCGTCGACGGGCAGCCCCGCCGCCCGCCATGCCTGGAAACCGCCGATCAGATCGGTCGCCCGGTGCAGCCCCAACTGCCGCAGGGACGCGACGGCGAGACTCGACGCGTAGCCCTCGTTGCAGACCACCACCACCCGCAGGTCATGGCTGACCGCCTCCGGCGCGCGATGGCTTCCGCGCGGGTCGAGCCGCCACTCCAGTTCGTTGCGCTCGACGACCAGCGCCCCGGGGATCAGCCCGTCCCGGTCGCGCAGCGCCGCGTAGCGGATGTCCACCAGCAACGCTCCGCAGGCCGCGGCTTCGGCCGCCTCGTGCGGACCCATCCGGTCGAACCCGGCCCTGACCCGCTCCAGCAGCTCGTCGATCCCCACCCGCTCCGCACCGGTCCTGCGCCCGTCGCTCACTGCCAGTCCTCCGGACGCTCGATGTGCTCGAGGCGGAGCACCGCCCCCGTACGGCTGTAGCGCCGGATCCGCGGCAGCGGCGGATAGTACGCATGGACGGAGACCGCGTGCTCGGTGGCGGACTCGTTCAGCACTTCGTGGACATGGTGCCGGCCGAAAGCCCGCCCCTGACCGGCCGTCAACGTCCGTGACCGGTCGATACCTTCGGTCAGTTCGAGGGTCTTCCAGCCGTCGGTGGGCAGTCGCGCCGCGAGCGACAGTTCCGTGAGCGCGCCGGCCGCGGTGGTGAATGCGCCGATCGAGTCGGCATGGTCGTGCCAGCCGGTGCCGGTGCCGGGCGGCCAGCCGATCAGCCACGCCTCGCAGCCACCGGGCCCGTCGAGCCGGATCCAGGTGCGGCCCTCGGGATCGAGGGGGAGCGAGGAGGTGAGACCGGCGTCCGCAGCCGTGCGGCGGACGAAGTCGAGCAGCTCCGCGGCGGTCGGACCGGCACCGGGACGGGTGTCCGGACCGGCGGCGGACGGGTGCACGGAGGGTGGGGGAGAGGCTGACACAGGGACCGTCCCGGGAGTTCGCACGTGACGCCCGGCGTACGACAGAGCGCACACCGCGGCAGGGAGAGGGCGATTCAGCAGGACGGGCGACACACGCAGCCCGCATAGCGGACGAGGTCCATATGGACCCTCCGCCACAGGCGCACATCGGTGTCGGTCATGTTCCGGAGTAGACCACGTGCGCCCGCAGCGGTCAATTGATGTCTGCGGTCTGGTCGGCACGTACGGAGGTACGTGGCGGACCGCCGCGCGCCGCGTCCGCCGCCGCGAAGAGCTCCGCCGGCCGGACCCCGCCGAACGATGCCACCAGGTGGCCGTCCGGCCTGATCAGCAGCACGGTGTGGGCCGGTGCACCCGGGTAGGCCTCGGTCACCAGGAGCTCGCCCCGCACCGGCAGGGCGTCGACCGCCTCGACGAGCCGGGGCATCACGCCCGCCGTCAGCCAGTGGCGCCGGTCCCACACTCCGGTTCCCGGGGCGACCAGCACCACCAGCAGGTGCCCGTACCCCAGCCGCTCGCGCAGCCTCACCGTCGTGCCGTCGGGTGCCGTCACCCGCACATCGGCTACCGGCGCGCCGGGGGGCGTACCCACCGATGTGTGCGCCTCGGCGTACGGAGGCGCAAGGGGGGAGTGCGCGTACGA
Organism: Streptomyces sp. NPDC058231; assembly: GCF_042882275.1. Lineage (NCBI taxonomy): Bacteria > Bacillati > Actinomycetota > Actinomycetes > Kitasatosporales > Streptomycetaceae > Streptomyces > Streptomyces sp. NPDC058231. The sequence goes on along the minus strand of NZ_JBHVWN010000002.1, from coordinate 255,784 downwards.
GGGGGGCGCACCGAGCGGGCCGGATCCCAGATGACCGTCGGCGAGCAGTGAGTCGTGCCCCCGTGCGCTCCCCGGGACCAGGGTCCGCAGCCCTCCGCCGCCGCGCAGTATCGGCAGTGACTGGTCCGCGGCGCGCAGCCGGGCGGCGACCGCTGCCCGGCGCTCCGCCTGGTAGCTGTCGAGCAGCAGGTCGGAGGCGCCGTGATGCCAGGCATGTGCCAGCTTCCAGGCCAGGTTCTCGGCGTCCCGGAGCCCCTCGTCGAGCCCTTGCGTACCCAGGGCGCCCAGCAGATGTGCGGCGTCTCCGGCCAGGAAGGCCCGCTGGACGCGCCAGCGCCGGGCCAGCCGGTGATGCAGCGTGTAGACCCCTGTGTCCAGCAGTTCGTACGGCGGTGTCTCGCCGCCGCACCAGCCGGCCAGGGTGTCCCGGACCCGGGTGATCAGGGCATCGGGGGTGACGAGCTCGCTGCGCGGCGGGAGCAGCCAGTCCAGCCGCCACGCGCCGTCGGGCAGCGGCCGCGCGGTGACCTCGGCCCCACCGGTGCGCCAGGGCGGCAGCCGGTGCAGCACGGCCTCACCGGGCCAGGGCAGTTCGGTCCGCAGCGCGGCGACAGCATGCCGCTCCACCGCCGTGCGTCCCGGGAACCGGATGTCCAGGAGCTTGCGGACGGTGGATCTGGCACCGTCGCAGCCGACCAGGTAACTCCCGCGCCACCAGGTCGAGTCGGGCTCCCTGGTGTGCACGGTGACTCCGGCCGGGTCCTGCTCCAGCGTGTCGATCCGGCTGAGCGGCGCCATGTGCACCAGCCCCTGCTCCGCGACCGCGGCCCGCAGCCCGCGCATCAGGGCGTGCTGCGGCAGATGGATCGGGGCGGGCAGCGGATCACCGTACGGGGAGTCCTCACCGATCGGCAGTTCGCGTACCAGCTGCTTGCGCCGCATGGACCGCCAGCCCGTCCACCGGGCGCCCTCGTTCCGGAGCGCCTTGCATCCGAGCCGCTCGACCAGGGCGGTGGTGTCCTCGCGCAGTACCACTGTCCGGGCGGGCCGTGTCTCGTCCCGCCCCGGATCCTCGTCGAGCACGACCGAGGGAACGCCCTGCGCGGCGAGGGCCAGCGACAGCGTCAGGCCGACGGGCCCGGCGCCGACGACGATCACCGGGTCCACGGCGCGACTCCCTGGGCCCGTACGGTCGGAAGGGTGGATGCGGAAGCGGGGGTTCGGTCGGCGATCACAGAACGTATGCAACCCACTGCCGGTGCTTGCGTCAAGTGACACCGGAACGCGGCGAGGGGCGCCGGTGCATGCACCGGCGCCCCTGCGGAACGAGATTCTGCGAGCCGTCAGGCGGAGGCTCCGTCATCGACTCTGAGCGCCGGCGCACCGATGGTCTCCAGACCGCCGCCGGGTGCGGCACCGACCACGGCGCCCGTGCTCTTCTTCCTGTGCCGCAGCCGACCCTCCAGCCAACTCGCGAACGAAGTGAGCGCGTAGTTCACCACGATGTAGATCAGAGCGACGATCGTGAAGCACGCGATGGTGTTCGCGCCGTAGTTCGCACTCAGGGGGCGGACCGACGCCAGCAGCTCGGGGAAGGTCAGCACCGCCCCGCCGAGGGCGGTGTCCTTCACGATCACGACGATCTGACTGACGATCGCGGGCAGCATCGCGGTCACCGCCTGCGGCAGCAGCACGAACACCATGATCTGGCCCTTGCGCATGCCGATCGCTTTGGCCGCGTCCGTCTGGCCCTGCGGAAGGGAGTGGATACCCGCCCGCACGATTTCGGCGAGCACCGAGGCGTTGTAGAGCACCAGGCCGGTCACCACGGCGTACAGCGGACGCACATCGGTGCTGATGTTCGTGTACTCCGAGTACGTCGCGTTCGCGATGATCATCAGGATCAGCACGGGGATGGCGCGGAAGAACTCCACGACCACACCGGCCGGCATCCGCAGCCATCGGTGGTCCGAGAGCCTGCCGATCCCGAACAGGGCGCCGAGCGGCAAGGCGATGACGAGGGCGAAGAACGCCGCCTTGAGCGTGTTCTGGAGGCCGGGCCAGATGTACGTCTCCCAGGGCTGGGAGCTGGTGAAAAATGGCTTCCACTTGATCCAGTCGAGCTGGTGCTTGGAGGCCAGACCGTCGTACACCCACCACACCACGACCGCGGCGGCGAGCACGAACAGCACGGTGTAAAGGATATTCCGCCGCTTGGCGCGCGGCCCCTGGGCGTCGTAGAGGACGGAAGTCATCGCTTCACCGCCACCTTCTTGCTCACCCAGCCGAGAATCAGGCCGGTCGGGAGGGTCAGAACGACGAAGCCGAACGCGAAGACGGCCGAGATCAGGATCAGCTGTGCTTCCTTCTCGATCAGGCCCTTCATCAGGTACGAGGCTTCCGCCACTCCGATCGCGGAAGCGACGGTGGTGTTCTTCGTCAGCGCGATCAGCACGTTGGACAGCGGGTTGACCACTGACCGGAACGCCTGCGGGAGAACGATCAGCCGCAGCACCTGGGCGAAGCTCAGCCCGAGCGCACGTGCCGCCTCGGCCTGGCCGACCGGGACGGTGTTGATGCCGGACCGGAGCGCCTCGCACACGAAGGCCGCGGTATAGGCGCTCAGCGCGAGCACGGCGAGCCGGAAGTTGATGTTCGTGAAGTCGCTGGCGCCGAGTTTGACGCTGAGCGTCTGGAACAGGCCGAGCGACGAGAAGACGATGATCACGGTCAGCGGAATGTTCCGGACCACGTTCACATAGGCAGTGGCGAAGCCGCGCATCAGGGGGACCGGACTGACCTTCATGCCGGCCAGCAGCGTTCCCCATATGAGGGAGCCGAGGGCGGAGTAGACGGTGAGTTTCACCGTCACCCAGAAGGCCCCCAACAGGTCGTTAACATCAAGAAAGTCGAACACGATCTCCCGCGCTTCCGCGTGTAGGAGGGCACGGCGCGCCGCCGTCAGTGGCGGCGCGCCCTGTCAGCCCTGCTTCACTTGACGACGTTGCCGATCTTCGGGGCGGGCTCGTTCTTGTAGTTCGCCGGGCCGAAGTTGTCCTTGACGGCCTTGTCCCAGGAACCGTCCGAGACCATCTTGGTGAGCGCGTCGTCGATCTTCTTCTTGAGGTCGGCGTCGCCCTTCTTCAGGCCGATGCCGTAGTTCTCGTTGCTCATCTTGAAGCCGGCCAGCTTGAACTTGCCCTGGAATTCCTTCTGCGAGGCGAAGCCGGCCAGGATGCTGTCGTCGGTGGTCAGTGCGTCGACGACCTTGTTCTCCAGGCCGGTCAGGCACTCCGAGTAGCCACCGAACTCCTGGAGGTCGGCCTTCGGTGCCAGCTTGTCGTGCACGTTCTGTGCCGAGGTCGAGCCGGTGACCGAACACAGCTTCTTGTTGTTCAGATCGGCCGGGGACTTGATCGAGTTGTCGTCGGAGCGGACCAGGATGTCCTGGTGCGCCAGCAGGTACGGGCCCGCGAAGTCGACCTTCTGCAGACGCTCGTCGTTGATCGAGTAGGAGGCGGCGATGAACTTGACGTCACCGCGCTCGATCGCCGTCTCGCGGTCGGCGCTCTTGGTCTCCTTGAAGGTGATGTCCTTGGCGTCGTAACCGAGTTCCTTGGCGATGTACGTGGCGACATCGACGTCGAAACCGGTGAACTTGCCGTCGGGCGTCTTCAGACCGATGCCGGGCTGGTCGATCTTGATGCCGATCGTGATCTTCTTGCCGCCGCCCGCCGAGTCGCCGCCCTTGTCGTCGGAGGAGCCACAGGCGGTGGCGGTGAGAGCGAGCGCGAGCACGGCGGCCGATGCGGCGGTGACCTTACGAAGCTGCATGGTGAACTTCCCTAGAGTTGGCGCGATGTGAGTGAACGGCTGATCCGGAGATCAGTGGTGCAGGATCTTCGAAAGGAAGTCCTTTGCCCGGTCACTGCGCGGGTTGCTGAAGAACTGGTCGGGCGTTGCCTCTTCGACGATCTTCCCGTCCGCCATGAAGACGACACGGTTGGCCGCCGAGCGTGCGAAGCCCATTTCGTGGGTGACGACGACCATGGTCATGCCGTCCCGGGCGAGCTGCTGCATGACCTCCAGCACCTCGTTGATCATTTCCGGGTCGAGTGCCGAGGTCGGCTCGTCGAAGAGCATGACCTTGGGGTCCATCGCCAACGCCCGTGCGATGGCCACTCGTTGCTGCTGACCGCCGGAGAGCTGGGCGGGGTACTTGTCGGCCTGCGTCGCCACGCCCACCCGGTCGAGCAGTGAACGGGCCTTCTCCTCGGCGGCCTTCTTGTCGGCCTTACGGACCTTGAGCTGACCCAGCATCACGTTCTCGAGCACCGTCTTGTGCGCGAAGAGATTGAACGACTGGAAGACCATGCCGACGTCGGCACGCAACCTGGCGAGCTCCTTGCCCTCCTGGGGCAGTGGCTTGCCGTCGATAGAGATCGCGCCCGAGTCGATCGTCTCCAAGCGGTTGATCGTGCGGCACAGTGTGGACTTCCCGGACCCGGAGGGCCCGATGACGACCACGACCTCGCCCCGTGCGATGGTCAGGTCGATGTCCTGGAGCACATGCAGCGCGCCGAAGTGCTTGTTGACGTTGCTCAGTACGACAAGGTCGTTCGCCGCAGGCGCGGCATCCTCGGCGGCCTTGGTCACTGAAACTCCGCTCATCGGCTTCTTGCTCCGTCCTCCTCGGTTGGGAAGGACCCTAGTGACGCAGTGCGACCACCGTCATTACATCTGAGCGGAAATTGAGCATAACGATCCGGCGGCAACCGGACACTCCGCGTGAACGGGGCAGTGGGCGGGATACCGGGGGCGTACCGGGTGCATAACGGAAACACCCATGTAATGGGAGCGCCCTTGACTGAATCCCGGACATCGGAGTGGATGCCTTGGTACGTGATTATGTGAAACGCCGCGGTACGGGGAAGTGCCGGGGAGTATGAGCGGGTGCCGGGGTGCGGAAGACCGCGTCGCGGGCCGATGGCGAGACGAAAGGGAGGCCATGAGACTACTGCTCGTCGAAGACGACAACCATGTGGCGGCCGCCCTGTCCGCGGTGCTCGCCCGGCACGGATTCCAGGTCGTGCACGCACGCAGCGGCGAGGAGGCGCTGAAGGCCCTCCTACCCACGGACGCGGAGCCCTTCGGTGTCGTGCTCCTCGACCTCGGACTGCCGGACCAGGACGGCTACGAGGTGTGCGGGAAGATCCGCAAGCGCACCTCCATACCGGTGATCATGGTGACCGCGCGGGCCGACGTGCGTTCGAGGATCCACGGTCTGAACCTCGGCGCCGACGACTACGTCGTCAAGCCCTACGACACCGGGGAGCTCCTCGCCCGCATCCACGCGGTCAGCAGGCGCAAGTCGTCCGGCGAGGACACGGTGCAGACGCCGGTCGCGGCCCTGCGTCTGGGGCATGTGCACATCGAGCTCCCGACCCGCCGGGTCAGTGTCGACGGCGCCGAAGTGCAGCTCACCCGCAAGGAGTTCGATCTGCTCGCGCTGCTCGCCCAGCGGCCCGGCGTGGTCTTCCGCCGGGAACAGATCATCAGCGAGGTGTGGCGCACCAGTTGGGAAGGGACGGGGCGCACGCTCGAAGTGCATGTCGCGTCCCTGCGTTCCAAGCTGCGGCTGCCCGCGCTGATCGAGACCGTGCGCGGGGTCGGCTACCGGCTCGTCGCCCCGTCCGCGTAAAGGCGTACGTCCCCGGTGCGCACCCGTCTTCTGCCGCTGCTCATCGTCCTGATGGCCGCCGTGCTGCTCGCGCTCGGTTTCCCGCTGGCGGTCAGCGTGGCCGCCGCTCAGCAGCAGCGCGTCGTGGTCGACCGCATCGACGACACGGCACGCTTCGCGGCATTGGCCCAGTTCGTCACGGATTCCGCGGTCGGGGGAGACGAGCGGCGCCGCGTGCTGCAGGCGGAGCTGGAGATGTACGACTCGGTGTACGGAATCCGGGCCGGCGTCTTCTACCGCGACGACACGGCCATGGCGAAGGCCCCGGCGAGCTGGCGACTCCCCGCGGAAGGGGCGGGCCGGGAGGCCTTCGGCGAGGCCCTGCTCGGGCGCCGGAGCCACGATCCGCCGCAGGTCTGGCCCTGGCAGCACGGCCGTGTCGTCGTCGCGTCGCCTGTCGTGCGGGACGGCGACGTGGTCGCCGTCGTGGTCCTCGACTCGCCCACCAGCGAGATGCGCAGCCGCACCCTGCGCGGCTGGCTGCTGATCGCCGCCGGCGAGGCGGTCGCGATGCTGGTGGCCGTCGGCGCCGCGATCCGGTTGACCGGCTGGGTCCTGCTCCCCGTTCGAACCCTGGACACCGCGGCCCACGACATCGCCAGCGGCAGGATGAGATCCCGGGTGGTGGCCTCCGGAGGGCCGCCGGAACTCAGGCGGCTGGCCCGCTCGTTCAACGAGATGGCCGACAACGTCGAGGAAGTGCTGGAGCAGCAGCGCGCCTTCGTCGCCGACGCCTCCCACCAGCTGCGCAACCCGCTCGCCGCGCTGTTGCTGCGCATCGAGCTGCTCGCGCTCGAACTCCCCGAGGGGAACGAGGAGATCGCCTCCGTGCGCACGGAGGGCAAACGTCTCGCGCAGGTCCTCGACGACCTGCTGGACCTGGCGCTGGCCGAACACACCGCGGCCGACCTCCGGCTCACGGACATCGGCGCGCTCACCGCGGAGCGAGTGGCGTCGTGGCGGCCGTTCGCTGAGGAGAACGGCGTACGGCTGACGGTGGACGGGGCGTCCGCGGTGACCGCCTGGGCCGACCCCATCGCGCTCTCCAGCGCTCTGGACGCCGTCATCGACAACGCGTGCAAGTTCACTCCCGCAGGTGAGGAGGTCCGTGTGACGGTCGCGGCCGGCCGCGACACCGTCACGGTCGCCGTCGCCGACCGCGGGCCGGGGCTGACCGACCAGGAGCTGGAACGGATCGGCGACCGGTTCTGGCGCAGTTCCCAGCACCAGAACGTCCGGGGATCCGGTCTCGGTCTCTCCATCTCGGGCGCGCTGCTCGCCGCGGGCGGCGGTGAGCTCAGCTACGCACCGCACGAACCGAACGGACTGCGGGTGACGGTCACGGTGCCGCGCAACGGGCCCAACGGCTGACGACGGCAGTCCCAGGGACGCGGCGGGCAGCGGCGACGGCGTGGGGAGACCGCCCGGGCGCCCCGCCCGGGTGCGTCACGGCTTGACCGAGCGGTAGTAGCGCCTCGCCCCGTCGTGCAACTGCAACGGATCGGTGTAGATCGCCGTCCGGAGGTCCACCAGCTGCGCCGCGTGCACCTCACTCCCGATACGGTCCCGGCTGTCGATCACGGTCCGGGTGAAGGCCTCGGTCATCGCCGGATCCGTGCGGTCCGTGGTGACCAGCACGTTGGCGACGGCCACGGTCGTGACGGCCCGTCCCTGCTGGGCGTTGCGGTAGGCGTCGGCGGGCATCACCGCCGAGCGGTAGTAGCGGGTCGGCCCACCCGCCGCCCGGAGCTGCTTGATCAGCGGGGCCTCCAGCGGCACCAGCCTGATCGCGAACCGGTCCGACAGCTGCTGCACCGCGGTGGTCGGCAGCCCGCCGGACCAGAAGAAGGCGTCGAGCAGACCGTTCCGCAGCTGATCCGGCATCGTGTCGATCCCGGCCGGGACCGGGGTGATGCCGTGCGTCGGATCGAGGCCCGCAGCCGTCATCAGACGGTCAGCGACCAGCCGTACCCCCGAACCCCTCTGCCCCACGCCGACGCGCTTGCCGGCGAGGTCGGAGACCTTCCGTATGTCCGAACCCCGGGGCACCACGAGCTGGATGTAGTCGTCGTACAGACGGACGCAGCCGCGCAGCCGCTCGGCCCCCGGCTTGCCGTCCCGCAGATAGGTGGCGAGGGCGTCGGTCGTGGCGATGGTGAAGTCGGCCTTACCGGTCGCCACGCGTTCGATGTTCTGCTGGGAACCCTCGCTGGTCTGCAGCCGTATCGACACCTCGGGCATGCGCTTGGCCAGCACGCCCCGCAGCCGCTCCCCGTACCGCTGGTAGACCCCGCTGCGCACGCCGGTGCTGAAGGTCAGCGATCCGCTGGGCGTCGGCTCCCCGAGCGGCAGTACCCACCACAGCAGCAGCCCGAGAACGGCGGCGAGAGCGGCGCCCCCCTGAAGGGTGCGCCGGCGGCCGGTTCGGGACAGTGCGCGGAGCATGGCGCGATCCTGCCAGCTCACTCCCCGTGATGGCCAGGGCCGGGCCCGCGGAAGGGGGCGGCGAGGTGCCCCCGCGACCTCGTACCCTGGTGGACGAGATGAGCGAGGTAGAGGGTTTGAAAACGTACGAGGTGCGCACCTACGGGTGCCAGATGAACGTCCACGACTCCGAGCGGCTGTCGGGGCTGCTGGAGGGCGCGGGGTACGTGCGTGCGCCCGAGGGCGCCGACGGTGACGCCGATGTCGTCGTCTTCAACACCTGCGCGGTGCGGGAGAACGCGGACAACAAGCTCTACGGCAATCTCGGCCGGCTCGCCCCGATGAAGACGAAGCGGCCCGGGATGCAGATCGCGGTCGGCGGCTGTCTGGCGCAGAAGGACCGCGACACGATCGTGCAGCGGGCCCCCTGGGTCGACGTCGTGTTCGGGACGCACAACATCGGCAAGCTGCCGGTGCTCCTGGAACGCGCCCGGATCCAGGAGGAGGCGCAGATCGAGATCGCCGAATCACTGGAGGCGTTCCCCTCCACCCTCCCCACCCGCCGCGAATCCGCCTACGCGGCGTGGGTCTCCATCTCCGTCGGCTGCAACAACACCTGCACCTTCTGCATCGTCCCGGCGCTCCGCGGCAAGGAGAAGGACCGCCGCACCGGCGACATCCTGGCCGAGATCGAGGCGCTGGTCGCCGAGGGCGTCTCCGAGATCACCCTGCTCGGCCAGAACGTGAACGCGTACGGCTCCGACATCGGCGACCGGGAGGCCTTCTCCAAGCTGCTGCGAGCCTGCGGGACGATCGAGGGCCTGGAGCGGGTCCGCTTCACCTCGCCGCACCCCCGGGACTTCACGGACGACGTGATCGCGGCAATGGCCGAGACCCCGAACGTCATGCCGCAGCTGCACATGCCGATGCAGTCGGGCTCGGACACGATCCTGAAGGCGATGCGGCGCTCGTACCGCCAGGAGCGCTTCCTCGGCATCATCGAGAAGGTGCGCGCCGCGATGCCGGACGCCGCCATCTCCACGGACATCATCGTGGGCTTCCCCGGCGAGACCGAGGAGGACTTCGAGCAGACCATGCATGCGGTACGACAGGCGCGCTTCGCCAACGCCTTCACCTTCCAGTACTCCAAGCGCCCCGGAACCCCGGCCGCCGACATGGAGGGGCAGATCCCGAAGGAGGTCGTCCAGGAGCGGTACATGCGCCTGTCCGCCCTCCAGGAGGAGATCTCCTGGGACGAGAACAAGAAGCAGGTCGGCCGGACCCTGGAGATCATGGTCGCGGAGGGCGAGGGCCGTAAGGACGGCGCCACGCACCGGCTCTCCGGCCGCGCTCCCGACAACCGTCTGGTCCACTTCACCAAGCCGGACGAGGACGTGCGCCCCGGCGACGTGGTCACGGTCGAGATCACCTACGCCGCCCCTCATCACCTGCTCGCCGAGGGCGCGCCGCTCGGTGTGCGCCGGACCCGCTCCGGGGACGCCTGGGAGAAGCGCACGGCCGCAGCCGCCGCCAAGCCGGCCGGAGTGATGCTGGGTCTGCCCGGTATCGGCGCCCCGGCGCCGCTCCCGCCCGCCGCGGCCCCCGGCTGCGGATGCGACTGACCCCGTAGCGGGACGGAAGAGGGCCCCGCGGACTGCACGGACAGGGGGCAGCGGCCGACGCAGTACGCTGCCGGGCATGCTTGTCGCCGCAGCCGTCTGTCCCTGTCCGCCCCTGCTGGTACCCGAGGTCGCCGCCGGTGCCGCGCCCGAACTCCGGGCCGCGAGGACCGCGTGTATCGACGCCCTGGGCGTGCTCGCCGCGGCCCGCCCCGATCTGCTGGTCGTGATCGGGCCCGCGGATCCCGAGGGCCGCGGACCGCACCCCGAAGGCGCACCCGGCTCCTTCAGGGGATTCGGTGTCGACATCGACGTACGGCTGGGGCTCGGGGGCGGACTCGACGCCGCGGACGGCCGACCGCTGCCGCAGTCCCTCGCGGTCGCCGCGTGGCTCCTGACCCGTGCGAACTGGGCGGACGCACCGGTCGAGGGGCTCGGCGTGGGGGAGACCCTCGAAGCCGAGCGCTGCACCGACGCCGGACGGGAGCTGGCTGCCCGGGCCCGTCGGGTGGCCCTGCTGGTGATGGGTGACGGCAGCGCCTGCCGCACGCTCAAGGCCCCCGGTTACCTGGACGAGCGTGCCGTCTCGTTCGACACCGAGGTGGCGCAGGCACTGGGCGCCGCGGACCTCGCCGTGCTCAGCACGCTGGACGAGTCGCTGGCGTACGAACTGAAGGCGGCGGGCCGGGCGCCCTGGCAGGTACTGGCGGGCGCGGCGGAGGGGGCCGGTCTGAGCGGCAGGCTGCTGTACGAGGACGCCCCGTACGGCGTGGGATACATGGTCGCCACCTGGTCCTGAGACCGGGCCGGACGCATCCGGATCACACAGGTGGCGGCCGTGGGCGACATCGCTCCACGGCCGCCCCCGTGCGCGGACACGCCTGGCTCTCGAACCCGTGGGGTCAGGCCGCGGGCGGCGGCGTGCCACGCTCGTTCCCGCGGGCGCCCTCGTCCTTGTGGGAGAGACGTTCGATCGCGTCCTTGGCCTTCTGCGTGCCGGACTCGATCTTGTCGGTGTACTTGCCCTTCGTCTTCTGGTCGACCGTGCGGGCAGCCTTCTCGATGCCGTGGTCGATCTTCGCGCCGTGTTGCTGCGCGAGATCGCCGACCTTCTCCTTCGCCGGACTCAGCTTGGCCTTCAGATTGTCCAGGAAGCCCATCGGACACCTTCCCTGCTGGGGACTAAGTGCGGGCGTCGTCCGCGGCCTCGTTGTCCGCCGCTTCACCGGCCGACTGCTGCTTCGGGATGTCCACGCCCTCGGCGGGCTCCCGGCCGGCGGAGGCCGCCGACCTGTCAGCCGGAGCCTCGGGCGGGGCGTCCGCCGTCAACGCGGGAGGGACCTCGGCCGATGACTCGACCGTCCCGGAGGACGAACGGCGAAACCGTGAAAAAATGCCCATATTTGCTCCATATTTTACTCGTGTGAGCGACGTTCCGCGCCGCCCGGGGTGCCCGTTGCGCCAGTCGGGCGCGCCGGTCCGTCGGACCTTCGCCGACCGGTCTCCCCTCGTGCGCCGGATCGGCACGCGAAACCTCGCAACAGCAAACGACTCCGGCTCCGTGCCGTCACGTAACTCGTTCGGGGAGACGGCCGGACGTTTGCGAGACTGGGGCGGTGAGTAGTCCATCTCCCGCACCGCGGGTCATCGCCGTCGTCGGTCCCACTGCAGCCGGAAAGTCCGATCTGGGGGTATTTCTGGCCCAGCGGCTCGATGGCGAAGTGGTCAACGCCGACTCCATGCAGCTCTACCGGGGGATGGATATCGGTACCGCGAAGCTGACCCCGGCCGAGCGCGGATCCGTCCCCCACCGGCTGCTGGACATCTGGGACGTCACCGAGACGGCCAGCGTGGCGGAGTACCAGCGGCTGGCCCGAACCGAGATCGACCGGCTGCTCGCCGAGGGCCGGACCCCGGTGCTGGTCGGCGGCTCCGGGCTGTACGTGAAGGGCGCCATCGACGCCCTGGAGTTCCCCGGTACGGACCCCGGCGTACGCGCCAGGCTGGAGCAGGAGCTGGCGGAGCACGGTTCGGCGGTGCTGCACGGCCGGCTCGCCGCCGCGGACCCCGGCGCCGGCCGGGCCATCCTGCCGAGCAACGGCCGCCGCATCGTCCGGGCCCTCGAAGTCATCGAGATCACCGGCAAGCCGTTCACCGCCAACCTTCCCGGTGACGAAGCGGTCTACGACGCGATTCAGATCGGTGTCGACGTGGCCCGTCCCGAGCTCGACGAACGCATCACGCTCCGGGTCGACCGGATGTGGGAGGCAGGTCTCGTGGAGGAGGTGCGCGCACTCGAGGAGCGGGGCCTGCGCGAAGGGCGCACCGCCTCCCGCGCGCTGGGGTATCAGCAGGTGCTCGCCGCGCTGGCCGGGGAGTGCACCGAGGACGAGGCGCGCGCCGAGACGGTCCGCGCCACCAAACGCTTCGCGCGTCGGCAGGACTCGTGGTTCCGCCGCGACCCGCGCGTCCACTGGCTGAGCGGCGCCGCGGAGCACCGCGGAGAACTCCCGCACAAGGCGCTGGCGTTGGTCGAACGGGCGGTTACAGCCTGATCACGTGATGGCATCGGGACGCCCTGCCCGTCATTAAGGCGACCGTGAGCGTGCCATCATCGAGCATCGATCGATCAGTGGAGTCCGAGTTGGGAGGGCGCGTGGCGATGGAGGCCGGCCCTCGCGACATGGAGCACGACGCACCGGACGCACAGCACGAGATGGCGCGCCTGAGCCCCGACGGGCCGGACGAGCCCCAGGTGGCCCCCGAGGTCGAGGTCGAGCTGCGGCCCGTGCGCCGTCTGCGCATCTGGCAGCTCGCCCCGATCGTCACGCTCGCCGCCGTCGGCTCGCTGATGTTCGCCTTCCCGCTCGCCTTCGAGTTCGGCGACGGAGGCGCGGTCGTCGCCATGCTCGGTCTGCTGATCAGCTGCTGCGCCGCGGGGTGGGCGATGACCGCCGCCCGGCGTGTGGGCCACACCTGGCCCGGCCTGCCGCCCAGAGGGTCCGGGGAACGCCCGGACTGGCGGGTGATCGCCCTGTACGTGGCCGTGTGCGCCGCCCTGGTCGCGCTGGCCGTCTGGCGGGTCGCCCGGCTCCGCTGAGTCCGGCTCGGCGTCCCGGCCGGTCACCGTGCCGCTCCGGACGTCCGCCGTGCGGTCCGGCTTGGCCCGCTGCCGTTGGGGCCTCGTACAGTTGCCCTGTGAGCACCTCGAAGATCGCCTTCCTCAAGGGGCACGGCACGGAGAACGACTTCGTGATCGTTCCCGACCCGGACAACGCCGTCGACCTGCCCGCATCCGTCGTGGCCCGGCTGTGCGACCGCCGGGCCGGCATCGGCGGTGACGGGCTCCTGCACGTCGTACGGTCCGCCGCGCACCCCGAGGCGGTGGCCATGGCGGGCGAGGCCGAATGGTTCATGGACTACCGCAACGCCGACGGCTCGATCGCCGAGATGTGCGGCAACGGCGTGCGGGTCTTCGCCCACTACCTGCAACGTGCCGCGCTCGTCGAGGAGGGCGACCTCACGGTCGCGACCCGCGGTGGTGTGAAGAAGGTGCACATCGCCAAGGGCGGCGACATCACCGTTTCCATGGGACGCGCACTGCTCCCCGAGGACGGCGTCACGGTCACCGTGGACGGCCGCAGCTGGAGCGCCCGCAACGTCAACATGGGCAACCCCCACGCGGTCGCCTTCGTCGACGACCTGGCCCACGCGGGCGAGCTGCTCGCCGTACCGCCGTTCGGCCCCGCGGAGGTCTACCCGGACGGCGTCAACATCGAATTCGTCGTCGACCGCGGACCCCGCCATGTGGCGATGCGGGTCCACGAGCGCGGTTCCGGCGAGACCCGTTCCTGCGGTACCGGCGCCTGCGCCGTGGCCGTCGCCGCCGCCCGGCGGGACGGCGCGGACCCAGCGGAGACCGGCACGCCGGTCACGTACACCGTCGATCTGCCCGGCGGGACCCTGGTGATCACCGAGCGGCCCGACGGTGAGATCGAGATGACCGGAGCCGCCGTCATCGTCGCCGAAGGCATGATCGATCCGGCCTGGCTCGAAACGGTGACCGGCTAGAGCTTCGCTCGAATGGGTGATCCGTTTCACGCTGAGCGAGAGCCGGACTCCGCCACGTGGTGGGGTCGGTAGCATCAAGCACCGGCCCGGAGGCGCGTCCGCACCTCCCCACCGCCGGTCGACGTTTGCCGGAGGTGCCCCCATGAGCGCAGAGGCCACCAACCCAGGTGCTCCCATCCGCAGACGGGGCCGTCCCCGGATCGATCTGCGCAGGCTCGGCCGCGTCGCGCTGCTCGGACCGGTCTCCCGTGACCGGCTGCCCGACGCGATCGGCCATGTCGCCGAGGCCCATCGGGCCCACCATCCGGAAGCCGATCTCAGCATCCTGCACAAGGCCTACGTCCTGGCAGAATCCTCCCATCGGGGGCAGATGCGCAAGAGCGGCGAGCCGTACATCACGCACCCGCTCGCGGTCACGCTGATCCTCGCCGAGCTCGGCGCCGAGACGACGACGCTGACCGCGTCCCTGCTCCACGACACGGTCGAGGACACCGAGGTCACCCTGGAGCAGGTCCGGGAGCAGTTCGGCGAGGAGGTCTGCTATCTCGTCGACGGCGTCACCAAACTGGAGAAGGTCGACTACGGGGCGGCGGCCGAGCCCGAGACCTTCCGCAAGATGCTGGTCGCCACCGGCGACGACGTCCGGGTCATGTCGATCAAGCTGGCCGACCGGCTGCACAACATGCGCACCCTGGGGGTGATGCGCCCCGAGAAACAGGCGAGGATCGCCAAGGTCACCCGTGACGTGCTGATCCCGCTCGCCGAACGGCTCGGGGTGCAGGCGCTCAAGACCGAGCTGGAGGATCTGGTCTTCGCCATCCTCCATCCCGAGGAGTATGAACGCACCCGCGCGCTGATCGCCGCAGCGGCTCCACCGGAATCGGGGAATCCGGGCGCGGCCGTCGCCGAGAACCCGCTCGCCGCCATCGCCGAGAACGTGAGGGCCGTGCTGCGGGACGCCGACATCCCCGCGGAGGTGGTCATCAGGCCCCGCCACCACGTCTCCGTGCACCGTGTCCGGATCAAACGCGGCGAACTGCGCGGTACCGACTTCGGGCGGCTGCTGGTCCTGGTCGCGGAGGACGCGGACTGCTACGCCGTCCTCGGCGAGCTCCACACCTGCTTCACCCCGGTGATCTCCGAATTCAAGGACTTCATCGCGGCCCCCAAGTTCAACCTGTACCAGTCGTTGCACACCGCGGTCGTCGGCGTGGAAGGCGCGGTCGCCGAAGTCCTCATCCGTACGCATCGCATGCACAAGGTCGCGGAGGCCGGCGTCATCGCGCTCGGCAACCCCTACACCGCGGACGGCGCCCCGGTCCCGCCGGCCGCCGAACCCGCGGACGGCGAGCGCGCCGACCCGACCCGGCCCGGCTGGCTGTCCCGGCTCCTCGCCTGGCAGCAGTCCGCCCCCGACCCCGACACCTTCTGGACCACCCTCCGCGCCGACCTCGCCGAGGACCGTGAGGTCACTGTCTTCCGCACCGACGGAGGCACACTCGGGCTCCCCGCCGGGGCCAGTTGTGTCGACGCCGCCTACGCGCAGTACGGCGACAAGGCACACAGCTGCATCGGAGCCCGGGTCAACGGGCGGCTCGCCACGCTCTCCACCGTGCTCAGCGACGGGGACACCGTGCAACTGCTGCTCGCGGAGGACTCCGCGTCCGGGCCCTCGCCCGACTGGCTCGACCACGCCCGCACGCCCGCGGCGCGCATCGCCATCTCCGGCTGGCTCGACGCCCACCCGGAAGAGGCGCAGGGGATGTACGGCAGCCAGCCCGCACGCCGCCGGCCCGAACCGCAGCCCGAGAGCCGGGCGGACCCCGCCGTCACCAGGGCCGCACGCCGAGCCGCGACAGTCGTCGCCGGCCGGCCGGACGCCACCGTACGGCTGGCGGGGTGCTGTACTCCCGTACCGCCCGACGCCGTCACCGGTTTCACCGTGCGAGGGGGCGCCGTCACCGTGCACCGGCAGGAGTGCCCCGCGGTGTCCCGGATGCAGGCCGCGGGCAGGACTCCGGTCGCGGTCGGCTGGGGCGATGCGGCCGAGTGCCGGGTCACGCTGGTCGCCGAGTCCTTCGGCAGGCCCCGGCTGCTCGCCGATCTCACCGAGGCCATCGCGTCGGCGGACGCGGCGATCATCTCCGCCACCGTGGAACCGCCCAGTGAGCAGCGCGTGCGACACACCTACACCCTGCAGCTCCCGGACGCCGCCGGACTGCCTGCGCTGATGCGCGCGATGAGGGATGTGCCCGGGGTGTACGACGTGAACCGCGCCCAGCGGCCGGCCGCCGCCGTCTGAGCCGGCCCCCGGCGCCCCGCACCCCGATCCTGCCGCCGTCCGCCCCGGCGTCGCCCGCGCCGGTGACCTCGTTCGGGTGGCCCGAAGCGCGCCGCGCCCCTCACCGTGGTAATGACTGGTAGCCGTTGGGGATGCCGTTCATCCCCAGCCGCCTGCGGGCCGCCCTGCTGGCCACCGCATCGGCCGCCCTCGTTGCCGCCACCCTGCCCGCTCCCGTGCCGCTCGGCATCGGAGATCCGCTCTTCCCGACCCTCGGCAACCCGGGGTACGACGTCCTCTCGTACGACATCGGGCTCGTCTACCACGGCAAGAACAGCGAACCCCTGGACGCCGTCACCACGATCCAGGCGAGGACCACCGAGCCGCTGGACCGGATCAATCTCGACTTCACCCGTGGAACCGTCCGTTCCGTGGCGGTGAACGGTCTGCGCGCGGACTTCGCCGTCGTGGGCGAGGACCTGGTCGTCGAGCCCCTCGGCCCGCTTCCGGCCGGAGTGCCGATCAGTATCACCGTCCGGCACACCAGCGACCCGAGCGGCGACCAGAACAGCGGCGGCTGGCTGCGCACGGCGGACGGTCTGGTCATGGCCAACCAGGCCGACGCCGCGCACCGGGTCTTCCCGAGCAACGACCACCCCGCCGACAAGGCGTACTTCACCTTCCACGTCACCGCCCCCAAGGATCTGACGGTGGTCGCCAACGGCCTGCCGGCCGGCAGGGTCCGTCAGGACGCCACGACCACGTGGACGTACCGGACCGAACACCCCATGGCCACCGAACTGGCCCAGGTCTCCATCGGACACTCCGCCATCGCCCGTCGGACCGGGCCGCACCGGCTGCCGATCCGCGACGTGGTGCCGGCCGCCGATGCCGCACGCCTCGAGCCCTGGCTGAAGAAGACACCCGGACAGCTGGAGTGGATGGAGCGCCAGGTCGGCCGCTACCCCTTCGAGACGTACGGGCTGCTGGTGGCCGACGAGCAGACCGGCTTCGAGCTGGAGACCCAGACCCTCACGCTCTTCGAGCGGTCGGTGTTCACCGACAAGGCATACCCCGAGTGGTACGTCGAATCGATCATGGTGCACGAGATGGCACACCACTGGTTCGGGGACAGCGTCTCCCCGCAGGCCTGGTCGGATCTCTGGCTCAACGAGGGGCACGCCAGCTGGTACGAGGCGCGCTACGCCGAGGACCACGCCAAGAAGTCGCTGGTGAAGCGGATGCACGACGCCTACACCCGTTCCGACGCCTGGCGCGCCGTCGGGGGCCCGCCCGCCCGCCCTGCCGCCCCGGCGCCCGGGCAGAAGATCAGCCTCTTCCGTCCGGTGGTCTACGACGGCAGCGCGCTGGTGCTCTACGCGCTGCGCCAGGAGATCGGCAAGGACGCGTTCGATCTGCTGGAACGCAGTTGGGTCAGGGCCCACCGGGACTCGAACGCGAGCACGGCCGACTTCGTCCGGCTGGCCTCAAGCATCGCCGGACGCGACCTGACCACGTTCTTCCAGGGCTGGCTGTACGGGAAGAAGACACCGCCCATGCCCGGACACCCCGACTGGCGTAGCACGAAGCAGGCAGGACACAGGTAAACCCGGGTGACGGGCCGAGCAGGGCCATGCCACTATCGACGGGTCGCTGCCGCGGCCGGACCGGAGATTCCCCTCAGCGGGAATCTTCCGGAGGGGTCACGCGTTGTGACTGACGTAACGGACATCTATCGACGTAAGGATCCAATGACCTCCTCTTCTTCCCTTCCCCAGGACGCGCAGGACGCGCAGAGTGCCACGGAGAACGTCACCGAGAGCCTCACCGAGAGCCTTCGGGCCGACGCCCTGATGGAAGAGGACGTCGCCTGGAGCCACGAGATCGACGGAGAGCGTGACGGCGAGCAGTTGGACCGCGCCGAGCGTGCGGCGCTGCGGCGTGTGGCGGGCCTCTCCACCGAGCTCGAGGACGTCACCGAGGTCGAGTACCGGCAGCTCCGCCTGGAACGTGTGGTGCTGGTCGGCGTGTGGACCTCGGGGACCGTGACCGACGCGGAGAACTCCCTCGCGGAGCTCGCCGCACTCGCCGAGACGGCGGGTGCCCAGGTGCTCGACGCGGTGTTCCAGCGCCGGGACAAGCCCGACCCGGCCACCTACATCGGCTCGGGCAAGGCGCTGGAGCTGCGCGACATCGTTCTCGAGTCGGGCGCGGACACCGTCGTCTGCGACGGTGAGCTGAGCCCCGGCCAGCTGATCCACCTGGAGGACGTCGTCAAGGTGAAGGTGGTCGACCGGACCGCGCTGATCCTCGACATCTTCGCCCAGCACGCCAAGTCCCGCGAGGGCAAGGCGCAGGTCTCGCTGGCACAGATGCAGTACATGCTGCCGCGTCTGCGCGGCTGGGGTCAGTCGCTCTCCCGTCAGATGGGCGGCGGCGGTTCCAGCGGCGGTGGCGGCATGGCCACCCGTGGTCCCGGTGAGACCAAGATCGAGACGGACCGGCGACGGATCCGCGAGAAGATGGCGAAGATGCGCCGGGAGATCGCGGAGATGAAGACCGGCCGTGAGATCAAGCGGCAGGAACGCAAGCGCAACAAGGTGCCCTCGGTCGCGATCGCCGGCTACACCAACGCGGGCAAGTCCTCGCTGCTCAACCGGCTGACCGGTGCGGGCGTCCTGGTGGAGAACGCACTGTTCGCCACCCTGGACCCGACCGTGCGCAGGGCCGAGACGCCGAGTGGCCGGATCTACACCCTGGCCGACACCGTCGGCTTCGTACGGCATCTGCCGCACCACCTCGTCGAGGCGTTCCGCTCCACCATGGAGGAGGTCGGCGAGTCCGACCTGATCCTGCACGTGGTGGACGGCTCGCACCCGGTGCCGGAGGAGCAGCTCGCCGCCGTGCGCGAGGTGATCCGTGAAGTGGGCGCGCTGGACGTGCCCGAGGTCGTGGTCATCAACAAGGCGGACGCGGCGGACCCGGAGGTCCTGCAGAGACTGCTGCGGATCGAGAAGCACGCCATCGCCGTCTCGGCGCGGACCGGAGCCGGGATCGACGAGCTGCTCGCGCTCATCGATACCGAACTGCCCCGTCCCTCGGTCGAGATCGAGGCGCTCGTTCCGTACACCCACGGGGGACTCGTCTCCCGGGTGCACGCCGACGGCGAAGTGATCTCCGAGGAGCACACCTCGGAGGGCACCCTGCTCAAGGCGCGAGTGCACGCCGAACTCGCCGCCGACCTGGCGCCGTTCGTCCCGGTGGCGCACTGACGGCGCGAGACCGTACGGACCGGAGGCCCGCTCCCTGGTCGTGAGGGAGCGGGCCTCCGGGCTTTCGCCGGCCGGTCCTCACCGGCCGGCGAACTTGTCGCTCATCATGGTGAAGATCTTCCGTGCGCCCTCGCCCAGGTGCGGGCCGGCGAGCCAGCCGGCCGTCACCGGGCCGATGGAGGTGTTGGAGACCAGTGCCAGTTTGCCGTCGGAGCCCTCACTGAACCAGCCGCCACCGGACGAACCACCGGTCATCGTGCAGCCGATGCGGTACATGGTCGGGGTGCTGGGGCTGATGGAGAGCCGACCGGGACGGTCGATGCACTTGTGCATGATCAGGCCGTCGTACGGAGCGGCCGCGGGATACCCCCAGGCGCCCATGGCGCTGATCTGCGAGATCTCGGGAGCGTCGAAGTCGACAGGCAGGGCGTTGCCCACCGTCTCCTCAAGGGACTTGGTGCCGCTCTCCGGCTTCACGTGCAGTACGGAGTAGTCGTACGGCGCGCCCTCGCCACCGGTGGGGCCGCCATCGGCGATCCATTCGCCGGAGGTCGTGGCCCAGTCCGCCCAGAACGCACCGTACGGAGCGATCTCCTCCGGCCGGGCGTTCTCCAGCGCGGCGGCGGACTTGCCCTTGTCGTTGTAGGCCGGCACGAAGACGATGTTGCGGTACCAGCCGCCCTTCGCACCGGCGTGGACACAGTGTCCCGCCGTCCAGACCAGGTTGGATCTGCCTGGATTCTTCGGGTCCTTGACGACGGTGCCCGAGCAGACCATGGAGCCCTCGGGGGAGTCGAAGAAGACCTTGCCCACCGGGGCCGCGTGCTCGTGGTAAGGCAGGTCCTCGGGCTCGGCCCGGACCGGCGAGGGCTCCGGGTCGGTGACACCCCGGTCACCGGAGAGATCGCCGGCCGACATCGTCTTCGCCGGATCCTTGGCGGACTTCATCCGCTCGGGCTTCCACAGCCCGTCGATCACCGGGTTGACGAAGTCCTTGGCCTCACGGAGCCACTTGTCCTTGTCCCAGTTCTTCCACTCGCCGTTCTTCCACCTGCCCGGGTCGACCCCATGCTTCTTCAGGGTCTCGGCCAGATCGGCGGAGATGCCGCCACCGGCGGATTCGGCGGCGGGGGCGGATTCAGCGGCGGCCGGTTTGTCGGCCGCTCCGTCCTCGCTGGGACCACAGGCCGTGGCCGTCAGCGCGAGAGCCGCGACGAGGCCGGTCGCGGCGAGCAGCGGACATATGGATCGCATGGAAGGAATTCCCCCTGAACTTCAATCACTGACATGAACGTGTCATTCAAAGGTGTGGTCGGACCGGTGGCGACCCAGGAGTCGGCTCCCACCCGTGACGGCCCGGGGAGCTTCTCTGTCACCGGGCCACGGCAGCGCCAAGGAAGCCGCGCAGGGCGTGCGGGTGCTCGGCCCGAGGGGCCCGGCGAACGGCTGTCGCGCCCGGGCCCCTGAACAGCAGTCAGTCGAACTGCCGCAGGCGGCAGTTCGTGTGCATCACTGCCCCGCGTACTTCTTGCTGACCGCGTCGTAGATGCCCTTGGCCTCCTTGCCGAGGCGCGGTCCGGCCAGCCAGCCGGCCGTCACCGGGCCGATGGAGGTGTTGGAGACCAGTGCGGGCTTGCCGTCCTGGCCGGTCGTGACCCAGCCACCGCCGGAGGCGCCGCCGGTCATGGAGCAGCCGATGCGGTACATCGTGGGGTCGGCCTCGGTGAGCGAGAGCCGGCCCGGCTTGTCCTTGCACTGCAGCATCTTCTGGCCGTCGTACGGCGGGGCGGCCGGGAAGCCGGTCGCCGTCAAGCTGTCGATCTTCGGAACCGCCGGGGCGTTGAAGTCGACGGGCAGCGCCGAACCGACGGTCTCCTCCAGGGACTTCCCGGTCGAGCCCTTCTCCGGGGCGACCCGCAGCACCGCGAAGTCGTACGGAGCGCCCTGGCCGCCGGTGGGCCCGCCGTCGGCGATCCACTGGTCGGAGGTCTGCGCCCACTGGCCCCACCACACGCCGTAGGGAGCGACCTTCTCCTTGGGCGCGTTCTTCAGCTCGGCGAGCGACAGGCCGCTGTCGTTGTAGGACGGCACGAAGGCGATGTTGCGGTACCAGCCGCCCTTCTTGCCCGCGTGCACACAGTGCCCCGCCGTCCACACCATGTTGGACTTGCCGGGATTGGCCGGGTCCTGCACCACGGTTGCGGAGCAGACCATGGAGCCCTCGGGGCTGTCGAAGAAGAGCTTGCCCGACTCCGCGGCACTGTCGTGGTACGGGGGCTGCACACCCGTGGCCCGGACCGGCGCGGGCGTCGGGTCCGTCACTCCCTTGTCGCCCGAGATGTCGTTTTCGACCGGCTGCTCGGGCGACTTGTCGGCGTCCCGCATCCGATCCGGGTCCCAGAGACCCTCGATGATCGGGTTGATGAAGTCCTTGGCCTCACGGAGCCACTTGTCCCTGTCCCAGTTCTTCCACTCGCCGTTCTTCCACTTGTCGAGGTCGACCCCGTGCTCCTTGAGCCGGTCCTTCAGGTCATCCGGAATAGTGATTTTTCCGTCGGAGGACTGGACGGCGGAGGCGCTGGGCTTGGCATTCGCGCTGTCCTCGCCCGGACCGCAGGCGGTGGCTGTGAGCGCGAGGGCGGCGGTCAGCGCAGCCGCGGCGAGCACGGGTGAGGGCGTGCGCCGGGTCCTCGTCCTCTGACGCGCGGTGAAAACCTGTCGAATCGGTCGCATGTGGTGATCCCCCTGGGACTTCGTCACTCAACACTTCTGTACTGCACTTGGGCACTGCCTGACGCGCCGTGAACTCCGCGCCGTGGGCCGGAGTCCGCACACGGTCCCCCACTATGCCGGTGCCGGTGGTGACGGTACGCAGCAGGTCCGCGGTTCCGTCTCCGCAAGGATCTTCCGATTTACCCGTGATCCATTGCGCCCGGCGTCGTTGGTACGTACGAGGGACTCACGGACAGCGTTCAACCGCGCAGTCCGTCCCTGCGGAAACGTACCGACGTGCAACGCATCTGTTACAGCGGGAGGACCAGAAGCCGTGGCCGTGACCGAACCAGCTCCGGTGGCACCACCCGCAGCGCACGAGGGGATCCTGCGACGGCAGTCGATGCGGGAATCGGCCGCCCGCACCTATGCGCGGTCGCTGCCGATCGTGCCGGTGCGGGCCCGTGGTCTGACCATCGAGGGCGCGGACGGGCGGCGTTATCTCGACTGTCTCTCCGGAGCCGGCACGCTGGCGCTCGGGCACAACCATCCGGTGGTTCTGGAAGCGATCAAGAAGGTCATCGACTCGGGCGCCCCCCTGCATGTCCTCGACCTCGCGACCCCGGTCAAGGACGCCTTCACCACGGAGCTGTTCGCCACACTGCCACGGCAGTTCGCCGACAATGCCCGGATCCAGTTCTGTGGACCGGCCGGCACCGACGCCGTCGAGGCGGCCTTCAAACTGGTCCGGGCCGCGACCGGGCGCAGTGGGCTCATGGCGTTCACCGGTGCGTACCACGGGATGACGGAGGGAGCCCTTGCGGCCTCGGGCGGAGCCGAGGACGTCCGGGTGACCCGGCTTCCCTTCCCGCAGAACTACCGTTGCCCCTTCGGTATCGGCGGCGAACGCGGCGCCGAGATCGCCGCCCGCTGGACCCAGAATCTGCTGGACGACCCCAAGAGCGGCGCACCCGTGCCTGCCGGAATGATCCTCGAACCGGTCCAGGGAGAGGGCGGAGTCAACCCCGCCCCCGACGGCTGGATGCGACGGATGCGAGAGATCACCGCAGCCCGGTCCATCCCGCTGATCGCCGACGAGGTACAGACCGGCGTCGGCCGGACCGGTGCCTTCTGGGCCGTCGAGCACAGCGGGATCATCCCTGACGTCATGGTGCTTTCCAAGGCCATCGGCGGCTCCCTCCCGCTCGCTGTGATCGTCTACCGCTCCGAGCTGGACACCTGGCAACCGGGCGCCCATGCCGGCACTTTCCGTGGCAATCAGCTTGCGATGGCGGCCGGTACGGCCACGCTCTCCTACGTACGTGAGAACCGGCTCGCCGAGCGCGCCGCGACACTCGGCGCCCGCATGCTCGCCCGCCTCCAGGCACTGGCCATGGATCATCCGTGCATCGGAGACGTCCGCGGACGGGGACTGATGATCGGCGTGGAACTCGTCGACCCGGAGTCCGCCTTCGCCGGCGGCGCCGGGGGCGGCTCAGAGCCGGCGCCCGACCCGGTCCTCGCCTCCGTCGTGCAGCAGGAGTGTCTGCGCCGCGGGCTCATCGTCGAACTCGGAGGACGCCACTCCACCGTCGTACGTCTGCTTCCTCCTCTCACTCTCACCGACGAGCAGGCAACAGCGGTCGTCGACCGCCTGGCCGATGCCCTGGCGGCCGCCGAGCGTTCGCCCCACCGCCGAACCACGACCGGGGCGACCCACTGACCCCGCACATCATCACAAGGAAGACCGCCGTGAATCCCACCCCCGCGCCCGAGGCCGACGGCTCTCCCGTCGGCCAGCAGCGAGGTCAGTCAGCGCTCGTCGGCACAGTCGCAGTCGAGCAGACGACCGTGCCACGCCAGAAGGCAGCGCCCCGTGGCGGGTGCCTCACCCCGCAGAATCCACCCACCACCGAGGAGACAACCGGTCTCCCGGATCACCCGGATCCACTCGACCACCCCGATCCGCTCCGGGCCGCGGACGCGGCGGGAGTCGAGAACCTGCTGCGTTGCTGGGTCCGGGAGAACGACCTGCCGCGTCCGGAGTGGGACACGCTCCGCATTCCGCTCCCCGCCAGCGGCACGGCCCTTCTCGTCCCCGTCCTCTACTGGTCCGCCGCCGGATGGCACCGTTTCGGTCCGCCCACCCTGGAGGTCGCGCCGGACGGCGCGCCGGCCACCGATGCCGTCACCGTCGCCGCTCTGCTGGGCCGCGAGGCGGACCGCAACGAGGGTGCCGACATGGTGGGAAGGGTCGCCGATTCGGTGCGCCGTACGGCAGCCTTCATCACCGAACGGCGCCGCACCCCCACCGCTCCCGCCGAGGCGGACCTCTTCCTCACGGCCGAGCAGTCGCTTCTGCTCGGACATCCCCTGCATCCCAGCCCCAAGAGCCGCGAGGGCCTTTCCGAATCCGAATCGCGGCTCTACTCGCCCGAGTTGCACGGCTCCTTCCCCCTGCACTGGATGGCCGTCGACCGCTCGCTGCTGGCCACCGAGTCCTCCTGGACGGACGGAGGACGGCCGGTTCCGGCCGAAGATCTCGTCATTCCCCATGCCGACGGACTGCGCCTGCCCGCCGGTACCGTCCCGATTCCGCTCCATCCATGGCAGGCCCGTGAACTGGCCCGCCGGCCCGAAGTCGGATCTCTTGTCGACGCGGGCCTCCTCCATGACCTGGGACCGCACGGCGAGCGCTGGCACCCCACCTCCTCCGTCCGCACCGTCCATCAGCCCGGTGCCGACGTCATGCTCAAACTCTCCCTCGGCGTACGCATCACCAACTCCCGCCGTGAGAATCTCCGTAAGGAACTCCACCGAGGAGTGGAGGTCCATCGGCTTCTCCGCAGCGGCCTCGCCACGCAGTGGCACGCCGCACACCCCGGCTTCGACATCGTCCGTGACCCCGCATGGCTCGCCGTGGACGCGCAAGACGGCGAACCCGTGGCCGGCCTCGACGTCATGCTGCGCCACAACCCGTTCGGGCCGCACGACGATGTGGTGTGCATCGCCGGGCTGACCGCCCCGCGCCCCTGGCCCGACCGGCCGGGCATGCATTCGCGTCTTGCCGACGTCGTCCTCCGCCTCGCCGGCACCACCGGCAGGTCCAAGGGAGCCGTCGCCGCCGAGTGGTTCCTGCGTTACCTCGACCGTGTCGTACGCCCCGTGCTCTGGCTCGACGCCACGGCCGGGGTCGCCCTCGAAGCCCATCAGCAGAACACGCTGGTGCTGCTCGACTCCGAAGGCTGGCCCGTCGGAGGCCGTTACCGGGACAATCAGGGCTACTACTTCCGTGAGTCCCACCGTGCGGCCCTTGAGCAGAGGCTCCCCGGGATCGGCACGGTCAGCGAAACCTTTGTCTCCGACGCGGTGACCGACGAGCGCTTCGCCTACTACCTCGGCATCAACAACATCTTCGGTCTGATCGGCGCCTTCGGCGCCCAGCACCTAGCCGATGAACGGGTGCTCATCGCCGGGCTCCGTCGCTTCCTCACCGGAGTCGTCGATCTCGGATCCCCACTTCCCGCGCAGCTGCTGCAGAACCCGTATCTGCGGTGCAAGGCCAACCTGATGACGCGACTGCACGGCCTCGACGAACTCGTCGGACCCGTCGACACCCAGTCCGTCTATGTCACCATCGCCAACCCCCTTTGTGCGTGAAGGACCATGACCACCGCCTGAACTGCTGAGAGGAGAGCGTGACCGTGCCCCCCGCCGACGCGCATACCGATGCCGATTCCGGCCCTGTCCCCCAGGCCGGTTCGGGCACCGAGGACACACTGGATCTGCGGCTCTCCGAGGAATTCCTCGCTCGGTTCGGGGAAGACAACACACCGGCAGCAGCAACACCGACCCCCGACCCGCCCTCCACCGGCCCACCGTCGGGAGGCAGATCCTTGTCGCTGATGGAGTCCCCGGCCCGGAAGGAACTCCCGCCCCGGAACGGATCCACGTCGTCCGAGGCGGGCGACGTGAACCCCGGCACGGCCAACGGCAGAGGAGCAGGTGCCGTCGCATCCGGCTCCCTGGGCAGGCTGGACTCCTCCGACCTGCTGGACAACCCGGCCGAGTGGCGACCGGTCACCACACCCGCCGGAGTGTTCCAGCTCGTCCCTGTGCGGCTCGACCGCGACCTGGCCGTGATCAGCCGCTGGATGAACGACCCCGCAGTCGCCGCCTTCTGGGAACTCGCCGGGGCCGAGGCCGTCACCGCAGCCCACCTACGTCCCCAACTCGACGGCGACGGACGCAGCGTTCCCTGCCTGGGTGTGCTCGCGGGTGTCCCCATGAGCTACTGGGAGATCTACCGTGCGGACCTCGACCCCTTGGCGCGCCACTACCCCGCCCGACCGCAAGACACCGGAATCCACCTCCTCATCGGTGGTGTGAACAACCGCGGGCACGGCGTCGGCACCACACTGCTCCGGGCCGTCTCGGACCTCGTACTCGACAACCGTCCTCTCTGCGCACGCGTCGTCGCGGAACCCGACCTGCGCAACACCCCTTCCGTCTCCGCCTTCCTGAGCGCCGGCTTCCGGTTCTCCGCGGAAGTCGAACTCCCCGACAAGCGAGCCGCCCTGATGGTCCGCGACCGAGCCCACCGCGCCCAGCTGTGAACGACCTGCTGCATTACTTACACCGCTCGAAGCCCATCGGTTCCGTCCCGAGGAGTCCCCGTGCCGAAATATCCTGCGAGCCATGAATCAGCGGAGCCGCCCGCGTTGCTCAGCACTCCAGAACTCAGCCGGACGGTCTGGGACCGGGCTGCCGCCCGCCTGCTGGCGAAGATGCTCGGCGAGTTCGCCTACGAAGAGATCGTCGAGCCGACTCCTCAGACCGTCGGCAGCGACACGACTCCTCAGGCCACCGGCAGCGACGCAACTCCTCGGAGCGCAGGCAGCGACACATACGCACTCGTCCTGGACGACGGCGCGACCCTGAGCTTCCGCGCCGCCCGGGGCGTCTACGGCGGCTGGCACGTCGTCCCCGACTCGATGCACGTCAGCGACCGGAACGCATCCCCGGGCAGCGGTCAGGGCCTCCGCGCCCGGACCGTGCCGTTCCGCGACCCGCTGCGGTTCCTGGCCCGTGCCCACCGTCTCCTCGGCCTCGACGGACCCACTCTCGGCCACCTCATCCGCGAGATCACCACGACGCTCGCCGCCGACGCCCGGCTGGACCACACCGCGCTCACCGCGGCCCAGCTGGCCGAGCTCGACTACGCCGAGCTCGAAGGACACCAGACCGGGCACCCCTGGCTCGTCGCCAACAAGGGACGCCTCGGCTTCTCCGCCTCCGACGCCGCCGTCTTCACCCCCGAGGCCCGCCGGCCCGTCCGACTGCCGTGGATCGCCGTCAGCACCCGGATCGCCGGCTACCGAGGTGTGGCCGGACTCGCCACACCGGACCAGCTCTACGCCCGGGAACTCGACGACCCGGTCCACGCGTCCTTCGCGGCCGAACTCCGCGCACGCGACCTCGACCCGCGCAACTATCTCTTCCTTCCCGTGCACCCCTGGCAGTGGGACGAGTGGATCGTTCCGCTGTTCGCGCCGGCCATCGCCGCAGATGACATCGTCCCGCTGCACGCCGACGACGACCTCCGGCTGCCGCAGCAGTCGATCCGCACTTTCACCAACCTGGGCCGCCCCGACCGGCACACCGTCAAACTGCCGCTCTCGATCCTCAACACGCTGGTCTGGCGGGGACTCCCGACCGAGCGCACCCTCGCGGCCCCCGCCGTCACCGGCTGGGTCCAGGGCCTCTGTGACCGCGACCCGTTTCTGCGCGACACCTGTGGGGTCGTCCTGCTCGGCGAAGTCGCCTCCGTGACCGTCGAGCACCCGCTCTACGACCGTCTCCCGGAGACGCCCTACCAGTTCAAGGAAATCCTCGGCGCGATCTGGCGAGAGCCGCTCCACCCGCGGCTCACGCCCGGGGAGCGCGCCCGCACCCTCGCCTCGCTGCTCCACACGGATCCCCACGGCCGCGCCTTCACGGCCGAGCTCGTGGCCCGCTCGGGTCTGGCGCCCGCCGCATGGCTCACCCGGCTCTTCGCGGCGCTGCTCCCGCCCCTGCTGCACTTCCTCTACCGCTACGGCACGGTCTTCTCCCCGCACGGCGAGAACGCCATCGTCGTCTTCGACGACCAGGACGTGCCGGTACGGCTGGCGATCAAGGATTTCGTCGATGACGTGAACATCAGCGCCCAGCCGCTGCCCGAGCACGCGACGATGCCGGAGGGCGTTCGCAGCATTCTCCTCGCGGAGGAGCCCGCGTTCCTCACCCAGTTCATCCACTCGGGACTCTTCGTCGGGGTCTTCCGCTATCTCTCCCGGCTGTGCAAGGAGCAGCTCGGAGTTCCGGAGGCCGATTTCTGGTCACTCGTCCGGGCCGAGATTCTGCGGCACCACGCCCGCTTTCCCGAGCTCAAAGAGAGGTTCGAGATGTTCGACATGCTGACACCGCGCATTGCACGCCTGTGTCTCAACCGCAACCGTCTGTACCGGGACGGCTACCGTGACCGGCCGGAGCGTCCGCACGCCGCCGTCCACGGCTCGGTCCCCAACCCGCTCCACCACTGCGCGTGAGTCCGGGAGTGACCGCCGTTGTCAGTGGTGCCCCGTAGGGTGGAACGGCTATGACGAAGCCATCTCTCCCCGAGCTCCTGCACGCCGCCGTGACCGCTGTCGGCGGTACGGGACGGCCCGGCCAGGCCGCCATGGCCGAGGCCGTCGCCGAGGCTGTCGACGACAACGCCCATCTGCTGGTCCAGGCCGGTACCGGCACGGGCAAGTCCCTCGGATACCTGGTGCCCGCGCTCGCGCACGGGGAGCGTGTCGTCGTCGCCACGGCGACCCTGGCACTGCAGCGCCAGCTCGTGGAGCGTGATCTTCCGCGTACGGTCGAGGCGCTGCACCCGCTGCTGCGCAGACGGCCCCAGTTCGCCATGCTCAAGGGGCGGTCGAACTACCTCTGTCTGCACCGGCTCCACGAAGGCGTGCCGCAGGACGAGGAAGAGGGGCTCTTCGACCAGTTCGAAGCGGCGGCGCCGTCGAGCAAGCTCGGCCAGGATCTGCTGCGCCTGCGTGACTGGTCCGACGAGACCGAGACCGGTGACCGTGACGATCTCACTCCCGGTGTCTCGGACCGCGCCTGGGCGCAGGTTTCGGTCTCCTCCCGGGAATGTCTCGGCGCCAGCAAGTGCGCGTACGGCGCGGAGTGCTTCGCGGAGATGGCCCGCGAGCGCGCCAAGCTCGCCGATGTCGTCGTCACCAACCACGCGCTCCTCGCCATCGACGCGATCGAGGGGGCCCCGGTGCTCCCGCAGCATGAGGTGCTCATCGTCGACGAGGCCCATGAGCTGGTCTCCAGGGTCACCGGAGTGGCCACCGGCGAGCTCACCCCCGGCCAGGTGAACAGGGCCGTGCGCCGCGCGGCGAAGCTGGTCAACGAGAAGGCCGCCGACGCCCTGCAGACCGCCGCGGAGGGCTTCGAGCGGGTCATGGAGCTGGCTCTCCCCGGCCGCCTGGAAGAGGTCCCGGAGGACCTCGGATACGCCCTGATGGCGCTCCGCGACGCCGCTCGTACGGTGATCACAGCCCTGGGATCCACCCGCGACAAGTCCGTCCAGGACGAGGACGCCGTCCGCAAGCAGGCCATGGCCTCGGTGGAGACGATCCACGGGGTCGCCGAGCGGATCACCCAGGGATCCGAGTACGACGTCGTCTGGTACGAGCGGCACGACCGCTTCGGCGCCTCCGTGCGCGTCGCCCCGCTCTCCGTCTCCGGGCTGCTGCGCGAGAAGCTCTTCGCCGAAAGGTCGGTCGTCCTCACCTCGGCCACGCTCAAGCTCGGCGGGGACTTCAACGGCGTCGGCGCGTCCTTGGGGCTGGCCCCCGAGGGCACCGCGGGCGAGGACATCCCCCAGTGGAAGGGCCTCGATGTCGGATCGCCCTTCGACTACCCGAAGCAGGGCATCCTGTACGTCGCCAGGCACCTGGCCACGCCCGGCCGAGAAGGTTCGCGCACGGACATGCTGGACGAGCTCGCCGAACTGGTGGAGGCCGCCGGCGGGCGCACGCTGGGGCTCTTCTCCTCCATGCGCGCGGCGCAGGCGGCCGCCGAGGAGCTCCGCGGGCGGCTCGACAAGCCGATCCTGCTGCAGGGCGAGGAGACGCTGGGGGAGCTGATCAAGAACTTCGCGGCCGACCCGGCGACCTGCCTCTTCGGCACGCTCTCGCTCTGGCAGGGTGTCGACGTACCGGGAGCGAGCTGCCAGCTGGTGATCATGGACCGGATCCCGTTCCCGCGCCCCGACGACCCGCTGATGAGCGCCCGGCAGAAAGCGGTCGAGGAAGCGGGCGGCAACGGCTTCATGGCCGTCGCGGCCACCCACGCCGCGCTGCTGATGGCTCAGGGAGCCGGCCGTCTCGTCCGGGCCACGGGTGACAAGGGCGTGGTCGCCGTGCTCGACCCGAGGCTGGCAAATGCCCGGTACGGGAGCTATCTGCGGGCGTCGCTACCCGACTTCTGGTACACGACGGACCGCAGTCAGGCGCGTCGCTCCCTCGCGGCGATCGATGCCGCCGCCAAGGCCGACGGGAAGTGACCGCGGTCTCCGTCCGGGATTCCCGCTCCTCTCCGCCGATCGGGATGAGCAGTCGGGCCACGACGCCTGGTTGCGGCGGGCCGGCCCCGGCCGCACAGAAAGGACCCCGGGACCGGCGCAGCGGATCCCGGGGTCCGGTCGGAGCCGGTGTCTCTTCAGACCCGCCGCAGCACCGCCACGACCTTGCCGAGGATGGTCGCCTCGTCACCGGGGATCGGCTGGTACGCGGAGTTGTGCGGAAGCAGCCATACATGACCGTCCTCCCGCTTGAAGCGCTTGACCGTGGCCTCGCCGTCCAGCATCGCGGCCACGATGTCGCCGTTCTCCGCGACGGGCTGACGGCGGACGGTGACCCAGTCGCCGTCACAGATGGCCGCCTCGATCATCGAGTCACCGACGACCTTGAGGACGAAGAGTTCGCCGTCTCCTACCAACTGGCGTGGGAGCGGGAAGACGTCCTCGACCGATTCCTCGGCGAGGATCGGACCACCGGCCGCGATCCGGCCGACCAGCGGCACGTACGAGGCCGCGGGCTTGCCGGTCGTGTCGGTCTGTTGCGTGCTGGGCTGGTCCGATCCGCGGACCTCGTACGCCCGGGGGCGGTGCGGGTCGCGGCGCAGGAAACCCTTGCGTTCCAGAGCCATCAGCTGATGGGCGACGGAGGACGTGCTGGACAGGCCCACCGCCTGACCGATCTCCCGCATCGAAGGCGGGTACCCCCGGCGCTGCACGGAGTCCCGGATGACCTCGATCACCCGCCGTTGGCGGTCGGTGAGCCCCGAGCTGTCCGCTCGGATTCCTGGAGGTCGGCCGGGCAACGAGCGTGTTGGCCGTGCCGGCTCCGGCTCCGTGTTCGTGATTGAGTCATTCATGGCATGCACCGGCTGGAGTCGGCTCTGGGAGCGGTCCTGGGCAGTGATGGTGGCACTGTCTGCGGTGGTGGTCACGTCGGCCCCTCTCGAATGGTCTCCCTAGCTGGACAACGGTAGTAGCTTTCGAAAGGTTGCGCCAAACACACGTTCGAGTGAAAAACGAATAAAAGTCTGTTCGGTGTTCACTGTGAGGTGTATGAGCGAGGTCCGGGCGCCGGTCCGGCTGCGTTCCGCTCCGGGTCCGGGTCCGGAACGGAGGGCCGGTCGAGCCCGATCGGCCATGCGCTCCGGGCGTGCGGCAATTCGGACCATTACGGTAGCGTTCGCCGCCGCGCCGCTCCCTCGCGGGGTGCCCATCGGTGTTCGTCACGGTCCGGCGCCGGGCGTCTTCGGGCAGTCGTCGCGGTCCTGTTCCCGGTGCCCCCCGCTCCGGGTGGCCGGGGCTGTCCCGTAACCTCGTGGGCGGCCGCGCGTCGCCTGTACGCCGCCCGGGGCGCGCGACACGCGCCAGGGCCGAATGTGCCACCAAACCCAAGATC
Organism: Streptomyces sp. NPDC058231; assembly: GCF_042882275.1. Classification (NCBI taxonomy): domain Bacteria; kingdom Bacillati; phylum Actinomycetota; class Actinomycetes; order Kitasatosporales; family Streptomycetaceae; genus Streptomyces; species Streptomyces sp. NPDC058231. Next base: position 223,643 of record NZ_JBHVWN010000002.1, on the reverse strand, counting down.
TAGTGGTTGGATTGTTCCAGCCACCCAGAAGTTGTGGTCCGCGGTCGATCCGGTCGTGGTCATCGCCTATGCTTATGGCTGCTTCGAAGGCCCCTGACGGGACCTGAAGAGGCTATTCAGTCGTGCTGTGAAGGAGGGTTCGGAGCCATGCACTGCCCCTTCTGCAGGCACCCCGACAGCCGGGTCGTCGACAGTCGCACCACCGATGACGGCACGTCGATCCGGCGTCGCCGCCAGTGCCCCGACTGCTCACGCCGTTTCACGACGGTGGAGACCTGCTCGCTGATGGTGGTGAAGCGCAGCGGAGTGACCGAACCCTTCAGTCGGACCAAGGTCATCTCCGGCGTGCGCAAGGCGTGCCAGGGGCGACCGGTCACCGAGGACGCCCTCGCCAAGCTCGGCCAACGGGTCGAGGAGGCGGTGCGCGCCACCGGGAGCGCCGAGCTCACCACTCATGACGTGGGTCTGGCCATACTGGGCCCCCTGCGGGAACTCGACCTCGTCGCGTACCTGCGCTTCGCGTCCGTGTACCGGGCGTTCGACTCACTTGAAGACTTCGAGGCCGCCATCGCGGAACTCCGCGAACGACGGCCTTCCGTGCAGGGATGCGGGACAGGCGAGCCCCTTGAGGTCCCTGTTCCTGCTGCCGCCGCCGACTGAGCAGGACACCCGCTGATCTCACAGGGCTGTGGGATCGGCGGCAGGGCGGCTTTACAGACCTGCTCCGGGTGCTGTGCGCGGCATCCGAAGCATCAGACACACACTGTGCCCCGGGAAGTTCTGGGCACTTCAGGGCGTTTTTGCCCATATGGGAGGCGGCATGACAGAGACGGCGAGCGGCCCGGCACGAGGTTCCCGAGCCAAGGGATCCAAGCCGACCAAGGGCCTGCGCATCGAGCGCATCCACACCACCCCCGGCGTGCATCCGTACGACGAGGTGGCGTGGGAGCGTCGTGACGTCGTCATGACCAACTGGCGCGACGGCTCGATCAACTTCGAGCAGCGTGGCGTCGAGTTCCCCGACTTCTGGTCGGTGAACGCGGTCAACATCGTCACCAGCAAGTACTTCCGCGGAGCTGTCGGCACGCCGCAGCGCGAGACCGGTCTGCGGCAGCTGATCGACCGGATCGTGAAGACGTACCGGAAGGCGGGCGAGGACTACAGCTACTTCGCCTCTCCTGCCGACGCCGAGATCTTCGAGCACGAGCTGGCCTACGCCCTCCTGCACCAGATCTTCAGCTTCAACTCGCCGGTGTGGTTCAACGTCGGCACGCCCCAGCCGCAGCAGGTCTCGGCTTGCTTCATCCTGGCCGTCGACGACTCCATGGAGTCGATCCTCGACTGGTACAAGGAAGAGGGCATGATCTTCAAGGGCGGCTCCGGCGCCGGCCTGAACCTCTCCCGTATCCGCTCCTCCAAGGAGCTGCTGTCCTCCGGCGGCAACGCCTCAGGACCTGTCTCCTTCATGCGCGGCGCCGACGCGTCCGCCGGAACGATCAAGTCCGGTGGCGCCACCCGCCGTGCGGCCAAGATGGTCATTCTCGACGTCGACCACCCCGACATCGAGAACTTCATCGAGACCAAGGTCAAGGAGGAGGAGAAGATCCGCGCCCTGCGCGACGCGGGCTTCGACATGGACCTGGGCGGCGACGACATCACGTCCGTCCAGTACCAGAACGCCAACAACTCGGTCCGCGTGAACGACGAGTTCATGAAGGCCGTCGAGTCCGGCGGCAAGTTCGGGCTGCGTGCCCGGATGACCGGCGACGTCATCGAAGAGGTCGAGGCCAAGTCCCTCTTCCGCAAGATGGCGGAGGCCGCCTGGGCGTGTGCCGACCCGGGCATCCAGTACGACGACACGATCAACCACTGGCACACCTGCCCCGAGTCCGGCCGGATCAACGGCTCGAACCCGTGCAGCGAGTACATGCACCTGGACAACACCTCGTGCAACCTGGCCTCGCTGAACCTGATGAAGTTCCTCAAGGACGACGGCAAGGGCAACCAGTCCTTCGAGTCCGAGCGCTTCGCCAAGGTCGTCGAGCTCGTCATCACGGCGATGGACATCTCCATCTGCTTCGCCGACTTCCCGACCGAGAAGATCGGCGAGAACACCCGTGCCTTCCGGCAGCTGGGTATCGGCTACGCCAACCTCGGCGCCCTGCTGATGGCCACCGGTCACGCGTACGACAGCGACGGCGGCCGCGCGCTCGCCGGTGCCATCACCTCGCTGATGACCGGCACGTCGTACCGGCGCTCCGCCGAGCTCGCCGCGGTCGTCGGCCCGTACGAGGGCTACGCCCGCAACGCCGAGCCGCACCAGCGCGTCATGAAGCAGCACGCCGACGCCAACGCCGCGGCCGTCCACGTGGACGACCTGGACAACCCGATCTGGGCCGCGGCCACGGAGGCCTGGCAGGACGTCATCCGTCTCGGCGCGAAGAACGGTTTCCGCAACGCGCAGGCCTCGGTCATCGCGCCGACCGGCACCATCGGTCTCGCGATGTCCTGCGACACCACCGGCCTTGAGCCCGACCTCGCCCTGGTCAAGTTCAAGAAGCTCGTCGGCGGCGGCTCGATGCAGATCGTGAACGGCACGGTCCCGCAGGCTCTGCGGCGCCTGGGCTACCAGGAGGAGCAGATCGAGGCGGTCGTCGCCCACATCGCCGAGAACGGCAACGTGATCGACGCCCCCGGCCTGAAGACCGAGCACTACGAGGTCTTCGACTGCGCCATGGGCGAGCGTTCCATCTCCGCGATGGGTCACGTGCGCATGATGGCGGCCATCCAGCCGTGGATCTCCGGCGCGCTCTCCAAGACGGTGAACCTGCCCGAGACGGCCACTGTCGAGGACGTCGAAGAGGTCTACTTCGAGGCGTGGAAGATGGGCGTCAAGGCGCTCGCGATCTACCGCGACAACTGCAAGGTCGGCCAGCCCCTCTCCGCCAAGACCAAGGAGAAGGAGAAGGCCGAGGTCACCGCCAAGGCCGAGGAGACCATCCGTACCGCGGTCGAGAAGGTCGTCGAGTACCGCCCGGTCCGCAAGCGTCTCCCCAAGGGCCGTCCCGGCATCACCACCTCCTTCACGGTGGGCGGCGCCGAGGGCTACATGACCGCCAATTCCTACCCGGACGACGGTCTCGGTGAGGTCTTCCTGAAGATGTCCAAGCAGGGTTCCACCCTCGCCGGCATGATGGACGCCTTCTCCATCGCCGTCTCGGTCGGTCTGCAGTACGGTGTCCCGCTCGAGACGTACGTCTCGAAGTTCACCAACATGCGCTTCGAGCCGGCCGGCATGACGGACGACCCGGACGTGCGGATGGCGCAGTCGATCGTCGACTACATCTTCCGCCGCCTGGCGCTGGACTTCCTGCCCTTCGAGACCCGCTCGGCACTCGGCATCCACTCGGCCGAGGAGCGTCAGCGTCACCTCGACACCGGTTCGTACGAGCCGTCCCTCGAGGACGAGGAGCTGGACATCGAGAGCCTGGCCCAGTCCGCCCCGCTCCGGACGGAGCCGCTGAAGGTGGTGGCCGCTCCGCAGGAGGCGGAGAAGCCTGCTCCGAGGACGGCGCACACCTCGGCGGAGCTCGTCGAGATGCAGCTGGGTATCAGCGCGGACGCGCCGCTCTGCTTCTCCTGCGGTACGAAGATGCAGCGCGCCGGGTCCTGCTACATCTGCGAGGGCTGCGGCTCGACCAGCGGTTGCAGCTGATCTCAGGCGTCGGCTGGACGTGAACCAGCCTGTCGGGGGGGGGGGGGGGGGGTTGACGAGAAAGCCCAACCCCCCAACGGGCCCGGCCGCCGGGGGCCCCAGCAGCGACA